>NZ_JBEOYE010000064.1:0-56184 GCF_040296945.1 Streptomyces sp. NPDC001941 | reverse complement strand
CGCGGCCCAGGACGTCACCGGCAGGCACACCGTCAGCGCCGCCGAAGCACAGGGCGCCAGCCACCATCTGTAACTGCGACTCATCTCGCACCATCTCGTAGGAAGGGGGACGTACCGCACATCACCTTGGCCGACTTGATGAAAATCCCAAGAGCTTGAGGGCTGAGGTGGGAACAAAAGCGAGAAATGCCATCCATTCGCCGTACATCCGGCACCCCGAACGGTCCTGATGGCCTGTCAGACCGGTACGGGAACCGGAAACGGGCCCTCCGCGTCCTCTCCCGAAGGCCGGAACGATCACCGTCCCGCGCTCCGGCGAGAGGAAACCACCCGCATGGCAGCCACCACCGTCAGACGCACCCGGCGCACCCGCCGCGCCCCCGCCCGAGCGGCGTTCCGGTCCTGCGGGGCGCTCCTGGCACTCCTGGTGCTCCTGCTCGCGGCCCGGGCCGCCGGGCTCGACGCGGGCACCGTACTCGCGGTCCCGATGGTCCTCTTCCCGTACGCGAGCGTGCTCAGCGCGCTCGTGCTCGTCGCCGTCCTGTGCGTACGCGCCCTGCGGGGTTCACGGCTCCTGGTCGCCGCCGCCGTACTGATCACCGCCGGTTACGCCGTGCCGCTCGCGCCCCGCTTCGTACCGGACGGCCCGGACGCCCCCGCCGACGCGCCCGTGCTGCGGGTCGCGACACTCAACACCCACGTCGGCGCCGCCGAGGCAGCGGCCGTCGTACGACTCGTACGGGACGAGCGCGTCGACGTCCTGGCCCTGCAGGAACTCACGGCCCCGGGGATCGCCGCCCTGAAGGCGGCCGGGCTCGACGCGGTACTCCCCCACCACGAGCTCCACCCGGAGAACGACTCCTCGCTCTACTCACGCCTCCCGCTGACCGGGGGCGGCCCGCTGCGGGCGGACACCGCCTGGCCGCAGACCACCGCGCGGGTGGCCGTGGGCGGCCGGAGCGTCCGGCTGGTGGCCGTGCACACCTACTACCCGCTGGGCGACGCGGGGCGCTGGACGCGGGACATGGCCGCGCTCGCCTCCACCGCCCGGAGCAGCGGCCCCGACACGGTGTTCCTGGGCGACTTCAACGCCTCGCTCGACCACGCCCCGATGCGCGACCTGCTCTCCACCGGCCGCCTGGCCGACGCGCACGCCGACCTGGGCCGGGCCTGGGCTCGCACCTGGCCCGCCGGGAAGGGGCCGCTGCCGCCCCTGGTGCAGCTCGACCACGTGCTCCACGGCCCCGGGCTCGCCACGGCCTCGGTGAGCGAGCGGACCGTGCCGGGGACGGACCACCGGGCGGTGGTCGCGGCGCTGGCGCTGCTGCCGGTGGAGCCGCACGAGAACCAGGGCTGAGCCATCCGGCTCACTCCGCCGCCGGCACCTCCGCGAGCTGGCGCTCGGCCCGCTCGAGCCAGGCCAGGTACCAGGCGCCGAAGTCCGTGCCGGTCGGCGCGATCCCCCGGTCCATCGGGCGCAGGTCCTCCCACACGGACCCCTTGTGCGGGCCGGTCATCACCAGCAGCGAGGAGTAGCCGCACCCCTGCTCGCTGAGGAAGACCGCCCCGGCCTCCTGGGCGTCGTACAGCTCCTCGTACCGGTCGTCCCAGGCGGTGTGCGCCTGGAGGAAGGACGCGTCGTCGTCGAACGCGTCGGGCTTCGGCTCCTGTCCGTCCAGCACGTCGAGCTGCTTCTGGAGCGCTTCCGCCACGAAGGGCCGCCCGGCAAACCGGGCGGTGGTGGGCTGCCCCGAGAAGCCGAGGCCGACGCCGCGCCACTGCCAGCCGTCCTCAGCGGGGACCGGCGTCATCAGGCCGTAGTCGGGCCCGGCTCCCCCGGCGCCGACCCGGAGCAGGAACTCCCGGTACTCGACGGGGAGTTCCTGCCCCAGCTCCGCTTCGAGCGAGCGGACCTGACCGTGCTCCATGGCGGGACCGAGCGCGAAGCCGTGTCCGCGTGCGCCGAAGACGTCACCCGCGCGCGGGTGCGCGGCGAGACGGAGCACGCGCTCGCGCACGCCGGTCCATGTGTTCGCGTCCATGGCGGCACGCTACTGACGGCGGGCGCGCGGCGGCAGTGGTTTTTCCGGGGCGGGTGGGTCAGCGGACGACGGTTCCCGGCAGCGGCACGTCGTAGAGGAGGCAGCCGGCCCGGTTGTTCAGGTCGACGCGGTCGTACCTGCTCCAGGGCACCTGGGCGCCGTTCTTCCACTCCCACCAGCTCGCCTTGTGGCTGAGGCCCTCCCTGTTGTCCAGGCTGGGCCGGCGCCACTTGTCCCCGATGCCCCCTCCGTGGAAGAAGCTGACGTACGACCAGTCCTTCGTGGGCTGGCCGAAGTCGGCGCAACTGTTGGGCGAGAGCTTGACGTTGGCGAAGTCCCGGTCGGTCAGCACGGCGGACCGTCCGAAGTCGTAGGCGGGCGTGCCCTCAAGGTCGATTTCCTGTGAGCCCGCCTCGCTGGTGTGGACGACCACGATGTCGGCGTCCGTTTCGCCGTTGTAGTCCTCGTGCCGGTACAGGCAGAAGGAACCGCCGGGGCAGGCTTCGATTCCGTGGCCCTTGATGACGGTGACGGTGTGGACGGGGGCGGAGGCCGCGGTGCCGGAGGGGGCGCCGGTCAGGACCACGGCAGCGGCGGCGAGGGCCGCGAGGAGAGTCTTCTTCACGTGGGCGTGAACGGGTCGGGCGCGGCGAGGTCACGGGGGTGTGCGCCGTTGCGGTGACAGCGCTTTCCCCGCCTTGATCTGCGGAAACGTTCTCCCCCATGCCGTGCGGCGGTCGAGGCCGGCCCGGTTCGCACCGTTACTAAGTGTTACCCTTGGGCCTTCCTGCCCGCGGGCGCCCCGGACGGACCCCCGAGGCACCGAGCGCCCGCGCCGCACCCAACCTGCCGGGCCTTCCTCGGTACGTCCCTCTCGTGGAGGCTCCGCATGAACGACACCGACCCGCGCGGCAGTTCGCCCGAGACCGGGGACGGGGCCGAAGCCCAGGCACCGGCGGCGACCGCCCCCGCGTCCTCCTTCGCCGACACCGCCCTGCCCGCCGCCCTGCTGCGCACCCTCGCCGAGCAGGGCGTGCGCAAGCCCTTCCCGATCCAGGCGGCCACCCTGCCCAGCGCCCTCGCCGGGCGCGACGTGCTCGGCCGGGGGCGCACCGGCTCCGGCAAGACGCTCGCCTTCGGGCTGCCGCTGCTCGCCCGCACGGCGGGGCGGCGCGCCGCGGCCAAGCAGCCGCTCGCGCTGGTGCTCGTCCCGACCCGTGAGCTGGCCGAGCAGGTGGCCGACGCCCTGCGCCCGTACGCCGAGGCGGTCGGGCTGCGCCTGGCCGCGCTCGTCGGCGGCCTGCCCGCGGGCCCCCAGGTGGCCGCGCTGCGCGACGGCGTCGAGGTGGCCGTCGCCACCCCCGGGCGGCTGCGCGACCTGGTCGACCGGAGGGCCTGCCGCCTGGACCGGGTGCGGATCACGGTCCTGGACGAGGCCGACCAGATGTGTGACATGGGGTTCCTCCCGCAGGTCACTCAGGCACTGGACCAGGTGGCGCCCGACGGGCAGCACATGCTGTTCTCCGCGACCCTGGACGGCGACGTCGACCGGATCGTGGAGGGCTACCTCAAGGACCCGGTGGTCCACTCGGTGGACCCGTCGGCCGCCGTCGTGACGACGATGGAGCACCACGTGCTGGTCGTGCACGGCCCCGACCGCCACCCGGTGGCCACGGAGATCGCCGCCCGCGACGGGCGGGTGCTGCTCTTCCTCGACACCAAGAACGCCGTCGACCGGCTCACCGAGCAGCTGCGCTCGCAGGGCGTCCACGCCGCCGCGCTGCACAGCGGCAAGTCCCAGCCGCAGCGCACCCGGACCCTCGACGACTTCAAGGAGGGCCGGGTCACCGCGCTGGTGGCGACCAACGTGGCGGCCCGCGGCCTGCACGTCGACGACCTCGACCTGGTGCTCAACGTGGACGCGCCCACGGACCCCAAGGACTACCTGCACCGGGCCGGCCGTACCGCGCGGGCCGGCGGGTCGGGCCGGGTCGTCACGCTCGTCCTGTCCGGCCAGCGGCGGGACTTCGGCGCCCTCACGGACGAGGCGGGCATCAAGCCGACGGTCACCAAGGTCCGCCCGGGCGACCCGGAGCTGCGCAGGCTCACCGGCGCGCGCAAGCCCCCGGGGACGCCGCTCGACGCCGAGGCCGGGGACGGCAAGGCCAGGAACACCAACGCCCCCTTCCGCGGCCTGGGCAGCACCAAGGGCGCGGCGAAGCCCTCCGGCGGCCGCTCGGCCCGCAAGAGCGACGAGGCGCGCAAGCTCGCGGAGGCCCGCAAGGCGGCCCGCGCGCGCCGGGGACGCTGACTCCCGTACGACGACGGCCGTGACCACGACGGCGGCCACGGCTGCCGGCCAACCTCCGGGAAACCGAAAGGTGTTGGCAACACTGCGGCAATGGTCTCGGGCGCGACCGTAAGTGATCATGACTGGTGGACGCGGTGCCGCGTCCACCAGCCCTGTTCGCCGTACGCCGAGGAGTCAGCTCCGTGTCCGCCACGCCCGACGCGCCCGAGACCCGACCGCAGACCCACGACCGCGACCGGCTCGCGGACCGTACCGTCGTCCTGATCGGCGGCGGCTCCGGGATCGGCCTGCGCGTGGCGCACCAGGCCGTCGCCGCCGGTGCCCGGGTCGTCCTCGGTGGCCGCACCGAGGAGCGACTGGCCTCCGCCGCACGGGAGTTGGGCGCCGCCGCCACCTGGCGGACCGTCGACGTGACCGACGACGCGTCCCTGGCCGCCTTCTTCGACGGACTCGACCGCGTGGACCACCTGTTCACCTCCGCCGCCGACTACCAGGTGGGCCCGCTCAGGGAGTTGGGCCCGCGGGAGGCCGAGAGCCCGTTCGCGTCCAAGTTCTGGGGCCAGTACCACGCGGTGCGGCACGCGGCGCCCGCGCTGTCGCCGGACGGGTCCGTGGTCCTGATGGCGGGGGCGGCTGGTGCCAGGCCGCCCGGGCCCGCTCCCGCGTACGCGGCCTGCAACGCGGCGATCGAGGGCCTGGGGCGCGGCCTCGCGGTCGAGCTGGCCCCGGTGCGGGTCAACGTGGTCTCGCCGGGCACGATCGACGGCGACCTGTGGGCGCGGCGCCCGGCCGCGGCGCGCGAGGCGGCGTTCGCGCAGTACCGGCGCGACACGCTGCTGCACCGGGTGGGCGGCGAGGACGAGGTGGCGCACGCCGTGCTGTTCCTGTTCACCAACGGCTACACCACCGGCTCGACGCTCTACCCGGACGGGGGCTACACGCTGCGCTGACGCCGGGGGGACTACCCTCGGCGCGCGGAGGGGGTGGACGAACGCGGCGAAAGGACGTGCCGATGGAACCGGCCGGGCAGACCTGGATCCAGCTGGGCGAGCTCGCCCTCGCCCTGCTGCTCTCGGGGGCCATCGGAGTGGAGCGCCAGCTGCGGCAGAAGGCCGCCGGGCTGCGCACGTACACCGTCGTCGGCGTGGGCTCGGCGCTGTTCATGCTGGTCAGCAAGTACGGCTTCGACGACATACTGCGGGCGGGCACCATCAGCGTCGACCCGTCCCGGATGGCCGCGCAGATCGTCTCCGGGCTCGGTTTCATCGGCGCGGGCGTCATCTTCGTCCAGCGCGGCTCGGTCCAGGGGCTCACCACGGCCGCCACGATCTGGCTGACCGCCGCGATCGGCGCGGCGGCGGCCGCGGGGCTGCCGGTGCTCGCGGTGCTGACCACGGTGGCGTACTTCCTCGTCTCGTACGTGGTGCACCCCCTGGTCCACCGCCTGACCGCGCGGGGCACCGCGCCCTCGCGCTACCGGCTGACCCACGTGCGGCGGCCCGGGGTGCTCCAGGAGATCGTCGACACCTGCGCGCGGACCGGCTTCGAGATCCGCGAGCTGAGCGTGGAGCCCGGCGACCGCAAGGCCGCCGCGCTGGGGGACGGGGAGGTGCCCGTGGACGTGGTCCTGACCGCGCTGGGCGACGCCGAGCCCGGGACGCTCACGATCGAGCTGGCCCAGCTCAGCGGGGTGATCGCGGTCCGCCGCCTGGGGTCCTGACGGTGCGCGGGGCCGGGTTCCGACGGTCCGTGGGGCGGGTCCTGACGATGCGTGAGGCGGGCGCCGTACGAGCTCCGTACGGGCCCCGTACGGCCGCGCCTCGCCGGACCAGCGCAGTGGGCCGTACGGTCGTTCCTTGGGCATTCGGAGTGATCTGCCATCCGTTTCGGTGAATGAAGGCCGCGTCCGAGGAAGTCATATCGGCGTTCTGACGGGTCATCACACGGAGGCGGCATGGCGCGCTTCAAATGGACGAGTTCTGTCGTGCTGGGGTCGATGGTGCTCGGGGCGACCACCCTGATCGCGCCCGCCACCGCGGACGACGGATCGAGGACGGCACCGGTCACCGGCGTCGTCACACCACCGGTCGACAGCCGGGGCACCCCGGCCACCGACACCAGCGAGGAGACGGGCGTGGAGGTGGTGCGCTCCCGCGAGGCGCGGGTCGTGCCCGGCGCGCTCGCCCCCATCTGCGGCCGGTCCGCCAGCCGCGAGGTCGTCTTCCCGCTGTTCGACGACGTGACGGTGCGGGTCGTGGAGGAAGGACGCTCCACGGTCGACGGCCGCCTGGTCTGGAGCGGCGCCGTGGACGGGGCCGTCGGGCAGGACGTGATCGTCACGCTGGACGGGGGCTGCGACGCCAAGCCCGGCAACGAGCTGCTGAGCGCGCAGTTCATGCTCGGCGGCGACGTCTACGCCGTGGAGCCCAGCTCGCCCGGGAACGTGACCATCAGCGAGCTCACGCCGATGGCCGAGGAGGACGAGTCCGAGCTGGCCCCGCCCCCGGCGGCGCCCGCGCGGGTCCGCCCGGCCGCGGGCGCGCCCCGCGCGCCCAAGGTCGTCTGCAAGGGCGGCCAGAACATCTCCCTGGTCGACGTCCTGGTGGGCTACACGCCCAAGGCGGTCAAGGAGGCGGGCGGCGACGCCCAGATGCGCGCCCAGGTGACGCGCGGCATCACGCTGGCCAACGCGGCGTTCGCCGGCAGCGGCACGCGGGTGCGGCTGCGGCTCGTGCGCACGACGCCGGTGAGCGTGCCGGCGGCCCGGGACAAGGTGGACCAGGCGCTGCTGCGGTCGATCGCGGACCCCCGCGACGGCCTGGCGGACAACCTGCACCAGCTGCGCGACCAGTACGGCGCGGACCTGGTCTCGGTCGTCGCGGGCGGCCGGGACGCGGGCGGCCTCGGCTACGCGCCGGAGAACCCCGGGCCGAGCACGGTCAACTACGGCTTCAACGTGGTGGCCCAGAGCTCGATCGGCCACTACTCGATGGGCCACGAGATCGGCCACAACCTGGGCGCCTCGCACGACCGGGTCACCCAGCCCGTACAGCCGCCGCCGTACGGCGCCAACGGCTACTTCCCCAAGGACGGGGACTGGTCGACGATCATGGCGTACGAGTCGGGGTGCCGCAAGGCCACCAAGGGCTCGTGCAACCGGATCAACCAGTTCGAGAACCCGCGCATGAGCTACCGGGGCGAGGCGACCGGTGTCCCGCTCGGCATGCGCAACGAGGCCGACACGGCGGACGTGTTCGGCAAGACCTCGCAGGGCGTGGCCTCCTACCGGCCGCCGCTGCAGACCGCGTCGCTGTGCGCGGTGACGGCCACGGTGTCCCCCAAGGGCTCGGGCGTCGCGGAGGCGTCGCAGCCCGGCCCGTACCCGGCGGGGTCGACGACCGTGTACTCGGCGACCGCGCGCAAGGGGTTCGTCTTCTCGCACTGGATGCTCAACGGCAAGAAGGTGAGCGGGACTTCGGCGGGCGTACGGGTGCCGGTCAACGGCGACCAGGCGCTGGTGGCGGTCTTCCGCAAGGGCACCACGCCGACGTCGACGGTCACCACCAAGTCCAAGGGCGGGGGCACCGTCAAGAAGAAGCCCGCCGCCAAGCGCGGTGCGGAGCTGGAGGGCGCGGACCTGCTGTACGAGGCCGAGGCGAAGCCGGGCTGGCGCTTCACCGGCTGGCAGCTGGACGACTCCTACGCGGGTGAGGACGACACCATCGCGGTGGACGTCACCGAGGACAACATGAACCTCACCGCCCAGTTCGAGCGCCGCACGCACCAGCTCACCGTGGGTACGCGGGGCGGCAAGGGCTCGGTGTCCCTGTCCGAGTCCGGTCCGTACGCGGACGGCGACACCGTCTTCGCGTCGGCCACCCCGGAGCCGGGGTACGTCTTCGTGGACTGGCTGCTCGACGGCAAGTCGTACGGCGGCGACGACGAGAAGGCCAGGGGCGAGACCTCGCTGCTGATGGAGGAGGGCGACCACACGCTGACGGCGGTGTTCGGCTGCGGGTGCAAGCGCGACAGCTGACGTAACGTCACATCGCTTGCCGGGTGCGGCGGACGGGACACTCCCGCCCGCCGCACCCGCACGACGTCAGCCGTTCGGCGTGGCGCGCTTGAACTCTCCGCCGCCGCTCCCGGCGACGCCCTTCATGATCTCCACGCCGCCGTCCGCGGTCTTGCGGACGGATATCGAGTCGGGCATCTTCACGTCGCCGCCCTTCGACGCCTCCGCACGGTGCGGCCTGGCGTCCGGGCGTTCGCCGCCGGAGGAGGCGTTGGCCACCCCGGCCCCGAGGCACGCGAGGGCCACGGCGGCCGCTCCGGTCAGGGCGACGGCGGCGACTCCGGTACGCGTACGCATGCTCATGACTGCACTCCTCTGGTGTGGGGTGTTTCGGTGTGAATCACCCGTTGCACACCTTTCTACGGTGCGGCCGTTTGCAGGGAGATAAGCCGTTTCGCGCACGCTGCGGGACTCGGTCGAATCGGAGGGACCTCGTCCGCGTGAGCCCCCCACACGTGGGTAGCAGGCGGGCAGACCCCGTACGGGACGGGGCGGCCCCGGTCGTCCCGTGCCCGTGCCCAGGCACTACGAGGAGAGCACCAGGATGATCCCGAACGGCCTGTCCGACATCGCCGCCCTCTACGCCCGCCACTTCGCGGACCCCCGGACCACAGGAGAGGACGTCTTCGGCATGTTCGGCCCCGCGGTGGACGACGCGGGTGAGTCGTACGAACAGCAGACCGCCCTCTTCTACCTCAAGACCCACCACCGCATCGACCTCACCCACCTCGACGAGGCGGTCCTGTCGCGCATCGAGAACGACGCGAAGACGATCGAGCGGATCCTCAACACCGCCGACCTGGAAGTGGAGTTGCCCCAGCTGCGCTCCTGGCTCGACGACGAGCCCAACGAGCCCCTGGCCGACCCGGAGGCGCGCCAGGTCGCCGCACCCGCCGTGCTGCGGCCCTTCGCCACCGCCCGCGCCCTGGACACCGCGACCGCGGCGCGCCGGCTCACCGACGAGGTCACCCGGTTCATCGACACCGTCGCCACGGACGGCACCGTCAGCGCCTGGCGGGTGAACGCGCTCCTGCTGCGGGCGCAGGCCGCCGACCACTCCCGGGCCGCATAGGACGGCCTCGCCGCCCACCGCACGCCCCGGCGTCGGATCGCCGTCCGTCCGTACGGGCGCCCCGGCCGTCAGGGCCGGCCTCCGCGGACCCTTGGAGGCATCGGGTTTCCCCTTGCTGATTCCGCGGAGGCCGGCGTGCTGTGCGGCTACCCGTCGTGCCGTTCCGTACTCCGCACCGCGCACTCCGCACTGCGCCGGAACCACCCGGGCACGGTGGCGGGCCGCGGCTCGATCCGGCCCCTCGTCCGCCGCGGCGGGGTTTACCTGCTCCTTCCGGGGTTATCCGGCTGGCGTCGCCGTCCCACGGCGGTGCGCACCGCGCCGGACTTCCGCCACGACAGCAGGAGGCGTCACCCCGTGACCGAGGACATCTGGACCTACCCGCCCACCGCCGACCCCGTGGCGGACGGCGACATCACCGGCTGGCCGGTCGAGGCGGTCGACGGCCCCATCGGCACGGTCGGCCGGCACTCCGAGGAGGCCGGCTCCCAGTACCTCGTGGTCGACACGGGCACCTGGCTCCTCGGCAAGGAGGTCCTGCTGCCCGCCGGGACGGTGCTCTCCGCCGACCCCGGGGAGCGGGTCGTCCACGTCGGCCGTACCAGGGACGAGATCGGGACCGCGCCGGAGTTCGACGCGGCGGAGCACCTGGACAGTCCCGACTACCACCGGCTGATCGCCGAGCACTACGGCACGCAGCCCGGCCCCCGCGCCCCCGGCACGCCGCTCTAGGACCCAGACGGCAACGGCGGGCCGCTCACTGCTCGGGGGCGATCTCCTCGCCCAGGGTCGCGTACCCGGTGAAGTGCTCGTACGTCCCGGTCAGGCGCAGCAGCCGCTCCAGCCGCTCCGGGATCCCCTCCAGCTGGAGGAACAGGCCGTCCTGCGCGGCGCGCCGGTGGACGTGGAGCAGGGCGCTGAGCCCCATCGAGTCCACCGCGCCCAGCTCCCGGCAGTCCAGCCGCAGCACCGTCGCGGTCCCCTCGCGCTCGCTCAGGGCGCGGTCGGCGACGGCGAGCAGGTGCTCCCCGGAGTCGTGGTCCAGGTCCCCGTGCAGGGTGAGCAGGACCGCCTGGCGGGAGTGCGCCGTGCCGACGTGCAAGCCGTTCTCTGTGCGGGAGGGGTCGATGGTCACTGGAGGCCCTTTGGACGGATGAGGGGTCAGGGAAGAGGGGTGGGGGCGAGCGCCGTGTGCCCGGCCTCGACCAGGGAGGTGGCGCGCGGGAAGTCGCGCAGCTGCTTCTTCAGCAGGTTCAGGGCGGGCAGCAGGGACTGGGCGGGCACGCCGCGCGCGACCAGGATCTCGGCGGTCCACTGGAGGAAGCTGGTGAAGACCGCGCTGTCGTCGACGTAGAGGGCGGCCGTGAGGAAGTCGACGATGTGGGACAGGTCCTCGGCGGTGCGCTCCTTCTGATGCTCCTCGTAGTCGGCCATCGCGGGATAGGCGTCGAGCAGTCCCGCGTACGTGTCCCGGACCAGGCGCCGCGCGGTGCGGGAGACCAGGGTGTACTCCTGGTCGATCAGGTGCGGCAGGTCGTCGCTGAGCTGGTGCGGGGGCGGCGGCTGCGGGAGGGGCGTGGCGAGCCGGTCCGCCGCCGCCCGGGCGTCCGGTGCCCAGGCGTCCGCGCCGAGGCGGCGGGCCAGCCGTCCGTCGGCGCCGAAGGCCGCGCCGCCCGCCATGACGGGGACGCCGGTCGCCTGGCAGGCGGTGATCGCCTCGTGGGCGGCCGGGAGCCGGGTCGGCAGCGATCCGGACAGGCACACGGCCAGCGGGTTGGTGCGGTGGACGTGGGTGATCAGGTGGCGGGTGGGGACCTGGGCGCCGAGGTAGTCGACCTGCCAGCCGCGCAGCCGCAGGGTCTCGGCCAGGAGGCGGGCGGGCAGCGCGTGCCACTCCTGGTCGACGCAGGACACCGTGATCCTGCCCCGGCCCTCGGCGGGGCGCACCGGCGGCAGCGCGGCGATGACGCGGTCGCTGATCGCGGTGGCCGCGTGCTCGTCGGCCACGCTCATCCGGTCGGCCGCCCATTCGACGCCGACCTTCTGCTGGACGGCGGCGATCATGTCGAGCAGCACGGTCTCGGCGTCCAGGCCGGCGTCCAGGGCGTTGGCGATGACGTCGCGGGCGGAGTACTCGTCCATGTCGCGCACCGCGACCCAGAGCTTGTCCGCCCACTGGCGGACCCGGGCGGAGCCGGCCGGTACGGCGCCGGCGCGGGCGCCCGGGTCGCGTTGTCCTGGTGGTGTGGGTGACGGAGCGGTCATGCGGTGCGCCTTCCCCGGGCACCGCCGTTCACCGCGGCGTCCCCGGTGCTGTCCCGGGGCGCCGTGCGCGGCGCGGTGACGGCGAGGACGGCCATGTCGTCGTGGCGCTCCCGGCCGATCCAGTCGGAGACGACCATCTGCACGTGCTCGACGACGGCCTCGGCGGGCATGCCCGCGCAGCCGGCCAGGGTGCGCTTGAGGCGCTCCTCGCCGAACATCGTCTCGCCCAGCGGGCCGCCCACCGCCTCGGTGAGGCCGTCGGTGTAGAGCAGGCAGGTCTCGCCGGGCGCCAGGCTGGTGAGGGTCGTGCGGTGGGTGACCGTGGGCAGGACGCCGATCAGGGTGCCCTGGGTGTCGGCCGCCTCCACGGTGCCGTCGGTACGGACGATCAGGGGCGCGGGGTGCCCCGCCGAGGTGAGCTCCAGGTGGACAACGGGCCCCTCGCGGCGGGCCGAGGCCAGCACCATGGTCGCGAACCGGGTGTGGTGGCTGTTGACCAGCGCGGTGTTGAGCAGCCCCAGCATCCGGGGGTGGTCCTCCGCCATGGGCACCAGGGCGTGCAGGGTGTTGCGGATCTTGCCGGTCAGCACGGCGGCCTCCAGGCCCTTGCCGCACACGTCGCCGAGGACCGCGAGCGTCGCCGCGCCCTCCTCCGTACCGGGGTGCACGTCGTAGAAGTCGCCGCCGACCCGCTCCTCGTCGCGGCTGGGCCGGTAGCCGCCCGCGAACTCCACGCCGGCCACCCGGGACAGCTCGGGGGGCAGCAGTTCGCGCATCAGGACGTCGGTGATCGACTGCTGTTCCACGTACAGCCGGGCCGCCGACAGCGCGGCGCCCGCGCGTGCGGCGAAGAGGCCGGCGAAGGCCTCCTCCGGCGCGTCGAAGGTGCTCTTGCCCTCCTTGCGCAGCAGCACGAGCGCGCCCGCGGGGACGCCGTGCCCGGGCAGCGGGGCGATCGCCACGGACCCCACGGTCCCGAACCCGGGCGGCACCAGCCACGACGGGGTGGTGGCCGGGTCGATCCAGCGGGCCGGGACCGGCGGGAAGCCCTGGAGCGCCTCGGGCAGCCCGGGCACCTGGCGGGTGGCGTCGACGGCGACCGTGGACCGGGACAGCACGCCCTCGGCGTCGCAGACCACCACGGGCAGCTTGTTGCCCGAGGACGGCGCGATCACGACGGCCGCGTCGGCCAGGTGTCCGGCGGCCAGCGTCGCGGACACCTCCATGCAGCGCTGGAGGTTGAGCGAGGCGAAGAGGGCGGTCGACGCCTCGGACAGGAACCGCGTGTGCGCCTCGGCCTCGGCGAGCTCCTCGCGTACGGAGCGCAGCGCCGTGTCCTCCACCAGCCACCAGGCCACCCGCCCCTCGGGCAGGGGGGAGCTGTGCGCCGCGAAGGAACGCGCACCGACCGGGCCGGAGGCCTCGGGCAGGCCCGCGTCCGCGGCGCCCGTCAGCCATCCCGGCTCCGGCAGCGGCGCGCCCTCGCGCGCGGCGGGCAGCAGCCGCCTGGCCGCGTCGTTCAGCTCCACGACGCGCCCGCGCGCGTCGAGGACCACGAGCGGACAGGGGGCGGTGTTGGCTACGGTCGGCGCCGCCGACACGGCGGCTGCGGCACTCTCCCGGGGAGACGCCATTCGTTCCAGACCCACTACGCGGGGCCCTCACCTCACTCAACGACGAACGGACAAGATCGGACGTCACCAGTGTCCCAGCCGTGCGGGGGCCCTGGCTAACAGCGCATAAGCTCCAAATCGGATACATCGGCACGGAAGGCCACCGGGTCGGGCGCCGATCTGGAGTGCCACGGGTCACGGCCCGCACCCCGCGTGATGCGGGAACCGGCTGGCACGCGACCGAGCACGAGTGCGAGGATGCCGACATGCACGCGCAGGGCGCGCGCCGGTCCTCCTCGCGCCCCCTGTCCCGCCCCACAGGAAAGCCCCATGGCCATCCCGCACCCGGACCGCCCGGCGACCGAAGCCGGCCCGGTCTCCCCCTTGCGCCACAGCATGGCGTGGGGCGCCGAGCCGCCGCCGGTCGCCGCGGCCCGCGGCGCCGTGCGCGCGGTCCTCGCCCGGGCGGGCCACGCGCCGGACGGCCGCACCTGCCAGGACGCCCAGCTGGTGGTGAGCGAACTGGTCACCAACGCCTTCCGGCACGCCCCGGGCCCCGGCGGGCTCGAACTGGAGGTCCCGGTCGGGGGCGGCGTGCTGCGCATCACCGTCAGCGACACGTCCCCCGCCCCCCTGCGCCCGCAGCCGACCGGCACCAACCGGGTCGGCGGGCACGGCCTGGCCCTGGTCGCGCTGCTCTGCTCGGAGCTGCGCACGGCCGTACGGGACCCGGGCCCGGGCAAGCGGGTGTCCGCCGACTTCCCGCTGCCCCTGCCCTGACCCCACTGGCACACCACGACTCCGCCGGCGCACCACGTCATCCCGCCGTGCGCCATCCCCGCGGCTCGCCCTCCCCGCCCGGCGCGCGCTGCTGCTCGCGCGCGGTGTCGAGCAGGCGGCGCCAGGACTTTATGCCGGGGCGCCGGCGCAGCAGGGCGCGCCGCTCCCGTTCGGTCATGCCACCCCAGATCCCGTACTCCTCGCCGTTGTCCAGGGCGTACGCCAGGCACTCGGTGCGCACCCGGCACCCGTTGCACACGCTCTTCGCCCGGTTCTGGGCCGCGCCCTGGACGAACAGCTCCTCCGGATCCGCGGTACGGCAGGCGGCACGCTCGCGCCAGGCCTCTGTCTCCCACTCGTTCACTGATCCCGTCTCCTTGGGCCAGGGGGTCCCCCTCCCCGACTTCGCCGATCGCTCCCACGCGTGGGCCCACGACCGTATGCCAAACGTTTCCGCTGGTACACAGGTCAGTCAGGTGCTGACTCATTCGAGTGAACCCCCTTGCAAACAGCGCCCCTTGGGCGCGTGAAGCAGTGCCGACGGGGCATGCGGGAACTGATCGCAGCTTTCGCAGGCCGCACCCGGTCCGTGTCCCCCGCCCGACCCGGGCGGGTGTGCGCGCGGGGGCTGCGCCGAGGTCCGGGAGGACGAGGACATGGCCATGGTCGTGCCGACAGAGAGTGAACTGCGTACGGCGCTGGCGCACTTCGCCGAAGCGCGCTTCGCCCACGACGCCCACCCCACCGAGGCGACCACGCGCGCCCTGGAGGACGTCACGTACACCCTGTGCGTACTCACGAACACCCGCACCGCACCCCAGGCCCTGGCCTCGGCCGACGCCCTGCTGGAACAGTGCCGCGAGACGCCGGCCGACACCCCGCACGGCGACGCGACACTGGCGGCCTGAGCCAGCCGGGACGCACCGGCGGCGGACAGCACCGGCGGCGGAACGCACCCGCGGCCCGCCGCCGGTGCGCCTCCAGGGGGGGTGGGAGGCACTGCCGACAACGGGCCGCGGGTTCTCTTCAGACTGGCGGCCACCCCGGCTGGGGGGGAGTGCCGTGGAGGCCGCCGGACTCATGTGCAGTCCTGGTACCCCCGAACTCGCGCCTCACACGCGGTCGATTCGAGTGGCGTACGTCACACTGCCGTCCGGCGGCGATACCCGCGCCGAGCGCCCCGACCGGGCAGGGGCGGGCGGGACGTGCCGGGTGGCCCCGAGGACACGGCGGCCGCCGCTCCGGGTCTCGCCCCGGAGCCCGAGCGGTGGGTAGCCTCGCCCCATGACCAGCCACTCCCCCTCCGGACCCGAGCCCGCCACGCGGTCGTCGGCGGCCGAGTCGGAGATCACCCGGACCGACTGCCCGCAGTGCGGCGCGGAAGTGCTCGGTGTCAACGGCCGGTACGCCTGCACCCTCTGCTCCTGGTGCAACCACTGGTCCGAGGGGCACGGCGACCTCCCCACCGCCCAGGACGACCCGGACTACCCGTCGCCCGGCAGGAACAGGGGCAAGGGGGCCCAGCGGCGGCACGAGCGGCGCTGAGGACCTCCGGCGGGACGCCGGGATTCCGCATGTCGGCAGCGGACCGGACCACGGAATCCGTACGTGCCCGGACCAATCTGCCCGTTCGCGCCTCCCCGCGTCGCGAAGGGCGAGAGCATGTGCGAGCCGATCAGGCCCGCCCGCATCCTGCTCACGTCCCGCCCCCGGAGGCGCCGTGTCCGCCATACCCTGGCCCGAGGTCAGCCGTCCCGACGACCTCTCCCGCATCCCCTACTGGGACGCGGCCGAGCTCTCCGTCGCCGTCCGCCGCCGGGTCGTGTCCTGCGTGGAGGTCATGACCGCGTACCTCGACCACATCGACCGGCTCAACCCCCTGGTCAACGCCCTCGTCTCGGTGCGCCCCCGCGCCGAACTCCTCGACGAGGCGCGGGAGAAGGACCGCCTCCTGGAACAGGGCGTCCACCAGGGCTGGATGCACGGGTTCCCGCACGCGGTGAAGGACCTGTCCGACGTCGAGGGCCTACCCACCACCTACGGGCTCTTCCCCGCCGCCACCGCCGGGCCCGCCACGGCCGACTCCCTGTTCGTCGCGCGGCTGCGCGCCGCGGGCGCCGTCTTCATCGGCAAGACCAACACCCCGGAGCTGGGCCTGGGTTCGCACACGTACAACAACGTCCACGGCACCACGGGCAACGCCTACGACCCCGCGAGGACCGCCGGGGGCAGCAGCGGAGGTGCCGCCGTCGCGGTCGCCCTGCGGATGGTCCCGGTCGCCGACGGCAGCGACTTCATGGGCTCGCTGCGCAACCCGCCCGGCTGGAACAACGTGTTCGGCCTGCGCCCCTCCTTCGGCCGCGTTCCCTCGCCCGCCGGGGACGTGTTCGTCGACCAGGGCGGCGTGGAGGGGCCCGTCGCCCGTACGGCGCTCGACCTGGCCCTCCTGCTGCGCACGATGTCCGGCCACGACGAGCGGGCGCCGCTCTCCCTGACCGGGGACCCGGCCCCGCTCACCGACTTCGCCGAGCGCCACCGCGGCGCGAGGGTGGCCTGGCTGGGGGACCTGGGCGGCTACCTGCCCATGGAGAAGGACGTCCTCGACGTCACCCGCGCCGCCCTGGACCACTTCGCGCACCTCGGCATGACCGTGACCGAGGTCGACGGCCTGCCCGCCCACGGCATGTTCCGGGGGACCGAGGACCTCTGGCCGACCTGGCTGACCCTGCGCCACTGGCAGTGCGGCATGGCCGTGAAGGGCGTGATCGACGTGGGGGCCCGAGACCTGCTCAAGCCCGAGGCGCTGTACGAGTACGACGGCCTGGCGACCGGGACCGACGGGAACGGGCCCGTCAGCGGCATCGACGTCTACACGGCCTCGCTGCGGCGCAGCGACCTGTACCGGGCGTTCCGCGAGCTGTTCCGGGAGTACGAGTACGCGGTCCTGCCCACCGCGCAGGTGATGCCCTTCGACGCGGCCGACCACTGGCCGGCCGAGATCGACGGGGTGGAGATGTCCTCGTACCACCGCTGGATGGAGGTCGCGACGCTCGGCACCCTGCTCGGCGCCCCGACCCTGGCCGTCCCGGCGGGCTTCAACGGAGCCGGGCTGCCGATCGGGCTCCAGGTGATCGCCCGCAACCACGACGACTTCTCGCTCATGGACCTGGCCCACGCCTGGGAGGAGCGGACGGGCTTCGTACGGGACAGGCTGCCGCCGCTCCTGACGGCGAGGTGAGCGGGGACCGGGCGCCCGTCCTCACGTCCTCAAAGGCCCGCTCATTTCGACCTCACGCACTCCCATTGCCCTGCCATTCGAATTATCTTCACCACATCGGGGGTTGTTTGTGCGGCGGTCACGGGGGCACGCGTCCCTTACCGCGACAGCGGCTGGCAACCTTTGAGGAGGCGTGTTCCATGAGTGCCGGCGAGAAGGCCAAGGCCACGACCGAGCAGGCCAAGGGCAAGGCCAAGGAGGCCCTGGGCAGGGCGGTCGGCAACGAGCGCCTGGAGGCCGAGGGGAAGCGGGACCAGACGAAGGGCGACGCGCGGGCGGCCAAGGAGAAGGCGAAGGACGCTTTTAAGAACTGACGGCTCGCGCACTGTTCGACATTCCAGGATCCGTGATCGATCCACGTCCCGGACGCACGATTCCGGGGCGGCGGAATTCCGGAAAGGGGCCCTCCGACGGTAGGGCCCCTTTCCGCTTTCACGGCGGACGGCCGGGAACGGGAAGGGGTTGAGGCCGGCGTGCGAAAAGGAGAACAGGGCGGTGCGAGCGGTTCCACAGGGCAGGGTCCGGGTGTCCCTCCACGGGGACGTCTTCTGGGTGACGGTGCACGGCGAGACGGACTGCGCCGACGCCGAGGAGTTCGAGGCGGTCTGGCAGGCGGCCGACGAGGCGGGCCTCTCGGTGACGGCGGTGGACCTCAGCCGGGTGACGTTCGCCGACAGCATGCTGCTGAACACGCTGCTGGACGCCCGCCGCAGACATCAGCGGGCGGGGCGCGAGTTCATCCTGCTCGGCCCGCTGCCGCCACCGGTGCACAGACTCCTGGAGCTCAGCGGGACGCTCCCCCACTTCACCGTCGCCGACACGGGCCCCTCCACCACCAGCTGACCGCCGGGCCTCATACCGACGGCGACGGCGGGTAGGCGGGGAGCAGCACGCCCGCGACACCGGGCCACGAGACAAGGGACGAATCGACGCTCAGGAACAGCCTCATGGTCACCATGCCGCAGTACCAGATCTCGCCCGAGGGCGAACCCATCGGTCACACCGGTGCCATCCATCCCGCCAAGCCGACCCGACCGGCCGGCTCCGCCGAGCCCCTCCGCTACGGCACCGCGTGGGGCGCCGACCACCCGCCGGTCGGCGAGTCGCGCGACGCCGTGCGCGCGCTGCTCGCCCGCGCCGGAAGGCTGCCGGACCACCGGCCCAGCCAGGACGCCCAGCTGGTGGTCAGCGAACTGGTCACCAACGCCCACCGGCACGCTCCGGGCCCGGGCGCCCTGGAGATCGAGGTGGACACGCACGGGGCCGAACTCGTCATCCGGGTGCGCGACGGCTCCGCCCGCCTCCCGCAACGCCAGCAGCCCGACCCCAGCCGCGTCGGCGGCCACGGCCTGCACCTGGTCAGCCGCCTGTGCACGAGCCTGCGCACGACGGTGGTGGAGGACGGCAAGGTGGTGGAGGCGAGGATGCACCTGGGCGCGCCGGAGGACACGGACGCCAGGTAGCGGCTTCCCGTCCGTGCCGTGGCCCCGGCGCGCGATCGTTCAGGAGGCCGTACGGCTCCGGGCGGGCCGGGGCTCCAAGGGGCCGACCACGTCGTCGTAGAAGCGGTCCACCAGCTCGTCGACGCTCCGGATGAAGCCGCTCTCCGCGGTACCCCGGGTGTTGCCCATGTTCTTGCGCAACAGGGAGATGCGGAACCCGGTGATGGGCGCCCCGTCCTTCGGCAGCAGGTCGCCCGGTTCGAGCCGCAGCTGCCCGAGGGTTCCCCTCGGTCCTGCGGAGTCGCCCTGGACCAAGGTCTCCACGTGGAGGTCGGCGGGCGCCTCGGACAGGTGCCGCACCAACCGCTTGGCCCAGGTCAGCGGGTATCCCTGCTCAGGCGCCGGAACCTCGATCGAGCTGCGCAGCCGCCCGGTCCGCAGGTCGGCGACGATCCCGGTGGCCCCGGGCGTCCCCTCGATCCGGATCTCCGCGTGCAGCCGGCCGTCGTCGCAGAAGTCGTCCGCCATGGCCACCCGCCGCTCACGCGGGTCCGCGCCCCGGCGGGCGTACGGGACGGGGGCCACCTTGCGCCCGAGGCGGCCTTCGAGCCGCAGACAGACCTGGAGCACCAGCCGCTCCCAGCTCTCGATCACCTCGACCGCGCGCCCGTCGCCCCGGCAGAGCGTCTCGTCCTCGATCCCCTTGCGGACCGGCACCCAGGCGGCGCCCATGTTCTGGAAGCCGTGGCAGCCGGAGTTGTCGTGCCGCAGGTAGTGCAGGAGTTCCTGCAGCAGCCAGGCGTGGGCCGGGTTGGCGACGCCGTCGTGGCGCAGCAGCATCTGGGCGTGGTGGGCGACCTCGGCCCAGGAGAGGTGCCACAGGGCGACCTTGTGCTTGCGCCGGCCGTCCGTCTTGACGCTGACGAGCGGCGTGCCCTTGAGCGCCACGTCGTTGGAGAGCGTGATCACCGCCTCGTAGCCGCGCTTGGCGGCGATGTCCGTGTAGGCCTGGACCTGCTCCTGCTTCAGCGGGTTGCCGTTGGTCTTGGTCTCCACCAGCGCGGTCCACAACTTCCCGGCCCGCTGGACGCGGACCACGCCGTCGGGGCGCCTGGGGGTGTCGCCGTGCGGCAGCGGCACCTCGGTGTAGACCTCCATCCGGCCCGAGGGCGCGCCGAAGGGGACGGTGAGGCGGCGCCCGAGTTCGGGGACCTGGGCCATGACGGAGAGCAGGACCGAGGTCGCCCGCACCTCGCGGTCGCGGTCGCTCTTCATCGCGGGGACCGGGAAGAGCCGGGCCTCGTGCCAGTCGTCCTTCTCCGCGAGGGAGTTGCGGGGCGCCTCGGGGAGCGTGACCTTCTTCTTGGCGGTACGGGGACGCTTCGGGGCGGGCACCGCCTCCTCGGGGGCCTCCGCCTGGGCGGGGACGGCCGGTCGCGGCTCCTGTTCCACGCGCGGCGCCTCGGCCTGCACCTCGGGTCCGTCGAGGACGGAGGGTTCGGGCGCGCCGTCGGGCACGGCCCCGGCCGTCGTCTCGTCCGGGGTGTCGTCGACGTCGATGCCGAAGTCGGTGGCGAGACCGGCGAGTCCGGTCTCGTACCCCTGGCCGACGGCACGGAACTTCCACTCGTCATTGCGCCGGTACAGCTCGCCGAAGATGAACGCGCTCTCCACGCCCGCGTCGGTGATCGAGAACCCGAGGAGCGCCTCGCCTGTGCTGTCCGAGAGGGTGACGCGCAGGTCGTCGAGGTCGCCGAAGCGGCAGCCGGGTTCACGGCTGGCGGCGACGACAATGGTCTCCACGTCGGCGGGCATGCCGGCGAGGTCCAGGCTGATCCGGTCTTCGCTGCCGTCGGCCGTCGAGGTCTTGCCCAGCAACTGCACGCTGCCGTCCGCGGCCTCGCGGTTGTTGTAGAAGACGAAGTCGGCGTCCTGCCGGATCTTGCCGTTCTCGTTCAGGAGCAGCACCGACACGTCCGCGTCCGGGTTCCCGCTGCTCCTGCCCCGCCAGGAGAGGCTGGCGACGACACTGCCGGCGTCCTCGGTGAGTGCGCCGAGGCTGACGTTGGCACCCTTGACCATTTCTTGCACGTGGCCCCCCACGATCTTCGAGGACCGGTGGTGCACCCTCCCCAGGGGCTCCTGTCCTCGTACTGTTCACGCTGCGCGTGTTGCGCGTGGTACGCACCCTAACCGCAAGCGCGGGAGCCGGTGGGCGGTACAGCGATACGCACCGGGTCTTCTCGCACCCCCTCATTCCCGCACCGCGGCACGCGCGTTCGAGTCCGTCGTCCGGGGGTGTGCGCGGTCCGTCCGTGACCGTTCTGCCACGTGGCCCCCACTTGCCCGCCTCGACAGCGACGCGGACGCAGCCCCAGGCATCGGCCAAGAATCAGGCCTCGTCCTCGAGTAGGAAGCGAGATCCGGAGCTACGCGGTCGTGGTGTGGGTGAAGCCCAGGGAGACCAGCCCTTCGGACTGACACAGATGGTCTGAGGGGCCGTCGACCTCGGTCTGGAGGAGTTGGTAGGCGGCGCCATGGGACTGGCCCCAGTGCATCGCGGCCCGCCACAAAACGCGACCTAGTCCCCGGCCCCGGGCCTCGGGCAAGACGGCGAAGTACTGGGGCATCAGCTGGGGGTGACCGATGGAGTCGGGACGTACGTCCAAGGGGCCGATCGCGCCCACGATGCGGTTCTCCACAGCAGCGGCGAGGACCGGGCCGCACCGGTCGGCCCGCATCTGGGTGTGGAGGAAGGCCAGGCCGTCAGCGGCCATGGCCTCGGCGAACGGGGCGAAGGTCCCCTGCACAGTGGCCGGCCAGACAGTGACAGGCCGGACCGGACCACCCGGGTCGGGGCAGGCTCCGGCGGCGAAATCCTTCAGCTGGATGCGCGTGCCACCCGGGTGCATGGTCCCGGGTGGCAGGAGGCGTACGACCTTGGCGTTGACCACGTCGTGCGCGGCTGCGAGCTTGGCGGCCAGTTCGGCAGCCTCATCCACGGCGCTGTCGCGGAGCCCGTAGGCGAAGACTTTCACGGTGCCGCGTCCGCGCCGGCTCAGGGTGGGGATGAGGGTGCGCTCGGGCTGGTGGATCACGTCCTCGCGAAGTACTTTCTCGTCCTTCTCGCCGCCCCAGCGCCGGTCCTTGTCGTAGGGCAGGAAGTCCCCAGTTTCGGCCACTCGCAGCGTGTCCTCGAAGATGCCGACAGTCAGGGCGTCGGGGTGGACGGGACCGAGGGTCGGCACGATCGGCGCGGTCAGTTGAGGCCGGAGCCAGTCCCAGCGGAAGAACATGAGCCGCACCTTAGCGGCGGTACGAGCAAGGTTCAGGCCCCGACGCGAGTACGTCGGGGCCTGAACAGAGTTGACGGGATCGTGTCGGTCAGTGGGGGTTGTCGTCCCCGGCGTCGCAGGAGCACTCCGCGCTCTCCACGATCACGTCGAGGTCCTGGACGGCGGTGATCGCCGCGGTCGCGACGGGCGGGGCCGCGCGGCGGGCCGAGGCGGGCGGGCCGGGGAGGATGGTCACCGGTACGGGCGGGGTCATATGGCGTTCTCCTTGTCTCCGTGCTGGCAGTAGCTGTGCAGTGGCGCCTGGGCCTCCTGGTAGTGCTTTGCCAGGGGGCGGCAGACCCGGCAGGTGCCGGACAGGGCGCAGCCCTCGCACCCACCGGTGCGAAGCATGAGACGGTCGGCGATGGCGCCCAGCCGGGTGAGGCCGTCGATGCCTTCCGCCATGAGGTCGATCTGGTCGTCGCGGCCGACCTTGCAGATCGAGACCTTGGCGTGCGGGTCCGCATGGAAGAACGTGTGTCCCGCGTTACAGCCTGCGAACGGCTTGCGCTGCCGCAGGTGGGCGGCGGACTGAGCGAGTAGCGGCTCTCCGCCGCCGTAGATCGTGGGCGTCATGTTCGTGTACGCGTGGCTCTCGACGTTCCACTCATCAGCGAGGGCGGCCATCTCGTCTGCCTCGGAGGCGTTGTCCTCCGTCACCACGACGTTGATGCGCAAAGGCAGGCCCGCCTTGCATGCGGCGTCCATGCCGCGCCGGAACGCCTTCCACGCACCACGGCGCTGGGTGAGCGCGTCGAAGGTCTCCTCACTCGCCCCGTACATACTGACGACCAGGCGATACGGCGGGCAGTCCCGGAAGAGCTTGAGGATGTCCGGCCTCCAGAGCAGCGAGCCGTTGGTGGAGATCGTGAGCATCATCCCGGCCTGCCAGGCATACCGGTAGGCGCCCTGGAAGTGGGGGTCCATGGTGGGCTCGCCGCCGGTGATCTGGAGCCAGAGGACGCCAGCCTCGCGCATGATGTCGAGAAGTCGCACCTTGTCGTCCCAGCCAAGGCCGGAGAAGGGCCGCTCACCGAGGTAGCAGTGCTTGCAGCCGAAGTTGCAGCCGAGGTTGATCTCCCAGGACGCTCGACAGTAGCCGTACGGGGACGGCTCGCGCACCAGCACGGTGCCCTGCGTGGTCAGGCCGTCCAGGTCCACGCCCCACACGTCGGCGGCGGTCCGCACCGCCCAGGCGGGAAGCGACTCGCCGTCGGTGGCGGCCTGGCGCAGAACTCTGTAGTGCTCGGCGGAGATACGCGCGCCGGCCCTCGCCCCCGGCTTGAGGAGAAGGTGTCCGTCGAGGAACGGGGAGGCGATCAGGGCATGGGCCATGGGCAGCCCTCCTTTCAGATCACGGAACGAGATGGCGCACCGTGCTCCTGACGGCCGGCGCAGCAGTGAATCTCACCCAGTCCGTCGCAGGTGTCGCAGGTCTTCCCCGACGGGTTGGCGCCGCTGCCACCGCAGTCACCGCACTTTTCATTGCGCGGCGAGCGAGGCCGGCAGGGCTTGTGCGGGCTCGCGATCAGTCGGCGCACCTGCTCCGCGCACCGGGGGCAGACGCACGGCGGGTAGCGGACCAGGTTCTCCACCGGGTCCTCGCCCACGCGCACCTCCGCGAGAGCCCCCCACGTCTGGCCGGAGTCGCGAGAGACCCGCAACGTCATCCGCACGTCATTCTGTCCGTTCGCCATGGCCAGGAGCATCGCGATCCACGGGCCCAGCCGGAAAGGCCAAGCGGATTACCCAACTTGGTTAGCATTACCCTCGGTTGACCCAGAGCAGCGATCCGCAGTCCTGATGCCGGAGCGTGCCCGATGCCCGAGCCGTCTCGCTCGAAGGAACTCCCGGTCAGCCTGCTCACGGATCCAGTGATGATCGAGGCATGCCAGGCCAGGGACTTCGGCCGCATTTTCCAGCTGGTCAAGGCGCGAGCAGGCATCCATCCCTCGATGGTCGCGCGCCGTTGCGACCTGACCCCGAGCCGCGTGGGCGAGGTGATCGCCGGACGGCGGCAGCTGCTGCACATGGATGTGATCGAACGGATCTCCGACGGACTGCGCATCCCCGGACACATGCTCGGCCTCGCCCGACGCTCCTGGGAGACGCCGCCCAACCTGACAGTCATGCCCCGCGAACCGGCCGAGGTACCAGCCCTCTCAGCCGTCGAACCACTGGCCGCCGAACTACCGGGGGCGGACGTCGACAGCATTCTGGTCCTGGCAGCCGAGCGGGATCTCAGCGCCTCGACGCTGGCCGCGCTGCACTCGTCGATCGCGGACTACTGGCGCCGGGACGACGAGCACGGCGGCGCGACCTTACGGCCAGCGGTCGTCGGCCAGCTCCGCTACGTCGTCGACCTCCTCAAGGAGCAGCGTCCGGCGCCTCTGCGGGACGGCCTGCACAGCATCGCGGCCGAGCTGGCCAGGCTCACTGGATGGACCTACTTCGACGCGAGCCAGTACCACCAGGCACGCGCCTACTTCACCAAATCCCTCGGACTCGCCAAGGCGATCGACGACCACCAGTTCATGGCCAACGTCCTCGCCTGCATGAGCCTCCAGGCCACCTACCAGGACAAGCCAAGCGACGCCCTCGCACTCGTCACGGCCGCCCAGGACCAAGCCCGAGCGACCGCGGGGAACACTCCGCGCGTACTGGCCATGCTCGCGATGCGCGAAGCCTTCGCCCACGCCGCCCTCGGCAACCACGGCGCGACCCACGACGCGATCTCGGAAGCCCACACCCAGTTCGGACGGATCAGCGCCGGCGATCCGGACCCGGCCTGGGTCGCGTACTTCGACGAGCCGAAGCTGATCGTGGACACCGGCATCGCGCACGGCCGCTTGGGCGAAGCCGCCCTCGCCGAGCCCCTCATCGCGGACGCTCTGCGCCGAGAACACCGGACGAACCACCGAGGGCGAGCTCTCCACACTTTCTGGCTCGCCCGCACCCAGCTCCAGCGCGGAAAACTCGACGAGGCATGCCACACGGCCATCGAGGCCCTGGTACCGGCAGTGGCCGTCAGCTCGCAACGAGTCGCCAGCCATCTGCGTGAGTTCTACGAGCAGTTGGAGCCCTTCCGCCGGGAACCGGCCGCGATGGCATTCGGGGCCCGGCTCAGACAAGTGCTGCCCCGCCAGGTCAGCGGATCACCTCGTCCATGAGGACGTAGAGCAGCCCGACGAGGGAGCCGCTGCTGACGATCTCGCGGCGGTCGATCATGCTCCGCACGTCGGTCAGCGGGATCCACTCGATCCGGTCCGACTCGTTCTTCTCGGTCGGCGGGCCCTCGTACGTCGCGCCGTCGGCGCGGAAGACGTGGTGCTGGGAGTCCGTGATGCCGTTTGCCGGTTCGGCATAGATGAGCGGCTTGATCGGTCCGGGGCTCCAGCCCGTTTCCTCCAGTACCTCACGGGCCGCCGCTTCCGCCGGGCTCTCGCCTTCCTCGACCAGCCCCATGGGCAGCTCCCAGGCCCACGCGTCCGTGATGAAGCGGTGCCGCCACATCATCAGGACTTCACGCCGCTCGTTGACGACGGCGGCCACGGCCAGGTGCCGGAGCTTGACGACGTGGTGCTCCCAGCGGTTCCCGTCCGGCGTCTCGACGTCGGTGAGCCATAGGTTCACCCAACTGTTCTCGTAGATCGGACGTTCCCCGTGGATCTTCCACTGCATCGCTGCGACCCCTCTCGATCGACCTCCAGCATCCCAGAGAGAGAGGTGGCCAGGCGGAGGTCCGGCCAGGAATTGCGTCAGGCTGACGAATAGCGGTATGTCAGCCGCCGCTGTTGTGGCAGGGCCGATCCGTGGGCACGCCAAAACAGCATATATCGCACTACATCGGCGAGACGTTCGCTGTGCTGCGACGGAAGGGCTCCGAGAACCAGGTCAACCGCTGGGATTTGAGCGCAAACAGGTGACCTGTAAAAGCGGCCATCCCTGGCCAGAGACCGTCGAGGCACTGCGGACTGACGAGATCATTCAGGAGGCCGGGAGCGCACCCGATCCTCGACATCTTTTCCTCAGCCCACCGCAACACACACGCAGCAAAGGCTCACTCCGTAGAGAGCGATGGCCAGGTGCAGCACCACCCAAAGGCGGTGCAGTCGGACTCGGTGTAGCCGAGGAAACCTGCGATAGTGCTCCTCACGCGCCTGCTCGAGTCCCTCTTTGGAACCCAACACCCCTCGCGTCACCAGGTCTGCGGTCAATGCCCGCGCTTGAGAGAGGTGGTAGGAGGCACGTTCGTAGTACTTGGATACGACAACAGCCCCGTACGCGCCCGTCAGCACGACGAAGATACAGAGGGGTACGACATTGATCGTGAACTTCTGCTGAACGATCAGAGCACTCAGAGCCGCCGTAACGACGATCAGGAGGTTCGTCAGTGTGGAGCGTTGAGTTTCGCACTGCCGCAGCTGCTCACGGTGCTCTTTCCAGTAAGCGCGTATCGCCTCGTCTGAAACGTCGGGCATGGGACAACTCCTTCCCAGGGTCGGCACACTAGACACATGAGCCAACCGCTTCGCCGTGAAGGCGAACCCGGAGCAGTGGAGGCACCGTAGCGTGAAGATCTTCATCAGCAGCGTCCGCAAAGGCCTTGAGGAAGAGCGCAGCGCCCTCAAAGGGCTGATTCGCTCACTGGGCCATACTCCTGTGCGATTCGAGGACTTCTCCGCCCAGCCCACTCCCAGCCGGGAAGCGTGCCTGAAGGCTCTGGAGACCGCCGATGTATGTCTCTTCCTCCTTGGCCCGTTCTACGGTCATGTCTTCCCCGAAACCGGGCAATCGGCCACGCATGACGAGTGGGTGGCTGCACAGGCCGCAGGCATGCCCAGGATCGTCTACCGCAAGCAAGGCGTTGTGTTCGAACCGGATCAACACGAGTTCGTACGCGTCGTGGAAGCCTACGCTACGGGAGTGTTCCGCGACTCCTTCCATACTTCCGTGGAGTTGATGACCAAAGTCGTACAGAAAGTCAGAGAGCTGGAGTCAGGTGCGTCTCCTTTGGCATTCGCCAGGCTTGTGGAGCAACCGTCCATGCACTGGGCCTCGGTCGGCGCGGCTACCCGGAGTGTCAGCAGCCACGATGCCGTGCTGCAAGTACACGTCGTGCCACTGGATTTCCCCGGCTACTCAGCCCGAGAGCTGGACCAACTGAGTGCGTCGCTGATGGACCGAATCCGTGCTACTCGGATGATCGGGGGCGACATCGCGCTGAACCCCATCGCGTCTGATGAGTACGTAGCCGTCGGCGTTGCGGCCAGTCGGCCACCGTCGCGGGGCACGCCTCAGGGGGGCAAGCTCGTGGAATGCCGTCTGTACAAGACCGGACAGCTCTCCACACTGGCTACGTTGCCCCGAGACGACCTTGGCTCAATTTTGGATCCTGATGCCTTGCCTCAGCAACTCGCTGGCCTACTGAGGTTTTCCGGGGCGCTGAGTATCATCCAGACGGACCGCATCGTGGTGGCGGCCGGCGTGTCGACCGAGGCACTCGTGAGTGTCGACATCTTTGACCCACGTCACTCCCGACAGTCTGCGCAACCGATGGGCCTCGGGCGTGCGAGGCGCCCGCTGCGGACCGAACCCGACGAGTCCGTCACTCTCGCTGCCCTCGGGGCGGGCGCTGCGGAGGTTGCTCCCTCACTCGCTCAAGCGCTGATCAGGCAGGCCAGCAGGTAGCACCGAACCGACCTCAGTGGACCTGATGCGGACCTCCCGCGTCGACGAAGGGCGCGAGGGGCGGGTAAGGACGATAGAGCGATACGCACCCCGGCACGCCCGTTCGGGCCCGTCGTCCCGGGTCGTGCGCGGCCTTCCCCGTCGCCGTTCCTCCGCGTGGCCGGAAGTGCGCGTCCAGCGGCGGGGGTTCATCAGTTTCCGCACTCCTTCGGGCCGGCCCGGGTGACACCCCCGGTCGACCACACGGCCGAATCCCGTCGTCACCCCGCAAACCTCTCCCCCGCACGATCATCGCATCGAGTTAATGTCCCCCGGTTTCCCTGGTCAGGGGTGCGGTGGTGATCGCAAGATTCCAACCGTGTCCAAGGCGGTTCGGGGTCACCGAACCGGCCGTCGCACCGCCTTGGACCAGGCAAAGTACTGGACCCGTGTTGCCCGTTGCGCGACGAAGGAGACCCCGTTAGATGAGTCTTGGGACGAGCCCGGCGACCGAGGCGCGGCAGAACGAACAACTCAGCCTTGGTACGGCGGCCGCCCGCAAGCTGGCCACGCTCTCCAAGTCCGCGCCGCAGATGGAGGAGATCAGCTCCCGCTGGCTGCTGCGGATGCTCCCGTGGGTGGAGGCCCGGGGCGGGGCCTACCGCGTGAACCACCGGCTCAGCTACGCGGTCGGGGACGGGCGGGTCGACTTCGTGCAGGTCGGCGCCGACGTCCAGGTCATTCCGCGGAAGCTCGGCGAGATCGCCCCGCTGCGCGGGTTCGACGACCTGGAGGTGCTGACCGCGCTCGCCCGGCGGTGCGTGCAGCACGACTTCCGCGCCGGGGAGACCCTCGTCGAACAGGGCGCGCCCGCCGACCGGTTGCACCTGATCGCGCACGGACGCGTGAGCCAGAACGCCGTGGGCGCGTACGGCGACGACCAGGCCCTGGCCGTGCTCGCCGACGGCGAGCGGTTCGGGGACGCGGCCGTGCTGCGGGCCGACGGACAGTGGCAGTTCACCGCGACCGCCGAGACCAGCGGCACCGTACTCACCCTCTCCCGGGCCGACTTCGAAGCCGTACGCGACTCCTCTCCGCGGCTCCGGGAGCACCTGGCCGAGTTCTCCGAGCGCGCCCGCAGGCCGCAGACCCACAAGGGCGAGGCCGAGATCGCGATGTCCGCGGGGCACCAGGGCGAGCACACCCTGCCCGGCAGCTTCGTCGACTACGAGCTGAAGCCCCGCGAGTACGAACTCTCCGTCGTCCAGACCGTGTTGAAGATGCACACACGGGTCACCGACCTCTACAACGGGCCGATGAACCAGGCGGCCGAGCAACTGCGGCTGACGGTGCACGCGTTGCGTGAACGCCAGGAGCACGAGCTGCTCAACAACCGGGAGTTCGGGCTCCTGCACAACGTGGACTTCAAGCAGCGCGTCCGCGCCAGGTCCGGGGCGCCGACTCCTGACGACCTGGACGAGATCCTGTGCCGTAGGCGCGGTTCGAAGTTCTACCTCGCCCATCCCCGGATGGTCGCCGCGATCGGGCGGGAGTTCTCCGCCTGCGGGCTCTACCCGGAGTACATGGACCTGCACGGCGAGAAGGTGATGTCGTGGCGCGGGGTGCCGATCCTGCCGTGCGACAAGATCCCGATCTCCCCGCAGAACACCAGCTCGATCCTCATCATGCGCACCGGCGAGGCCAACCAGGGCGTCATCGGCCTGCACCAGACGGGTCTGCCGGACGAGTACGAGCCGGGCCTCTCGGTCCGCTTCATGGGCATCGACCAGCAGGCGATCACCTCCTACCTGGTCACCACCTACCACTCCGCCGCCGTACTCGTCCCGGACGCGCTCGGCGTGCTGGAGGACGTGCGCATCTCGCGGCGGTGACCCCCGCGGGAGTTCGGACATTCGTAAGGAATTCCGTACGCGATTGAGACAGCGGGCGGCCCCGTCGCGCCGGGCCGCCCGCGACACAGAGCAGCGCACAGGTGAGTCGAAGGCCGTCGCACGCCTCCTCACGCCCGTCGCGGGAGCCCCCGGGCCCTCCGCACCACCTCCGCACCGCGTCAGCAGAAAGCTTCCCCCTACGTTGGAGGCCCCCAGATGTCCGCTCCCGATCCCAGTCCCGCCACACCCCCGGAGCCGTCCGAGGCCGGTGCCCGTCTGGCCGAGGTCCTGCTCAACGCGGCGGCCGGCGCCCGTGACATCGGCCGGCTCGTCGGCGAAGGCTCAGGGGTTCCCGTACCGCCCCGGGTCCCCGCCCCCGCCGAGGTGCTGCCCGAGGCGCCCGCCGTGGCCTCGATCGCCGTACCGCCCGCGCCGCCGGGGTTGCCCGCGACCGTTCCGGAGCCGCCACCGCCCCCGGACGTCCAGGTGCCCCCGGCGCCCGCGGCGCTGCTCGGCCCCACCGGCATCGGCACCAGCGCCCTGCGGCTCCTGATGCCGCGGACGGCGACGGCCGCGGCGGGCTCCGGCCCGGTGGAGGAGGAAGGCATCCCGGTGCCGGGCCTCTACCACCACCCGATCCCGGCGCCGGACCCCGTACGGGTCGAGGAGGTCAGCCGCAGGATCAAGCAGTGGGCGGTCGAGGAGGTCGACCTCTTCCCGGAGGACTGGGAGAACCAGTTCGACGGCTTCCACGTCGGGCGCTACATGGTGGCCTGCCACCCGGACGCGCCCGACGTCGACCACCTGATGCTGGCCACCCGGCTGATGGTCGCCGAGAACGCGGTCGACGACTGCTACTGCGAGGACCACGGCGGTTCGCCCGTCGGGCTCGGCGAGCGGCTGCTGCTCGCGCACACCGCGCTCGACCCGCTGCACACCACCGGGGAGTACGAGCCCGACTGGGTCGCCTCGCTCTCCTCGGACGCGCCCCGGCGGGCGTACGCCTCCGCGATGCGCTACTTCTGCGAGGCCGCGAGCCCCTCGCAGGCGGACCGGTACCGGCACGACATGGCCCGGCTGCACCTGGGCTACCTCGCCGAGGCGGCCTGGACGCAGCTGGAGCGGGTGCCGGAGGTGTGGGAGTACCTGGCGATGCGCCAGTTCAACAACTTCCGCCCCTGCCCGACCATCACGGACACGGTCGGCGGGTACGAGCTCCCGGCCGACCTGCACGCACAGCCGGCCATGCAGCGGGTGATCGCCCTGGCGTCCAACGCGACGACGATCGTGAACGACCTCTACTCGTACACGAAGGAGCTCGACGCGCCCGGCACGCACCTGAACCTGCCCGTCGTGATCGCCGCCCGGGAGGAGCTCTCCGAGCGCGACGCCTACCTCAAGGCGGTGGAGGTCCACAACGACCTGATGCACGCCTTCGAGGCCGAGGCCGCCGACCTCTCGGCGTCCTGTCCGCTGCCCGGCGTCCAGCGCTTCCTGCGCGGCGTCGCCGCCTGGGTGGACGGCAACCACCACTGGCACCAGACCAACACCTTCCGCTACAGCCTGCCCGACTTCTGGTAATCCGCCCCCGGCGACGAGGAGAGAACACCATGACGACGACCACCACCAACTCCGTGACCGTGCCCGGCCCCGCGTCCCCCTACCAGGCGGACATCGCCAACTACTGGAACGCCGAGGCGCGTCCGGTGAACCTGCGCCTGGGCGACGTGGACGGCCTGTACCACCACCACTACGGCATCGGGGCGGTGGACCACTCCGCGCTCGGCGCGCCGGGCGACCCGGACGCCGAGCAGAAGCTGATCGCCGAGCTGCACCGCCTGGAGTCGGCCCAGACCGATGTGCTCCTGGACAACCTGGGCGAGATCGCCCGGGAGGACTTCCTGGTGGACGCGGGCTGCGGGCGCGGCGGCTCCATGGTGATGGCGCACCAGCGCTTCGGCTGCACGGTCAACGGCGTGACGCTGTCGTCGAAGCAGGCCGAGTTCGGCAACCAGCGGGCCCGTGAGCTGGGCCTCCAGGACCACGTGCGCTCGCACGTGCACAACATGCTGGACACCCCGTTCGACACCGGGCAGGCGGCCGGGTCGTGGAACAACGAGTCGAGCATGTACGTCGACCTGGACGACCTGATGGCCGAGCACTCCCGGATCCTGCGGCCGGGTGGCCGGTACGTGACGATCACGGGCTGCTGGAACCCGCGGTACGGCCAGCCCTCGAAGTGGGTCTCGCAGATCAACGCGCACTTCGAGTGCAACATCCACTCCCGCCGCGAGTACCTCAAGGCCATGGCGGACAACCGCCTGGTGCCGCAGGCGGTGATCGACCTGACCCCGGACACGCTGCCGTACTGGGAGCTGCGGGCCACGTCGTCGCTGGTGACGGGGATCGAGGAGGCGTTCATCAACTCGTACAAGGACGGCTCGTTCCAGTACGTGCTGATCGCGGCGGACCGCGTCTGACGTCCCCGCACGACGGCGACGCGTACGGCCCCGGTCGGTGACCGGGGCCGTACGCGCGTGTCCGAGGCCGTCAGCCGTCCGTCAGCATCGAGGCCGTCCGCCGCCCGTCAGCCGTACGAGAGGTTCTCGCACGGGTTGTCGTCCGCCGAGCGGGCCTCCTTGGAGAGGTCGGCGGGGGTGGAGGGTGCGGTCGGGGCGGTCTCCCCGGTGTACGAGCTGCCGACGATCAGGCGCAGGCCGGGCTCGGGCATCGCCTCGACGCGGGCGCCGGGGAAGAGCGTGGCGAGCGCGTCGGCCCGGGCCTGGCGGCCGGCGCCGTAGCGGATGACGGTGGTGATGAAGTCGCGGCGGTCGGCGTTGCCGGTGCCGACGACGGTGTAGTCGTGGGCGCGCAGGGAGGCGGCGGCGCGGGCGGCGAGTCCGGTGGTGTGGGTGCCGTTGAGGACGGTGACCTGGGTGCCCTCGCCGGGGGCGGGCTTGGTGGGGGTGGGCGTGGGGGCCGGTGAGGTGGCCTTCTTGGGGCCGTTCTTGCCGCTGGCGTCGGTGCCGTCGAGGGTGCGGTCGTCGCGCAGGGTCTGCCACAGGGCCTGGGCGTCGGGTTCGACGACGGCGACGCGCTCGCCCTCGTAACGCCAGGGAATGGTCAGGAACTTGGTGTTGTGCAGGTCGATGTCCTTGAGCGACATCGCGAAGTCGAGGAGCTTGTCGGCGGAGCCGAGTCCGGGGTCGACGGTCATCGACTTGGTGGCGGCCTCGGCGAGCGGCAGGAGCTTGGTCGGGGTGAACCCGTCGTCCTTGATCTTCTTGATGAGACTGGACATGAAGGCCTGCTGGCGCTTGATGCGGCCGATGTCGGAGCCGTCGCCGATGCCGTGCCGGATGCGGACGTAGTCCAGGGCGCGCTGGCCGGCGAGGGTCTGCTCGCCCTTGGGGAAGAGCAGGTCGCCGCGGACGCGCAGGTTGGGGTTGAGGTCGCGCTGGTAGACGTCCTTGGGCAGGCAGACCTGGACGCCGCCGACGACGTCGGTGAGGTCGGCGAAGCCCTTGAAGTCGACGACGACGGTGTGGTCGACGCGCAGTCCGGTGAGCTTCTCGACGGTGTTCTGGGTGCAGGCGGGGTTGCCCTTGGCGGTCTGTCCGACGGAGTAGGCCTCGTTGAACATGGTGCGCGGCTGTTCCTTGGTCCAGGTCCCGTCGGGCAGTCGGCACGAGGGGATGGTGACCAGGGTGTCGCGCGGGATGGAGACCGCCATGGCGTGCTTGTGGTCGGCGTAGACGTGGAGCAGGAACGCGGTGTCAGAGCGTCCGATGTCGCCCTTGTCGCCGCCGCCGAGGTCGCTGTTGCCGCCGGTGCGGGCGTCGGAGCCGATGACCAGGACGTTCTGGCCCTTGGAGTCGCCGGGGCGGTCGTCGGCGATGCCGTCGGCGCCGAAGGTGTTGATGTTCCCGGTGAGCTTCACGTACAGCCAGCCGATGCCGGCCACGGCGAGGATGACGACCGACAGGGCGATGGCGAGGGCGACGCGCAGCCGCCGGGGTTTGGCCGGCTCGCCGCCCTGGCGCTGCGCCTTGTCCGGCCCGCGCCGCGCTCCCGGGAGCTTCGCCCCGCCGAGTCGGCCCGGTGCCACGGCCTGGTGGTCGGTCGTCATGTACGCGTCCCCGCCGAATCCCTGTGTACGGCGGGGACGACTTGCCCCGCTCGCCGGTTGTACAGTTGCGCAATGTAGCAAGTGTTCTGGTCGTCGCGGCACCCCCGGGACGTCCCGGCGCTCCCGCTACCAGGCAAACGACGAAACGAGAAGGGCAGACACCCATGCTCCGCAACGCCCTCGAACCCTGGCACCTGTTGGTCGTCGCCATCGTGGTGATCGTGCTCTTCGGCTCCAAGAAGCTGCCGGACGCCGCCCGCTCCCTGGGCAAGTCCATGCGCATCCTCAAGAGCGAGGCGGCCGCGATGAAGTCGGACGGCGAGGCCGGATCCACCCCACAAGACGGCACGGCCGTGCGTCCGGTTCCCGTCGCCCGCCCCGCCACGGAGGGCGAGCCGAGCCCCCGCGCCTGAGCAGCGGGCCGGTAAGTGCGCCCCGCCCACTCCCGCCCCGCTCACTCCCCCGCCTCCCGTCGCCGCAGGACCCGCAGCGCCAGCGCATACACCGCGAGGACGACCGCGAGGCCCGCGTAGTACAGGGGCGGCAGCGCCTGGAGCCCCAGCGGCCCGCCCAGCGGAGTCAGCGGCAGCAGCAGGCCCACCGCGGCCAGGCTGAACGCCGCCGTCCGCACCGGGGCGGGCACCGGGCGCACCCCGGTGCGCAGCAGGACCATGACCAGCGCCTGGGTGATCAGGTTCTCGGTGAACCAGCCGGAGTGGAAGGCGTTCTGCTCGGAGGCGGCCGAGGTGCCCGCGAGCAGGACCGCGAAGGTCGCCAGGTCGGCCAGCGCGCCCAGCAGGCCGAAGCCCGTGATGAAGCGCAGGAACGGCAGGGTCCGCAGGGCCGCGGGGCGGCGCAGCGCGCGCTCGTCCGGCTTGTCGTAGGCACAGGCGAGCTGCGCGGCGTCGAACCACAGGTTCTGCACGAGCACCTGCACCGGAAGCATCGGCAGGAACGGCAGCAGCAGTCCGGCGGCGAGCATCGCGATCACGTTGCCGAGGTTCGACGACAGCGTGATGCGCAGGTACGAGGCGATGTTGGCGCTGCTGTGCCGGCCCGCGGCGACGGCGTGCCCGACGGCGGTCAGGTTCTTGTCCGCGAGCACCACGTCGGCGCTCTCGCGGGCCACGCCGACGCCGCCCTGCGGACAGATCCCGACGTCCGCCGCGCGCAGGGCGGGCAGGTCGTTGACGCCGTCGCCGAGGAAGCCGGTGGTGTGCGCGGTGCGCAGCGCGGTGACGATGCGGGCCTTGTGGTCGGGGCGGCAGCGCGCGAACACCCGGGTGCGGGCCGCCAGGGCGGCCAGCTCGCCGTCGCCGAGCGCGTCGAGGTCGCGGCCGTCCACGACGCGGCCGGGGTCGAGCCCGAGGTCGCGGCAGGCACGGGCGGCGGTGGCCGGGTGGTCGCCGGTGAGCACCTTGACGGCCACGCCGTGCGCGTCGAGCCCGGCCAGCGCGTCGCGGGCGCTGGGCACCAGGGCGTCGCGGAAGGTGACGAAGCCACGGAAGGCGAGGCCCCGCTCGTCGGCGGGTGCCAGGGCGCGGGCCCGGGCCGGGCGGTCGCCGGTGGCGACGGCGAGCACGCGCAGGCCCTCGTCGGCGAGCCGGTCCGCGGTGGCCAGCAGGCGCTCCCGCTCCCCGTCGTCCAGGGCGCACCGCTCCAGTACGCACTCCACCGCGCCCTTGGTGACCAGCAGGACGCGGCCCAGCGCGTCGGGGTCCTGGACCGCGGCCGTCGAGACGCGGCGGACCGCGTCGAAGGGCAGCGCGTCCACGCCGTCGTGGGCGAGCGCCGCGTCGAGGTCGGCCGCGTCGAGGAGCGCCTCGTCCAGCGGGTCGGGGGCGGGCGGGTCGGCCAGCTGGAGCGTCCACCAGGCGTTGACGGCGGCCCAGTCGCGTACGGCCGGATCGGGCCTGCCCTCGCCGTCGAAGGCGCCGTGCGCCTCGGGCCGGTCGCGGGTGAGCGTGCCGGTCTTGTCGACGCACAGCACGTCCATCGCGCCCAGGTCGTGCAGCGAGGGCAGCCTGCGCACGATGACCTCGTGGCCCCGGGCCAGCAGGGCGGTGCCGCGCGCCAGGCAGGTGGTGACCACGACGGGCAGCATCTCGGGGGTCAGGCCGACCGCGACGGCCACCGCGAACGGCAGCGTCTCCAGGCCCCGGCCGCGGAACGCCGCGTTGGCCATCAGCACCAGCGGCGGCGTGAGCAGCATGAACCGGATCAGCGCCCAGGAGATCCCGCGCACCGACCGGTCGAAGGTGGAGGGGGTACGGGGCGCGGGCCCGGGCGGACCCGCCGCGGCCAGCGCGGTGTCGGCGCCGGTGGCGACGACGACGGCGAGGGCGGTGCCCCCGGCGACGCCGCTGCCCTGGAAGCAGGTGTGCGGCCGGTCGAACCCGGTGCCCGGGCCCGCGCGGTCGGAGGCCTGCTTGGGCACGGGCGTGGACTCGCCGGTCAGCGCGGACTGGTCGACCAGGAGCCCCCGGGTGCGCAGCAGCCGCAGGTCGGCCGGGACGACGTCGCCGGGGCCGAGGCGGACCACGTCACCGGGGACCAGCTCGTCGACGGGCAGTTCGCGGGTGCGGGTGCCGTCGCCGGTGCGCCGCTGCACGGTGGCGGTGGAGGCGACCAGGGTGCGCAGCCGGGCCATGGAGTCCTCGGCCCGGTGCTCGCCGTGCGCGCGCAGCGCGCAGCTGACGACGACGAGGGCGAGGATGACCGCGGCGGTGCTCCAGGAGGAGACGAGCGCGGAGGCGAGTCCGAGGCCGAGGAGCACGGCGGTGAAGGGGTCCCGCAGGCCGCGCAGCGCCCGGCGGGCGCGGGAGGCGCCGCGGCGGGCGGGCAGGGTGTTGGGTCCGTGGGCGGCGAGGCGGAGCGCGGCTTCGTCGTCGGTGAGGCCGCCGGGCGCGGAGTCGAGCTCGCGCAGGACCTCGAAGACCGTCGTACGGGTGTCGGCCGCGCGCGGCCTGAGCCCGGTGGTCCGCTCCTCAGGCACCGGTACCGCGCGCCCGTCCCTCGTGGCGGCCTTCCTGGTGCCCGCTCTGCTCGATCAGCAGCCGTACGACCGCGACGACGCCGGGGTCGTCCACGTAGTAGACCTGGCGGCGGCCCTCGCGGCGGGAGCGCACCAGACCGGCGAGCTTCAGCTTGGACAGGTGCTGGCTGACGGCGGGCAGCGCGCCGCCGACCCGCTCGGCGAGGTGGCTGACGTCGCTCTCGCCGTGGGCGAGGATCCAGACGATGTGCAGGCGCGCGGGGGCGGCGAGCATGCCGCAGATCTCGGACACGCGCTCCAGCACGTGCCCGTCCGGTTCGGCCGGCTGCCCGGTACCGACGACCCGTGCCGTCACGTCCACTCCCTCGCCCTCGCTGCTGTCGGTCAAGACTAGGCGCTGCGGGACGGGCGGTGGTCCGTCGGGCCGAAGGTGGCCGCTGGTGGACACGTTTGCGGACGGCGGCGGCGAAGGGGCGGTGCTTGCGCCCGTGACGATCAAGGTTCAACACTTGCGCAAGCGTGGGAACTTTCGCTGGTCGGGGCCCGTTCCCCGGGGGACACCGCCCGCCGGGCGCGCCGTACGTGATGTGGAGGAATGACCGTGAGTGTTTCCCTTGCCAAGGGCGGCAACGTCTCGCTGAGCAAGGCGGCCCCCGGCCTGAGCGCGGTCCTGATCGGACTCGGCTGGGACGTACGGACCACGACCGGCGCGGACCACGACCTGGACGCGTCCGCGCTGCTGTGCGACGGGGGCGGCCGGGTCCTCTCCGACGAGCACTTCGTCTTCTACAACAACCTGAAGAGCCCCGACGGCAGCGTCGAGCACACCGGCGACAACCTGACCGGCGAGGGCGAGGGCGACGACGAGTCGGTGAAGGTGGACCTCGCCGCCGTGCCGGCCCAGGTCGAGAAGATCGTCTTCCCGGTCTCCATCCACGACGCCGAGGCCCGCGGCCAGAACTTCGGCCAGGTGCGCAACGCGTTCATCCGGGTCGTCAACCAGGCCGACAACCAGGAGATAGCCCGCTACGACCTGACCGAGGACGCGTCGACGGAGACCGCCATGGTCTTCGGCGAGCTGTACCGGCACGGCGGCGAGTGGAAGTTCCGCGCCGTGGGCCAGGGCTACGCCTCGGGACTTCGGGGCATCGCCCTGGACTACGGGGTGAACGTCTGAGCCGGTTCGGGTGACTCACCCCCCGCCGCGGTCGTCGTCCGCATCGAGGGCGGGCGGGGCCGCGGCGGCGACGCGTTCCAGCAAGTCGTCCGCCGGGTACGCGCGCCCCGCGTCCAGCCCCGCCGGGACCGGGGCCGCGGGAACGAGCAGGTCCGACCGGTCCCCGTGCAGCCACACGGCGATCAGGTGCACGGCCGGGACGTGCAGGAGCCGCACCTCGGCGTCGCCCTGCCGTGCGGCGTCCGCCCCGGCGGCGGTGTCGAGCGCGGCGGCCGTCCCGGCCACGAAGGGTCCGTAGTTGAGCTGGCTGAAGACGTGCTCGCCCGCCGCGTCCCGTACGGTCTCGGCGAGCGCGACCGGCTCCTCCCCGTGCCGCACGAGGTAGCGCCAGGCCACGGGCGTCGCGGAGGCCAGCGGGGCTCCGGGCGCGAGCGCGTACATCTGTACGGGATCGGCGAGGCGCAGGTCGTCCGGTGCGGCCGGGAGCAGGGTCGCGGTCCGCACCCGGCCGAGCCCGGCGAGCAGCTGGACCCCCGCCTCGGCCGCCGCGCGGGACGGCTCGGGCGGCTGTGGTGACTGGAGTGTCATGGTCGGCCCCTATGCGCGCGTGTAGTAGCTGTGCGTCCAGGTGCCGCTGCCCTGGTAGCTGGTGGCGAGGGTGTTGTACACCTGGTCGGACTTGCCGTAGATCGGGTCGTCCACGGCCACGATCGCCTGGTCCGCCGGGGCGTCCACGCCGATGGCGGTGCAGAAGTGGCCGCCGCCGGACGCCCAGCCGATCCGGACGCACAGCGGGCGCCCGGCCTTGAGCTCGTTCTCCACCTCGGCGAAGTCGACGCGGTTGCCCACCATCCGGTCGAGGTGCCCGACGATGCGCAGCGGGTTGTCCAGCGGCTGCTGGCTGTTGCAGGTGGCGCCGGAGGCCCCGGCGGGGGTGCAGCAATTGGTCGCGCCGGTCTGCGAGTTGGCGACCTGGCACTGGGTCCAGGTGCTGCCCGCGTTGTAGAAGCGGGCGACGCTGACCGAGACGGCCGCCCAGCACCAGTTGCTCTGGGTCTGCGCCTCCATGTTGAAGGCGAGCCGCTGCCCGTCCCAGAGCCGGTAGTCCGGCTTGGCGTCGAGCACGGTGATGTCGGTGACGATGTTCAGGGGCGCGCCCCAGTCCACGGTGACGACGAACGTGACGCCGTGGTTGGGGTCGTACGGCGGCGAGTGCGGACTGATGTTGCCGACGCGGACGTTGGCGTCGCCCACGAAGCGGGGGCTGTGCTTCACGTCGCGGGGGTCGACGGAGTACTCGGACACGCTCACGAGGACGGTCGAGTCGTGGTCGATCTCGCCCCAGTTGAAGTTGAGGACGGTACGGCCCTTGAGGCCGTGCCAGTACTGGCGCACGGTGCGCGGCATGGAACCCGACCCCCTCAGCCGCTCTGGTACTCGATGTCGACCGGCGGCCCGTCCAGGACGGTGATGTCGGTGACGACGTGCAGGGGCGCGCCCCACTCGACGTTGACGACGAAGGTGACGCCGTGGTTGGGGTCGTAGGGCGGCGAGTGCGGGCTGATGTTCTCGACCGTGATGGTCGCGGCGCCCACGAAGCGCGGGCTGTGCCGGGGGTCGTTGCCGTCCACGCTGTACTCGGACGCGGTGACGAGGACGGTCGAGTCGTGGTTGATCGCGGCCCAGTTGAAGTTGAGCCTGCACCGGCCTTGCAGGTTCCACCAGTACTGGCGGCAGGTCTGGGGCATGGGGGCCTCCGTGCTGTCCGGGGCGTTGCCGGGACGGGGTCCAGGATGCACCCGTCCGCGCCGGGCGGACCCTGCCGCGCGGGCGCGCGTGGGGACGCGTGGGCGCATTCGGACGAGCGGCCGTGCCGCACGGCGCGCGTGGGCGGTAGACGCGGTGCGGCGTGCGGGAACGCGCCTCCGGCTTTGCGGGGGCGTGGCAGGCACGGGACTTGACGCGGCGGGCTACTCGGGGGTGCCCGGCCGCCCCTCCCCGCGCAGCCCCAGCAGGTACGTCGCCGTGAGTGCGACGGCCCGGTCGCCGTCCTGCTGGAGGCCGGTGAGCGCCCGGGTGGCCGTGTCCCCCGGGATGCCCGCGAGGGCCTGGGTGAGGCGGCCGCGCGCGGGCGGCTCGGTGGTGGCGTCGGCCAGCAGGTCGGCCAGGCGCGCCGCGATCGCGTCCGCCGACGCGGCGTCGGAGGCCAGGACGCCCAGGGCGTCGGCCGCGTCGGTGTCGTTGCGGCCCGCCACGACCATGTCGACGAGCACCGGTACGGCCCCGGCCTCGCCCCGTGCGCCGAGGGCCACCGCCGCGCGGCCCCGTACCGCCGGGTCCGGGTGCGCCAGCGCGGTGCGCAGGTGCCCGGTCGCCTCGTCGCCGGGCAGGGCGGCGAGGCACTGGGCGGCGCGGTCCCGCACGGCGGCGACCGGCGAGTCCAGGCCCCGGACCAGCGGGGCCGCCGCGTCGGCGCCCGAGCGCGCCAGGGCCCAGCGCAGGGCCCCTGCGACGTTCGGATCGGCCTCGCCGAGCAGCGCCTCGACCAGGGCCTCCGCCGGCACCGCCTCGTCGGCCGAGGAGAGCGCGGCGCGCTGGCGCGCGTCGGGGCTCTTGGAGCCGAGCGCCTGGAGCAGGGCCACGACCTGCAGGACCTCCTCCCAGCCCGCGGGCTCCACGGCGTCGATCCGGGCGAGCCGGGTGAGCAGCTCGGTCTCGGCCGCGATGCGTTCGCGGGTCCGCCGGATCAGGTCGCCGACCAGGGCGGCGGGCGCGAAGCCGGGGTCGTCGAGCGCGCGCCCGATGTCGCGCAGCGAGAGGCCCAGCGAGCGCAGGCTCTCGACGTGGAAGATCCGCCGGATGTCCTCGTCCGCGTACTCCCGGTAGCCGGACCCCGTACGGCCCGAAGGGCGCACCAGGCCCAGCGACTCGTAGTGCCTGAGCATCCGGGCGCTCACCCCGGACCGACGCGCCACCTCACCGATCAACACGCTTCATCATCCGCCCTGCGGCGCGCCGTCCAGGGCCACCACGCGCTTGGCCTCCTCGATCGCGGACTCGAACCGGGTGTCCGGGTCGGCCAGCATCCGCAGCGTGGCGAGCGCGTGCGCGCGCACCTCCGGGTCCGGCGCGCGCTCCGCGCCCCGCACGGCCGGGACCATGGCGTCGCCCAGGTCGACCAGGGCGCGGCTCAGGCTCAGCTGCGTGTCGCGCCCGCCGCGCCCGAGCTGGGAGGCGAGCACCCCGGCCAGCGCGGGCTCCTCGCCCGGCGGCACCAGGACGACGGCCGCCCGCCAGGCGCTGCGCGCCACCTCGTCGTCGGGGTCGCGCAGCAGCTCCGGGGTGAGGAGCGGCCAGGCCGTCCGGTCGCCGATCTTGGAGAGCGTGTGCAGCGCCTGGCTGCGCGCCTGTACGCGCTCCGAGCGGACCTCGTCGAGCACGGCGGGGAGCGCCAGGTCCTGCGGGTGCCGGGTGAGCGCCCAGGTCAGCATGTCGCGGACGAAGAACTCGGGCTCGACCGCGCAGCGTTCGACGAGCGGGGCGACGAAGCGCGGGTCGGGCTCCGTGCCGACGGCGAGCGCGGCACGCAGGCGTACGGAGGAGTCGGCGTGCCGCAGGGCGCGCAGGGGCGCTTGGACGTCCCGTACCGCAGGTCGTACCGCGTTGGTGCCGTCGTTGCCGGCCTCGTTGCCGATGCCCTCGTTACCGGACTCGTTACCGGTCTCGTTGCCGGTGTCCTCGTCGTTCGTGGTCGTCATGGCGGGACCACCTCCTCGGCAGGAAGTGAAGGGCTTGTCACCGTGTCAAGGTCAAGCGCGGTGCCCCGCGGGGGTCCGCTCGTCCCCGGCCGGGTAGTGCTTGCGCAGGTCGGCGGTGGTGAGCCGGTCGAGCACCCGGTCGGGCAGCACACGGGCGGCGCGCACGAGGAAGGCGGCCGTGGTGCCGATGGTGTAGCGGGTGCGGGGCTTGGGATCGGTCACTGCCCTGGCGATCTTCCGGGCCGCGACGTCGCTGGTCACGCCCGCCTTGGTGAACGCGGCGATGTGGGAGGGCAGCGCCCGCATCAGGCCGCCGTACCGGCTGCGCTGGTCCTCGGTCATCCGCTCGTCGAGTCGTTGCAGGCCCGAGCTGCCGTGGCCCGCCATCTCGGTCTTCACACCGCCCGGTTCGACGACCACCACCCGTACGCCGGTGGGCGCCAGCTCGTTGCGCAGGGCGTCGCTCACCGCCTCCATGGCGAACTTGCTGCCCGCGTACGGGCCGTAGCCGGCCATGGAGAGCTTGCCGCTCATCGAGGTGATGTTGACGACGCGGCCCCTGCTGCGCACGAGTGCCGGGAGCAGCGCCTGGGTGACGGCGATGTGGCCGAAGACGTTCACCTCGAACAGCCGTCGCCACTCGTCGACCGGCACCAGCTCGACCGGCCCGGCGCCGGGGATGCCCGCGTTGTTCACCAGCGCCCGCAGGGCCCGCCCGCGCGGGTCGGCGTCGACGCGGGCCACCAGGGCGGCGATGTGGTCCGGCTCGGTGATGTCGAGGATCACCGGCTCGATGTTCGCGGCCCGCAATTTGTCGCCGTCGCTGTCGCGGCGCACCCCGGCCAGGACGTGGAATCCGCGGCGGGCCAGCTCGCGCGCGGTGGCCGCGCCCATGCCGGTCGACGCCCCGGTCACGACGACCAGGCCCCGAGCCGCTTCTGCGCCGGTTGCTTGCTGACCGACTGCTTCCTGACCGGGTGCTTCCTGACCGGCTGCGCGATTCCGAGATGACGTTGTCATCTCATGAGCGTGCGCGACTGGGATGACATTGTCAACTCACTCGGGTGACGCTGTCATCGCCCGGCGTTAGGATCACGGGCATGACCAGCCGCGCCGAATCCGCCGCCGCCACCCGCCGCGCCCTGCTCGACGCCGCGGCCGACCTGCTGGACCTGGGCGGCCTCGAAGCGGTGACCCTGCGCGCGGTCGGCGCGCGGGCCGGGGTGACCCGGGGGGCGCCCTACCGGCACTTCCCCGATAAGGAGAGCCTGCTGATCGCGATAGGCACACGGGCCTGGGACCGGCTCGGGGACCGGATCCAGGAGCTGCGCGCGGATCCCGGGTCCTCGGCCGCCGAGAAGCTGCGCGCCGGGATCGTGGCGCTCGTCGACATCGGCCGCTCCCAGCCCCACCTCTACACGCTGATGTTCAGCAACCCGCCCGGCGACCCCATGGCACTGGCCCGCGCGGCCGGACGCAGCCAGGCCGACTTCCTCGCGATCGTCGCCGACCTGGTCGGCGAGCACGACGCCCGGCGCTACGGCGCCCTGCTCATCAGCAGCGCGAACGGCATCGCGGGCATGGAGGTGAGCGGCCAGCTCCCCCACGAGAAGTGGGGCGGGGTCCGTGCCGAGGAACTCGTCGACGCGCTCGTGGAGATGATCGCCGACCGGGGCGGCCCGACCGGCCGGTCGGAACGTGCGCAAGCGGAATGATCAGTGCGGTACGGGTAGGGGGGCGCGCGGGACGAACGCCTGCGGGGACGCCCCGGCGCGGAGCGCGGGTGGCAGGGCCACCTCCACGAAGCGCGGGCGGTACAGGCTCGCGTCGGTGCGGTTGTCGGCGGGGTCGAGCGAGTTCACGTTGTAGCTGACGAGGAGTTCGCCCGGGCGGGCGAGGTGCTGGTGGAGCCGGGCGTCGTAGGTGATCACCGGCCCGCCCGGGGTCGGCTCGGGAGCGGTGAGGAGCGTGACCGGGTCGGTGAAGGGGCCGGTCGGTGCGGTGGCCGTGTAGGCGACGACGTCGGGGCTGAAGGGGGTGCGGCCGTCGCTGGTGACCAGGAGGTAGCGGCCGCCCGTCCGCTCCACCGAGTAGGCGGTGTTGACGCCCCGAGCAGCCGGGCCGAGTCGGCCTCCCGGGTGGACCACCCCGTGCCGTTCCAGAACTCCCAGGCCCCGCCCAGCCTGTCCGCCGCCGCCCGCGCCAGGTGGGCGTAGCGCCCCTGACCGGCGAACTCGGTCCCGTACACGTAGTCGTACACGCCGTCCCGCAGGATCGACTGGCCCCAGGCGGTCGTGCTCCCGAGCGGCAGGTCCCTGAGGGAGGTGAGGGCGAGCGAGGGCAGGGCGAAGGTGGCGAGCGCGTTCCCGGCGAGCGCGATGTCCAGGCTGCCCGTGCCGGTGTGGCGGTAGCGGTTGTAGAGCACGCGCAGCGACCGACCCTCGACGGCGCCGCCGGCGACCCAGTACCCGGCGTTGCCGCGCTCCCCGTCGCGCTCGCCGCCGACGAGGGACAGGGGCGCGGCGGGGGTGCCGCCGGTGAGGGTCCGGGTGAGGGCGTCGCCGGACTGCACGACGAGGGAGTTGTGGACGAACTTGTTGTCGTCGGGCCGGGAGCCGTCGGGGTTGACGGGCCCGAGGAAGGTGTCGGAGAACAGCCAGGCCACGCGCCCGTCGGGGAGGGGCACGGAGACGGTGCTGTCACCGCCGTTCCACCGCCCGGAGGTGTCGCCGTAGGTGGCGAACATGGTGTTGAGGGCCTGGGCGGATGCGGGAGTGGGGGCGGGGGCTGTACGGGTGGGGGCGGCAGGGGTGCCCGCCTGGGCCGTACCGGGCGCGACGAGGAACGCGGCACAGGCCAGGAGGACGGCGAGCAGGGCGGACAGCGGGCGTCTGTTGGGGTTGGCGGTGCTCATGGAGGGTTGACTACCCGGCGGGGGCCACGAGCCCGCGGTGCGCGCCCGGTCCGGTGCCGCGAGGCGTCAGGACTGCGCGTACACGGCCGTCAGGACTGCGCGTACGCGGCGACGAACAGGGACGGACACACGACGAAAGTGGCCCCGGCTGGACGGGGGAGACCAGCCGGGGCCGTACAAGGTGGGCTGCGAAGGGCGGTCGCCTCTCGGCGAAAGGCTCCATGGGGCTTCAGCCGAACGATCTTCCCCATGGGCTATAGGTGAGGCCCGGGGACACTGTCCCCTTCGCATCCACACCCCTTCCAACGGGGCACGCCCCCGGATTGTTCCGGCCCCCGTCCACGGCCTCCGGTGACCTGAGCCACACCCCGCTCGTACCGGGCCGACGCGAGCAGCGTGCTTTCTCTCGGGGCTCTCTTCGCGCCCTCTTCGGGCGCCGTGAAACGTCGCGTTCCGACGCGCACCCGCCGACGCTCCTCCCGTCCGGTACGACGGCGCATCAGGATTCCCAGAAGGCCCCGGACTTCGCGCTCCGAGAATTGTCCACAGGCGCCGCTCATCGATACCGCTTTGGTGCCCTGGGTCGGCCATTCGCCCGCCTTCCGGAGACGGCCGTGAGTCGCCCCCTCCCGCACTCACGACCTTCACGTTCTCCCAGCTCATGGCGCTGCCCACGGCCTCGGCAGCAACACGGAATACACCGCCGCCCTCCCCCGCACCAACCGGTCCAGGATTCGACCGCCACCCTGGGCATCCGTACCCGCCCGGCCCCTTTCGCCCCCGCACCCCATTTCCCTCGTGCATTTCCCGAGGAGGGATTCCCGAGGGGAATTCCCCTTTGCCGCCTGCCCGCCGCCGTACTCGCCCGCCCCGAACCGCCCCCGGTCACACCGTAGATGGGCCGTCCTCGCCCCCGTACGTTATTCCGGAAAGGGACCCGCTCCCCACCGGGACCCTCCCGCCCCCTCCCCTCGCCTGCCGGACGAAGGAGCGCCGCATGACCGCCGAAACCGCCTCCCCCGCCGCCGTCCCCGACACAGCGGAGGCGATCCTCGCCCATGCGCGCACCCTCGCCCCCGTGCTGCGGGACGCCGCCGTGCGCATCGAGGAGAGCCGCACGCTGCCCCCGGACATCGTCGAACTGCTGCGGTCCGGAGGGGTGTTCAGGGCCGCGGCGCCCAAGGCCTGGGGAGGGCCCGAGCTCGACTCCATGCAGCAGTGCGAGCTGGTCGAGATCCTCGCCACCGGTGACGCCTCCGCCGCCTGGTGCGCGATGATCGGCATGGACTCCGGGATCTACTCGGGCTACCTGGACGACTCCGTGGCCCGCGAGATGTTCCCCGACCTGGACGTCGTGACCGCCGGGTGGATCTATCCGCAGGGCCGGGCCGTACGCGTCGAGGGCGGGTACCGCGTCACCGGCCGCTGGAAGTTCGGGTCGGGCTCCGGCCACTGCGACTGGCTCAGCGCCGGATGCATGGTCACCGACGAGGACGGCGAGCGCGAGACGGACCCGGTGACCGGCGCCGCCACCCACTGGCGCGTCATGATGGCCCGGCCCGCCGCCTACACCTTCCACGACACCTGGCACACCACGGGCCTGGCCGGATCCGGCAGCCAGGACTACTCCTGCGAGGACCTGTACGTCCCCGACGAGCACTCCTTCTCCTTCACCGACCCCAAGCGCGGCGGTCCCCTCTACTCCTCCCCCGACTCGATCATGCGCAACATGCCCGGCGTCCCCCTGGGCATGGCCCGCGCCGCGCTCGACCACGTCCGCGCGCTCGCCCCCACCCGCACGGACCGGCAGACCGGCACCCGGTGGGTCGACGACCCGGCCGTCCAGAGCGTCATCGCCCGCCTGGAGGGCGAGTTGCTGGCCGCGCGGTCCGGCGTCTACGCGAGCCTCGGCGCCCAGTGGGCCGCGCTCACGGGCGGTACGGAACCCACGCCCGACGCCCGCGTCGCCACCGCCATCGCGCGCCGGCACGCGTTCCGGACCTGCCGCGACATCGTGCAGACGCTGTACGACCTGGTGGGCGGCTCGTCCGTGTACAAGCCGTCTCCGCTGGACCGCTGGCTGCGCGACGCCTGGACGATGAACCAGCACGCGGTGGCCCAGGACTCGGTCCTCCAGGTGACGGGCACGGTCCTGCTCGGCGGTGAGTCGACGAACCCGTTCATCTGAGGGCCCGATGAGGCCCGGTGAGGCCCGGTGAGGCCCGGTGAGGGCCGGTGAGGGCCGGTGAGGGCCCGGCTCAGCGCCCGGGGACCGTGGCGGTGAGCGGCTCGCGGTACACGCGGGTCGTGACCCCGCCGTGCTGGATCGTCCACGCGTCGGCGACGAGGCCGAGGCGTTCGGCGACCCGGGCGGACGGCAGGTTGGTGTCGCGCACCAGCGCGACGAGGTCCTCGCCGGGGAAGCGGTCGCGCGCCAGGTCCCGCGCGGCGCGCGCGGCTTCCGTGGCGTAGCCGGAGCCCCAGGCGTCGGGGTGGAAGCGGTAGTAGAGGTTGAGGACCGGGCGCCCGTCCGCCTCGCGGCGCATCAGTCCGCTGAAGCCGACTACCCGGCCGGCCGGGCCCCCGTCCGCTTCCCGGGGCACCACGGCCCAGTAGCCGAATCCGTACCGGTCCCAGTGGGCGATCCAGTCGCCCAGCATCCGGGCGCTCTGGGCGACGTCGGTCACGGGGCCGGCCGGGTTGTGGCGGTTGGTGCGGGGGTCGGCGTGGATGGCGTGCACGGCGTCCAGGTCATCCTCGGTCAGCCGTCGCAGGCGCAGCCGCGGGGTGACGGGCTCCGCCCCCTCGACCATCAGCGACTCGGCCGCCTCGGCCACTTCTCCCGCTTCCCCTTCTTCCCCCTTGGTCACAGTGATCACAGCGATCCCTCCCACAGACGACTCGTGACTGTCGTCAATCGATTCAACAGGTACTCTGTGGACACTAGACAGAGAGGACGTGACTGGTCAAGTGAACTTCAACAGTCACAGCGCCGAGATGGTGGCCCTCGCGGCCGACCTCGTGAACACCGCGACCCCCGGCATGCGGCAGACCCGCCCCTACGCACCGCCCGAGGCGGCGGAGCTCGCGGCCTCGGTCAACTCCGCCCTCACGCGCTGGGACCGGCACGCGACGGCGTTGGACCAGGCCGCCGCACGACGCCTCGCCGACCGCGCACCCCGGCTCCGCGAGGTCTTCGCGCTCCTGGACGCCGAGGACCCCGACCGGGCCGCCGCCGCGCTCAACGCCCTGCTCGGCGAGCTGCGCCCGGCCCCCTTCCTCGACCGCGAGCCGGGCCGGCCGTGGCACCTGTACTTCCGGGGCCCCGGCGACGACCCCGCCGACGACTGGGCCGCCTCCTGCGCGATCGCCCTGGCCACGGCCCTCGGCAGCGACTACGCCCAACGGCTCGGCGTCTGCTCCGCGCCCTCCTGCGACCGCGTCTACGTCGACACCTCCCGCAACGGCACCCGCCGCTTCTGCTCCACCGCGTGCCAGAACCGCGTGAAGGCCGCCGCCCACCGCGCACGGCAGCGCGAGAGCCGGACGGGGGCCTGACCGAACTCCGGCAGCCGCCACCAGAACTCCACCAAGAGGATTGACGTCGCATCCACGCCTCTGCTATTAATCCACCAAGTGGTTGGTTGATTAACGGAGGCGGGCATGGCGACGACGCGACGAGGCAGGCCACCGGCCGGTCCGGAACGCCGGAACACCCTGGTGCTGGCGGCGTACCAGTGCCTGGCCGAGGACGGGTTCGAACGCTTGCGGCTGCGGGACGTGGCCACCCGCGTGGGCATCGACCACTCGTCGATCCACCACCACTTCCCCACCAAACAGGACCTGGTGGTGGCGGTCGTCGACCACGCCACCCAGCAGTTCCGGTCGACCACACCGCCGGAAGGCAGTCCCGTCGAGCGCCTGCGGCAGCACCTGGCCACGCTCGGCCGGAGGATCGTCGACGAGCCCGAACTCCACATCGTCCTGCGCGAACTGGATCTGCGGGCCCGGCGCGACCCCGAGTTGCGGGAGATCATCACCAGCCATGAAGAGGGCTGGCGGAACTCGCTGCGCGCTCTGCTGACCGATGCCGCGGCTGCCGGAGCGCTGGTCCCCGGTGTCGATCCGACGACGGGAGCGGAGCTCATCATCGCCACCGTCAAGGGAGCGAGCCTGGCTTCCGGCCACGCCGACGACGTACTCGAACTCCTCGAACAGCTGCTGATCCGCGCTTGATCCCCGCCGGCCCCAGGAGGAACACCTCATGTCCACACGTCAACTCCGGGTCGTCGTCATCGGCGGAGGCATCGGCGGCCTGTGCCTGGCGCAGGGGCTGAACGCCGCCGGGATCGACGTCGCGGTGTACGAGCGCGACGCCGCCCCCGATGCACGGACGCAGGGATACCGGCTCAACATCGAACCGGTCGGCAGCCGGGCGTTGCACGACTGCCTGCCTGCGCACCTCTGGAACGTCCTGGTGGCCACCGCCGGTGATCCCGGGCCCGGCATGGGGGTGTTCACCGAGGAACTGCGGCTGCTGATGCGGGAGGACGCCCCGCCCGCAGGGCTCGACCCGTCCGAACAGGCGCACGCGGTCAGCCGGATCACGCTGCGGCGGCTGCTGCTCGCCGGACTGGACGACATCGTCCACTTCGGCACGGAGATCACCGGCTACCGGCAGAACACCGACGGCACGGTCACGGCCCTCTTCGCCGACGGCACATCAGCCACCGGCGACGTGCTGGTCGGCGCGGACGGAGCCAACTCGCGCGTGCGGCGGCAACTGCTGCCGCACGCGCGGCGGACCCCCGCACCCGGCGTCGGGATCGGCGGCAAGCTCCCGCTGGGCGACGGGTCGGCCTGGCTGCCCGAAGAACTGATCAGCACCAAGAACATGTTCCTGCCGAAGCGGGACTTCCTGTTCACAGCGGTCTTCCGCCGCCGGGAGACGGAGCGGACCGCCACCGAACACATCACCGACCGGATACGGGCCGCAGGCCTGGACCCGGATCTGCTCGTCCAGGACGCCAAGGACGACGACTACGTCATGTGGGCCTACGTCGCCCACCGGCGCGCGCTGCCCGCCGACCTCCCCGACCCCTCGGCGAGCGGGCCCGGGCAACGGCTGCGCGAGCTGGTCACGTCCCGCTTGCTCAACTGGCATCCTGACCTGCGCAAGCTGATCGCCCAGACGCCCGCGGACACCATCGAGCGGTTCGACTTCGCTGCTGCCGAGCGCATGAAGCCCTGGCCGACCACCAACGTGACCGTACTGGGCGATGCCGCCCACTCCATGCCGCCGGTCGGCGGTCTCGGCGGCAACGCCGCACTGTACGACGCCAACGTGTTGCGCCGCGCACTGATCGCGGTCGACCGGGGGGAGGCGGAACTGATCCCCGCCCTCGCCGCGTACGAGCGCGCGATGTTGAAGAACGGCTTCGCCGCCGTGCGGGCCGCCACCATGTACCTGCGCCTGGCCACCCTGCCCAGCAGCGTGGTCCGGACCGTCGCACGGACCTTCTTCCGGCTGTGCGGGGCAGTCCCCCCACTGCGCCGCGCGGTCTTCTCCGACTGACCGGTCACCGGGCGTTCCCAGCCGGTGGTGCGGCCGGCGACGAAGAGCCCGTCGCCGGTGACGGCCACGATCCGGCCGTACCAGTCCGTGCCGTGACGACTCTCCCCGGTCACCCCAGGTCACGTTCGTGCCAAGGTTTCAACGGGCGCCCCTGAGCACGGTGTTCGCCCTCCTACGCTCCCTTGCGATCACTGTCGAGGAGTCGAGGAAGGGTTGGGCACTTGCGTACCAGGAGCACGCTCACAGCCGTACTGTCCGCATTCGCGGCCGCAGCGCTCGCGCTCACGGCCGGCACCGCTTCGGCCACCGCCGCGAGCGGTGCGCCCAGCGGCCAGGCCGGTCGAACCGGCGCGTCGTGCGGCAGCCTGCGGCTGACCGGGGACCTGCCCGCGCCGCCCGCCGGGATGGCCGTGCGGCAGGACGTCACGATCGGCGCGGGCTGCCGTCCCGTCTTCGGGAAGGTCACCCTCGTCCCGGCGCGCGAGAGCGCGAAGGCGGGCAGCCTCTCGGCGGCCGGTGCCACGCGGCAGCTCAAGAGCTGGAACGAGATGTACGACTGCTGCAACATCCGCATGACCGGCGTGTACACCACCTCGCAGTGGACCACGGACGGCGGGCGCGTCACGAACGCCGCCACCGACGTGACGCAGCAGTGGAACAGGGAGCCCTGGAACGCCGGTTGGAACCTGAAGTCGCAGAGCAGGAGCACCGACTGCGTCACGGACTGCCGCGTCTCCAGGACCGAGGCGCACGCGGACTTCACGTACAAGGGCATCTTCGACGTCACGGGCGACTGGTACGCCACGACCCACCACTCGTACGTCGACCTCAACGCCGACTCCACCGCGACCTGCCGCTTCGAGGTCGAACTGCGCCACACCTTCATCGGCTGGAACTGGCGCCGCGGCTGCCAGTGACGGGACCCGGTCCGGGGGGTGGGTGCCTCTCCCACTCCCCCGGACCGGCGCCCGGAACCAGCCGATGTGCACCCCTCCCCGACGGCCCTCGGGCCCCTCCCGGGGCTCGGCTCGCACGTGTCATCCGGGGCCCCGCCGCCGCCCACCTCCCCCGGCCGGATAGCGACGATCGTCCTTGCGGGCGTATCGGGCCTGTGTGAGCATGCGCCTGCGCCAACGTGATCTTGCAACCGGTCGCGGGGAGGGCGATCCCCGGCCCGCACCGATCCGTCGACGAGAGGTACGGGATGAATCCGTCAGCCGACTCCGACCGCCACGCCACGCACACCACCCCGCACGACCAGCGGGACCCACACGACCCCGTCGTCGAGCGCTTCCACTTCCTGGTCAACGCACCCGCACTCTTCAACGCCCTTGTCACAGCGCTCGATTGGGACCTCTTCGGCCAGCTCTCCAAGCGGGCGGGCTCCGGCGCCTCCTTCGAGGAACTGCGCGAGTCCACCGGCGTCCCCGCCCACTCGCTGCGGGTCCTGCTGCACGCCGTGTGCACCACCGGGCTGCTGGAGCGGCACACCGACGGCACGTACCACAACGCCCCGGCCGCCGAGCAACTGCTCGTCCCCGAGGGCCCGGACAGCTGGCGGCACATCCTCACCGGCTGGAAGGAGATCTACTACCCCGCCTTCCCGCGCATGACCGAGGCCCTCTCGGCGGGGACCAACACCGCGCTCGACGCGCACCCGGGCGAGGAACCGACCCTCTACCGCCGCCTGTCGCACGATCCGGAGCTGGAGGGCGTCTTCCACCGCAGCATGAGCGCCTTCACGCTGAAGAGCCTCGACTCGCTGGTGGAGTGCGAGGAGTTCACGACCGTACGGCACCTGCTCGACGTGGGCGGCGGTGACGGCACCACCAGCAAGCACCTGACCGATCGTCACCCCGCCCTGCGCACGACCATCTTCGACATACCCTCGGTGTCGCGCATCGCGGCCGACCACAGCGTCGACCCCCAGACGAACGGCGACCGCATCACCCTGCACCCCGGCGACCTGTTCACCGACCCCTTCCCGGTCGGCGCGGACGCGGTCCTCTTCAGTCACGTACTGGAGATCTTCTCCGGCGAGCAGATCACCGAGCTGCTCGCCAAGGCGCACGCCGTACTCCCGCCCGGCGGCCGGGTGTTCGTGTACGGGTACAACGTCTCCGACGACGAGACGCGCGGCTGGTACTCCGCCCGGCTCTCCCTCTACCTCAACGTGCTGGCCAGCGGGCAGGGCATGGCCTACCCCGCGCGCGACTACGAGGAGTGGGCGCGCCGGGCCGGCTTCAGCGACGTACGGACGCTCACCGACCACCCGTACGAACACGGTCTCACCATCGGCACCAAGGCGTGAGCCACGCCCTCGGCGGCCGTGCCAACTACCCCGTAGCCGAACCTGGTTCACCGGTCACCACCTCCCCCGTCCGCTTCCTGGTGTGGCTCGCCACCCGGCACCCGGGCAGCCTGGCCCTCGCCACGGTGTTCGGGGTGCTGTGCACGCTCGCGCAGGCGCTGGTGCCGGTGGCCATCGGCCTCGGCATCGACCGGGGGCTGCTGCCGCGCGACCGGGGCGCGCTGCTGGCGTGGGGCGGGGCGGTGCTGCTGCTCGGCGTGTTCCAGGCCGTCGTGGGCACGCTGCGGGACCGGGCGGCGACGACGAACCGGTTCGGGGCGGTGTACCGCGCCACCCAGCTGGTCGTGCGGCAGTCCACCGCGCTCGGCGCGGAGCTGCCCCGGCAGGCCTCCACCGGCTCGGTGGTGAGCGTCAGCGCCATGGACGCCGGGCACCTGGGCACGGCCGTCGAGGGCACCGCGCGCGGTGCGGGGGCGGTCGTCTCGATCGTCTTCGCGTCCGTGTTCATGCTGGTCACGTCGTGGCAGCTGGGGCTGGTCGTGATCGTGGGGGTGCCCCTGATCGCGCTGGCCGTGGCCCGGCTGATGCGCCTGCTCCACGGCCGGCAGGAGCGGTTGCGCGACCGGCAGGGAGCACTCACCGAGCTGTCGGTGGACATCATCGACGGGCTGCGGGTGCTGCGCGGCCTGGGCGGCGAGGAGGTGTACGGGCGCCGCTACCGCGCCGCCTCCCAGGGGGTGCGCGCCGAGGGCGTCCGGGTCGCGGTGACGGTGGCCGACATCGCCTTCCTGCGCGTGCTGCTCCCGGGCGCGCTCCTGGTCGTCATCGTGTGGCTGGGCGCGCACCAGGTGGCCACGGGCCGCCTGGAACCGGGCCTGCTCGTCGCGTTCTACGGGTACGCGGTCTTCCTCACCGAACAGCTCGGCCGGGTCACCACCACACTGGACCAACTGACCCGCGCGGTGGTGGCGTCGGGGCGACTCCTCGACTTCCTCTCCCTCACCACCGAACTGCCGTCCGGTGAGCGGCCGTTGGACAGCACACCACTGAGCCTGCACGACCCGGCCTCCGGCCTGACCGTGCCGCCCGGGCGGCTCGTCGGCGTCGTGTGCGCCACGGACGGCGACGCCCGGACCCTGGCCGACCGCCTGGGGCGGTACGCGGACCCGGCGGCCCGGAACGGCACGACGCCCTTGTCGGCGTACCGCACGGAGGACGTACGCGCCCGGGTCCTGGTGTCCGACAACGCGGCCACGCTCTTCTCCGGACGGCTCGGCGCCCAACTCGACGCCATGCGGGGCGATGTGGGCGAGGACTACGACCGCGCGGCCGTGCTGCGCGCCCTGGACGCCGCCTGCGCCGTGGACGTGGCCGACGCCCTGCCCGACGGCGTGGACCAGGAGGTCGGTGGCGGCCGGGAGTTCTCGGGCGGCCAGCAGCAGCGGCTCCGGCTGGCGCGGGCCCTGCTCGCCGACCCCGAAGTCCTCGTCCTCGTCGAGCCCACGAACGCGCTCGACGCCCCCACGGAGGACCGGATCGCCGCGCGTCTGGGGCCGTACCGGAAGGGCCGTACCACCGTGGTGTTCACCACCAGCCCGGTCCTGCTCGCCCGTGCCGAGCACGTCGTGTTCGTCCGGGACGGCAGGGCCGTGAGCTCGGGCGGCCACCCGGACCTGCTCACGGACCCCGGCTACCGGGCCGTCGTCACCCGGGAGGTGTCCGCGTGACGGCTCCGACCCCGGGCCCGCTCGCCGACCGGCTGCCGGTCGCATCACAGCGCGAGGTGCGGGCGTACGCGCGGCGCACCGCGCTGCGCCACCGCGCGCCGCTGGCCCGCTCGCTGCTGCTGCACGCGCTGGCCTGCGTCGCCGCGCTGGTCGCGCCCCAACTCCTGGGCCGGATCGTGCAGAACGCGGCGGACGGCGGGCTCGACGTCACCCCGGTCGCGCTCACGATCTGCGCGGCGGTGGTGTTCCAGGCGGTGCTGACGCGGTTCGCGCGGCTGGCGTCGCTGCGGCTCGGCGAGATCGTACTGGCCGATCTGCGCGAGGAGTTCGTCGACCGGGTGCTGGCGCTGCCGCTCCACGCGGTGGAGCGGGCCGGGACCGGGGAACTGGTCACGCGCACCACCCGGGACGTCGACGTGCTGGCGTTCACCGTGCAGCGGGCCGTGCCCGACACGCTCGTGGCGGGCACCACGATCGTGCTGACGCTCGGCGCCGTCTGCCTGACCGATCCGCTGCTCGTGCTGCCCTGCCTGGTCGCCGTACCGGTGCTCTGGCTCTCGACGCGCTGGTACCTGCGGCGGGCGCGGGCCGGATACCTGCGGGCCAACGCCTCGTACGCGACCCTCACCGACCACCTCGCCGAGACGGTCACGGGCGCCCGCACGGTGGAGGCCTTCGGGCTCGGCCGATCGCGCCGGGCGCGCACGGACCGGGACATCGCGTCCTCGTACGCGGCCGAGCTGCGCACCCTGAACCTGCGCAGCGTCTACCTGCCGATCGCCGACACCGGCTACATCCTGCCGGTGGCCGCGACGCTGGTGGTCGGCGGACTGATGTACGTCGACGGGCTGGTCGGCCTGGCGGCCGTCACGGCGGCCACCCTGTACGTCCAGCAGATCATCGCGCCCGTGGACACCCTGCTGTTCTGGATGGACGAACTCCAGGTGGGCGGCGCGTCGTTGGCCCGGGTCCTCGGCATCCACCAGGCCGCCGCCCAGCTGGAGCGGAACCACCAGTCCTCGCCCTCCGGGCCGGCGCCGGAGGGCGGGATCGAACTGAAGGGGGTCCGCTTCTCGTACCGGGACGGCCGGGAGAGCCTGCGCGGGGTCGACCTGCGGGCGGCCCCCGGCGAACGGCTCGCGGTGGTGGGCCCGTCGGGCGCGGGGAAGTCCACGCTCGGCCGGCTGCTCGCGGGCATCGACAGCCCCGCGGACGGCAGCGTGACCCTGGGCGGACTCCCGCTCACCGAGCTGCCCCCGGCCGAGCTGCGGCGGGAAGTGGTGCTGGTGACACAGGAGTACCACGTGTTCCGGGGGACCTTGGCGGACAACCTGCTCCTGGCACGCCCGGACGCGGACGCGACGGACCTGGAGCGGGCGCTGCGGGCGGTGCAGGCGTGGGAGTGGGCATCAGGGATGGGTCTAACACGCGATATGACCCTGAGTGGCCTGGAGTTGACCCCGTCCCAGGCCCAACAACTGGCGCTGGCACGGCTGGTGCTGCTCGACCCGCCGGTGGCGGTCCTGGACGAGGCGACGGCCCTGCTCGACCCGCACACGGCCCGGGCCCTGGAACGCTCCCTGTCCGGTCTCCTGACGGGCACGGTGATCTCGATCGCCCACCGCCTGCACACGGCGTACGACGCGGACCGGGTGGTGGTGATGGAGGAGGGCCTGGTCGTCGAGACCGGCCCGCACGAGGAACTGGTGGCCCGCGGCGGGACGTACGCGGAGTTGTGGGGGGCGTGGCCCTGCTGGCCCTGGCGTTCGGCTGGCTGCTCTTCGGCCTCGCCCGCTCGCCGCGCCCCACGCCGGTGGTACTGAC
>NZ_JBEOYE010000063.1:0-56434 GCF_040296945.1 Streptomyces sp. NPDC001941 | reverse complement strand
CGGGGCCTGCGCGGCGGGGGCGGCGGCCGGGGCCGGAGCGGCGGCCGGGGCCTGCGGGGCGGCCTGGGCCGCTGCGGGGGTCGTGGTCACCGGTGTGCCTTCGGTCGCGGGCTTCTTCTCTGCGGTGCCGGTCGCCTGGGCGCCCGGCTTGTAATCGGCGAAGAAGTCCCACCAGGCTCGGTCGACCGAGTTCGGGTCCTGGAGGTACTGCTGGTAGATCTCGTCGACGAGCCACTCATTGGGACCGAAAGCGGCGGCAGGGGACTTTCCCTGCCCCTCTTGGTCGGTCGAGATGCTCGAGTTACTGGGGGACTGAGACGACACGGCGGCAACCGCCCTCTTCCGCTTCACAAGGTGATGGACAGCGGAAATAAAGGCTACGCCTCCCCGGCCGAGAGGTGCAGGCCGGGCATGCCATCGTCGCGCAAGTCACACTTGAAGGCGTGTTTCGGCGTAAGAATTGGCGGGAAACAAGCGTGGTTCCGCTCCGTTTGGGTACGCGGCACCGCGGCTACGGCGCCCCCGCGCCGCACCCCTGACCCCGTTCCACGTACGTACACGCAGAACGGGCGCTTCCGGTTCGAACCCTACGTCAACCGCGAGCTTGGGGAATCCCCGGAAGGGTGACCTGGATCCGGCAGCCGCGAGCCGATTCGGCCACCCCGATCCGGCCGCCGTGCAGATCCACCGCCCAGCGGGCGATCGCCAGGCCGAGCCCGGTCCCGCCGTCGCTGCCCGGACCGTGCGGGGAGGACTTCACGCCCCGGTTGAAGCGCTCGAAGACCTTGTGGCGCTCCTGCTCCGGGATGCCGGGGCCCTCGTCGCGCACCTCCAGGTCCAGCGACTCCGGCTGCGGGCCGCGCCGGGCCCGCACGGTGACCCGGCCGTGCGGCGGCGAGTGCTTCACCGCGTTGTCGATCAGGTTGGCGACCACCTGGTGCAGCCGCTCCACGTCCGCGTGCGCGGTCAGCTCCGGCGGCGACACGTCCAGGTGCAGGTGCACGTCGGTCCGGGTGTGGTGGCCCGAGCCCGAGGTCAGGCCGCGCTGCGAGGCCGCCAGGTTGGCCTCCTTCAGCACCCCCGACAGATAGGGCCACACCTCGAAGCGGCGCGCCTTGAGCGGTACGACGCCGTTGTCCAGGCGCGACAGGTCCAGCAGCGTCTCCACCAGCCGGCCCAGCCGCTCGGTCTGCTTCAGGGCGGTGCGCATGGTCTCGGGGTCGGCGGCCGACACCCCGTCCACCACGTTCTCCAGCACGGCGCGCAGCGCGGCGATCGGGGTGCGCAGCTCGTGCGAGACGTTGGCGACCAGTTCCTTGCGGTGGTGGTCGACGGCCTCCAGGTCGTCCGCCATGCGGTTGATCGTGGAGGCCAGGTCGCCCAGCTCGTCACGGCGGTCGGCGCCGCGCACCCGGCGGGTGTAGTCGCCGTGCGAGATGGACTTCGCGACGGTGTTCATCTCGTCCAGCGGCGCGGTCAGGCCGTGCGCCACGAACTGGGTGATCAGCAGGGTGGCGATCACCGAGAAGACCGTGATGAAGCGCAGTTCCGTCTCGGTGCGCAGGGCGACCATCAGCAGCCCCGTCGTGATGAACACCGAGACCACGACCAGCGTGCCCAGCTTCGTCTTGATCGAGATCGTGAGCGACCTCCTCAGCCGGGACCGGGGTGACGCCGACGACCTGCTCATGGCGCGGGGGTCTCCAGCGCGTAGCCGACGCCGTGGACCGTGCGGATGCGCTCGGCGCCGATCTTGCGGCGCAGCGCCTTGATGTGGCTGTCGACGGTGCGGGTGCCCGAGGCGTCCGCCCAGTCCCACACCTCCGCGAGCAGCTGCTCGCGGGAGAGGACCGCGCGCGGGGTGTTCGCCAGGCAGACCAGCAGGTCGAACTCGGTCGGGGTGAGGTGGACGTCCTCGCCGCGCACCCGCACCCGGCGCTGCGCGTGGTCGATCTCCAGCTCGCCGAGGCGCAGGATGCCGCTGCGCGGCGTCACGGCCGCCAGCGCGGCGCGCTCGACCCGGCGCAGCAGCACGTGCACCCGGGCGGCGAGCTCGCGCATCGAGAAGGGCTTGGTCATGTAGTCGTCGGCGCCGACGCCCAGGCCGACCAGCATGTCGGTCTCGTCGTCACGCGCCGTGAGCATCAGCACCGGCACCGGGCGCTGGGCCTGGACCCGGCGGCAGACCTCCAGGCCGTCGAAGCCGGGCAGCATCACGTCCAGGACCATCAGGTCCGGCTGCCAGGCCTCGGCCGCGTCGACCGCGGCCGGGCCGTCCGTCGCCGTCTGGACGAGGAAGCCCTCCGCCCGCAGCCGTGCCGAGATGGCCTCGACGATGGTCGCGTCGTCCTCGACGACCAGCACCCGGCGCTGGGCACTGGCCGCCGGGTACTGCGCGGCACCGTTGTGGCTGGTGTGTGTCTGCTCCATCGCCCCGCCCCTGTCGCGCGTGTTGATTCCCGCGTCGCTTCCCGCACCGCGCGCGAACCGCGTCCGTAGATCGTGGTGTCCGGTCAGCAGCGTAAGGGCAGTGGAGGAGTTACGGCTACGCAGGGCGAACGCCGAGATGGACCACGTCGGGAACTCCCCGGGCAACCCGCACCTCTTCGGTCCTTACCCCGGTGAATCCGGCATTCCGCAATGACTCTTCGAATTCCCCGGAGGGCTGTGCGGACCACACCGCGAGCACCCCTCCGGGCGTCAACCGCGCGGCGCAGCACGCCAGTCCGACGGGTGAGTAGAGCGACCCGTTGTCCTCGGTGACGGTCCAGTCGGGGCCGTTGTCGATGTCGAGGCAGAGCGCGTCGTATGTGTCCGACGCCTCACGCACGTACCGCACCAGGTCGGTGTGGAGGACCTCGGCGCGCGGGTCGGCGAGCGCCGCCGCGGACAACTCGGCGAGCGGGCCGGTGCGGTGCCACTCGATGATCGCCGACTCCCTTTCCACCACGGCGATCCGGCCCCAGCGCGGCTCGGCCGCGGCGTGCGCGAGCGAGAAGCCGACCCCGAGTCCGCCGATCAGCACGGTGGGGGCGGGCCGGTCGTCCAGGGCGGCCAGCGCCGCGTCGACGAGCAGCCGCTCGGAGCGCCCGTCGGAGGTGTCCATCAGGAAGGTGCCGTTGGCGATGATCTCGTAGTGCGGGCCGTTGCGCCGCAGCACCACTTCGCCGTGCGGTCCCTCGCGGCGGTCGAGTGTCGTAGCCATGACGGCAACGTAGCCGGGTCCGGCGGGCCGGCGCGCCGCCTTTTCCCCGGGGGTGCCGGTGCCGGGGGGAGCCCCGTTGACGTGTGCGCGACGCGCGCGGCCGTGCGATGGTTGCTCCGGGTGGTCGCGGTGTGACGCAGGTCATGGCCGATCCCGGTGATCGTCACGTGGGGCGTGGGGCAGGGTGGTCCGGGGGGCTTGCACAACGGTACGGACGTAAGGAGCCTCGGCGTGGCACAGACGCAGTCGTACGAGCAGTCGTACGCGACGGCGGCCGGGGGTGTCCGCCTGCTCGACGCCATCCCCGCACAGCGCGGCGCCACCCTCCCGGCGTCCCTCGCCACCCCCTGGTGGCGACACGCGCTGCGCCTCCTGCCCACGCCCAAGGGCACCCCGTTCACCTTCGGCTACGCCCTCGTCCTGATCGGCACGTCCCTGTACGCCCAGTACGGCGACCCGGACACGGTCGACTCGCTGCTGCGCGGCTCCAGCACCGACGTGGCGCACCTGGTGAGCAGCCCGCTCACCGTGCTGCTCGGCAGCGCGCTGTGGATCGCTGGCGGGCTGACCTCGCCCTTCGCGCTGGCCTTCCTCTTCGTCCTGACGGCGCTGGAGCGCCGGGTCGGGGCGTGGCGCACGGCCGCGCTGTTCGCCCTGGGGCACGTGGTGGCGACCCTGGCGACGGAGGTGCCGGTGGGCCTGTCCGTGGTGGCCGGCCACCTCCCGGCCAGCTCGCTGCACCGCCTCGACTACGGGATCAGCTTCGGCCTGATGGCCAGCCTGGGGGCGCTGGCGGGCCTGCTGCGCCCGCTGGCCCGCACCGCCGTCCTCGCGGTGGTCTCGCTGATGGTGCTCCAGGACCTGCTGGCCTTCTCCGACCCGCTCTCGGACTGGGGCCACCTGCTGGCCCTGCTGATCGGCGTCGCGAGCTGGCCGCTGGCCCGCCGCTGGGTCGGGGCGTACGGATCCGCCGCGGCCTGAGTCGCGTACGAGGAAGGGCCCCGGAGCGCCGCTCCGGGGCCCTTCGCCGTTGGCCCGGCCCGCGCCCCTGACCTGCGCTTCCCCCTGATCGCTCAGAGCGAACAGCCGTCGGGGAACACTGGGCGGCTCATGTGCATTGAGTCCGTACAGCTCAACTTGACTGCCGAAGGGGAGATCATGGCTTCCACGTCCGCACCGCTCACCCTGCCTGTCCTGCCCCTGGACGACGAGGTCGTCCTGCCCGGCATGGTGGTGCCGCTCGACCTGTCCGACACCGAGGTGCGCGCCGCCGTCGAGGCCGCCCAGGCCGCCGCCCGCGCCGGCGGCAAGCCCCAGGTGCTGCTCGTCTCGCGCGTCGACGGCACCTACGCGGGCACCGGCGTGCTCGGCACCGTCGAGCAGGTGGGCCGGCTCTCCGACGGCGACCCCGGCGCCCTGATCCGGGCCCGCCGCCGGGTCCGCATCGGCGCCGGCACCACCGGACCCGGCGCCGCCCTGTGGGTGGAGGGCACGGCCGTCGAGGAGGACGTCCCCGACCCGCTGCCCGGCCAGGTGGCCGAGCTGGTCAAGGAGTACAAGGCCCTCGCCACCAGCTGGCTGAAGAAGCGCGGCGCCTGGCAGGTCGTGGACCGCGTCCAGCAGATCGACGGCGTCGGCGCGCTGGCCGACAACTCCGGCTACTCGCCGTTCCTGACCACCGCCCAGAAGATCGCGCTCCTGGAGACCGAGGACCCGGTCGCCCGCCTCAAGCTCGCCGCCGACCAGCTGCGCGAGCACCTGGCCGAGCAGGACGTGGCCGAGTCCATCGCCAAGGACGTCCAGGAGGGCGTCGACAAGCAGCAGCGCGAGTTCCTGCTGCGCCGCCAGCTGGAGGCCGTCCGCAAGGAGCTGCGCGAGCTGAACGGCGAGTCCGAGGGCGAGGAGTCCGACGACTACCGGGCCCGCGTGGAGGCCGCCGACCTGCCGTCCCACGTCCGCGAGGCGGCCCTGAAGGAGGTCGAGAAGCTGGAGCGCTCCAGCGACCAGTCCCCGGAGGGCTCCTGGATCCGCACCTGGCTGGACACCGTCCTGGAGATCCCCTGGAACGAGCGGACCGAGGACGCGTACGACATCCGGGGCGCCCAGGCCGTGCTGGACGCCGAGCACGCGGGCCTGGAGGACGTGAAGGAGCGGATCACCGAGTACCTGGCCGTGCGCAAGCGCCGCACCGACCGGGGCCTGGGCGTCGTCGGCGGGCGGCGCGGCGGCGCGGTCCTGGCGCTGGTCGGCCCGCCCGGCGTCGGCAAGACCTCGCTGGGCGAGTCCGTGGCGCACGCGATGGGCCGCAAGTTCGTGCGGGTCGCCCTCGGCGGCGTGCGCGACGAGGCGGAGATCCGCGGCCACCGGCGCACCTACGTGGGCGCGCTGCCCGGCCGGATCGTCCGGGCCGTCAAGGAGGCCGGGTCGATGAACCCGGTGGTCCTGCTCGACGAGATCGACAAGGTCGGCTCCGACTTCCGCGGCGACCCGGCGGCGGCCCTCCTGGAGGTCCTGGACCCGGCGCAGAACCACACCTTCAGGGACCACTACCTGGAGGTCGAGCTCGACCTGTCCGACGTGGTCTTCCTGGCCACCGCCAACGTCCTCGAAGCCATCCCGGAGGCCCTGCTCGACCGCATGGAGCTGGTCCGCCTCGACGGCTACACCGAGGACGAGAAGGTCGTCATCGCCCGGGACCACCTGCTCCCGCGCCAGCTGGAGCGGGCCGGCATCGAGCCCGGCGAGGTGACCCTGGACGAGGGCGCCCTGCGCAAGCTGGCCGGCGAGTACACGCGCGAGGCCGGCGTGCGCAACCTGGAGCGCGCCGTGGCCCGGCTGCTGCGCAAGGTGGCCGCCCAGCACGAGCTGGGGCAGCGGGAGCTGCCGTTCACCGTCACCGACGGCGACCTGCGCGGGCTGATCGGGCGCCCGCACCACGTGCCCGAGTCCGCCCAGGACCCGGCCGAGCGGCGCACCTCGGTGCCCGGCGTGGCCACCGGCCTCGCGGTCACCGGAGCCGGCGGCGACGTGCTGTACGTCGAGGCGTCGCTGGCCGACCCGGAGACGGGCGCGGCGGGGCTGACCCTGACCGGCCAGCTCGGCGACGTGATGAAGGAGTCCGCGCAGATCGCGCTGAGCTTCCTGCGCTCGCACGGCGCGGAGCTGGAGCTGCCGGTGGGCGACCTGAAGGACCGGGGCGTGCACGTGCACTTCCCGGCGGGCGCGGTCCCCAAGGACGGCCCGAGCGCCGGCATCACGCTGGTCACGGCGCTGTCCTCGCTGCTCAGCGGGCGCCTGGTCCGCCCGGACGTGGCGATGACCGGTGAGGTCTCGCTGACCGGCCGGGTGCTGCCGATCGGCGGCCTGAAGCAGAAGCTGCTGGCCGCGCACCGGGCGGGCGTCACCACCGTGGTGATCCCCAAGCGCAACGAGCCCGACCTGGACGACGTCCCGGCCGAGATCCTGGAGAAGCTGGAGGTCCACCCGGTGACGGACGTGCGCCAGGTCCTGGAGATCGCGCTGGCCCCGGCGGAGGTGCCGGTCCCGGCCGCGGCCTGACCCGTACGCGTAGTGAGTGGGTAAGAGGGGAGGGGCCGCGCACACCGCGCGGCCCCTCCCCTCTTGTCCGTACGTACCAGGCGCGCGTCTTGTCCGTACGCCCTAGGCGCGCGCCGCCTTCTCGTACAGCGCCTTCGCCGCGTCGTCGAAGACCACCGCCGTCGTCTCCGCGTCGGTGTCGCCGCCGCTGGTCACGCCGATGATCCGGCCCCGGTGGCCGGCGTCCCGGTAGTCCGCCAGCCAGGGGCCGCCGCTGGTGCCGTCGAAGAAGCCGCCGCACTCCATCAGCATCGACCCGTCCAGGTCGGGGTCCTTGGTGGTGTCGGTGGTGCAGGCGATCGGGTGGTTGTCCGGGTTGTGCTCGGCGTTGGGGTAGCCGAAGACGGTGACCCGGCGCTCGGCCTTCGAGTTCCAGTCCGGCACCTCGGCCCCCACCACCTGCTGCACCTGGCGGCCCTTGGCGTCGGGATCCAGGGTCAGGAAGGCGAAGTCGGTGCTGTCCGCCGCGGTCTGCGCCGCGTCGGAGTCGTCCTGGTCGGAGGAGTCGTCGGAGTCGTCCGGCGGCGGCCACGCGCCGCCCACCTGGACGGCCCGCACCTTCCAGGTGCCCTCGGGCGCCGTCCCCTTGTCCTTGCCGTGGAAGCCGGGCGCGAAGGAGAAGTCCTTCATCGGCGCGCCCTCGTCGTCGAAGACGCAGTGCGCGGCGGTCACCACCACGTTGCCCTTGGGGCTGTCCACGACGCTGGCGCTGCACCAGTGGCCGCCCCCGTCGAGCAGGACGCCCATCGAGGGCAGCCTGGTCTCGGCCGGGACGGCCGACTTCTGGGGCTGGGGCAGCGCGGGCCTCGCCTGGGTGCCGGTGCCGTCCGGATCGACCGCCGCACCGGCGGCGGAGCAGGCGGCGAGCGTGGTGGCCAGGGCGGCGCACCACAGGGCCGCGGCCCCGCGGCGACCCGCGGGCCACGGGCCCGTCCGGCGGGACTGCGTGTTCCGGTCCATGGCACCATCCTCGCTCACCCGCTCCGCTTTCCCCTAGAGAGCGCCGGGTAACACGCGGGTCCTACTGTCCGCCGCCCCGCGGGTGCTACCGCTCCTCGGCGCGGCGGCGGGTGCGGAACATCACCAGGCCCGCCGCGAAGGTCAGGGCCGCCGCGCCGCCCGCGAGGGCCGGGGCCGCCGCGGAGCCGGCCGGGGAGGTCGCTCCGGCCGGGGCGATGGCCTCGCCGCCGCCGTGGCCGTGGTGGCTGACGGTGGACTTCGACGCGCCGGAGGCGATGGTCCGCTCGCTGGGGGCCGCCGCGGCGGCGGCGCCGGAGCCGTAGACCACGTCGGAGCAGCTGTAGAAGGCCTCGGGGCTGTCGTTGCGCTGCCAGACCTTGTAGACGACGTGGCGTCCGGTGCGGGCGGGCAGGGTGCCGGTGAAGTTGTAGTAGCCGTTGTCCGCGGTGCGCGAGGTCGCGTACGTGGCGACGGGCGTGGTGTCCAGGTCGGACCACTTCAGCGGCTTGGTGGGGTCGAAGCCCTGCTTGGTGATGTAGACGGTCATGGTGCCCGAGTGGGCGGCCGTGGCCCGGAACCTGAAGCCGAACGCGCCCGCCTTGACGCTGGTGGCCGGCCAGTCGGTGCGGGCCCAGTCCAGCGCGCGGTACTTCTCGCGGTTGGCCGAGCAGAGCTTGCCGTCCGGGATGAGCAGCTGGTGTTTGCCGTCGGCGTTGGCGATGTTGACCTCGTTCCAGTCGTACAGCGGCTGGGTGCCCGAGTCGGCGACGAGGTCCTTGCAGACCTGGGACTTGGGGGTCTCCGGGCCCTCCGCGTAGCACGCGGCGATCCGGCTGACCGGGTTGAACACCGCGCCGTGGGCGCTCGCCGTGCCGGGGGTGAGGACGACGAGCGCGGTGGCGGCCGCGGCGCCGAGGGCACCGGCCGTTCGGTAGGCGGACATGCGTAACTCTCCCTGGGCGTGGGGGTGTTGGCGTCCCGGAGAGCGTTGCATTGGTCTGGACCAACAGGCAAGAGGTCTGGACCGATCCGTTCACCCCGAGGACACCCCGGCGCCGCTCACGCCGGGGTGTCCTCTGCTGGGGTGGGTGCCGCGGCGTCAGCCGTTGGCCAGCGCCTGGACCCGGTCCAGCGCGCCGTTGAACCGGTTGTGGTCGCCGACGCCGGGGCCCGTGGAGGTGTACTGCCACATGGTGTGGAAGCCCCAGCCGGCCGGGAGTTCGCCCACGGTCGTGTTGTAGCGGGCGACCCACAGCGGGTAGGTCGCGCCGAAGGCGGCGGAGTTGCCGGTGCACTGCTTCCACCAGCTGGTCGCCGTGTAGATCACCGCGTCGCGCCCGGTGCGCGCCCGGTACTGGTTCAGGAAGTCCCGGATCCAGGTCACCATCGACGCCGCGCTCTTGCCGTAGCACGCGTCGCCGTAGGGGTTCCACTCGATGTCCAGCGCGCCCGGCAGGGTGCGGCCGTCGCGGGACCAGCCGCCGCCGTTGTCGACGAAGTAGTCGGCCTGCGCGGCGCCGCCCGTGGTGTCGGGGGTGGCGAAGTGGTAGGCCCCGCGGATCATCCCGACGTTGTACGACCCGTTGTACTGCTGCGCGAAGTACGGGTTCTTGTAGTACGTGCCCTCGGTGGCCTTCACGTAGGCCCACTTCACGCCGCTGTTCCACAGGCCCGCCCAGTCGACGTTGCCCTGGTGGCTGGAGACGTCGACGCCCTCGGTCTGGGCGGCGCGGTCCTGGCGCGGCAGGCCGCCGACGCCGTCGTGGGAGGGGACGCCCATGCCGAGGTGGGCGGAGCCGCGGGCGGGGCGGTCGGCCGCGCCGGCGCCGCCGGGCAGGGCGAGCAGCAGGGCGAGGGCCGCGAGCAGGGCGGCGGCCAGGGTGGCGCGGGTGCGGATGGTGCCGGGTCTGTGCGCGGGCATGGGGTGCCTCCGAACAGCATCGGTGGGGGGACTGGGGACCTGCCCTAGCGTGGACATGTCAGTCTTGAAGCTACGCACGTAGAACCCCGCGGTGGAAGGGCCCCGGGGTGCTGCCGTTGGTCTACTCCTGCGAAATACTTGCCCAGCTGCGGCGATGGGCGCCGCCGGAAGAAACTTTCAGTCTCGTAAGACGCGGCGAAGGGTGCTGACGTGCACGGAAGCGGTACGGGAAGTGAACCGGGGCCGACCGGCGGACCGTCCGGGCAAACTGGTGTGGACCACGAATTCCTGGCACTGGAGCGGGAGTTGGGGGTCTTCCTGCGACGCGCCCGGGCCTCCTCGGGGGAGATGGCCCGCGAGGTCCACCCCGATCTCGAACCCGCCGCCTACGGCCTGCTGGCCCGGCTGGAGGAGGCGGGCCGCCAGCGCGCCACCGAACTCGCCGGTTACTTCGGCGTCGGCAAGGCGACCATGAGCCGCCAGCTGCGCGCCCTGGAGGACCTCGGCCTGGTCGCCCGCGACCCCGACCCCGCCGACGGCCGCGCCTGGCTCGTCGGGCTGACCGAGGAGGGCCGGGCCCGCTTCATCCGGGTCCGCGACGCCCGCCGCGACACCTACGTGCGCAAGCTGGCCGGCTGGGACCGCGGCGAGGTCGCCGAACTGGCGCGGCTGCTGCACCAGTTGAACGCCCGCGCGGGCGAGCAGTAGGACGGGCCGACGGGGCCCGCCGCCCGGACCGGCGGCCCCATGAGGTCCTACGGCTCCACGAAGACGGCCGTCGCGTCGTCGTGCCGCTTCCAGCGCGGGGCCTGGCCGCGCTCCTCGGCCTCCGCGTCCTCCAGCGCCCGCACCCGCTCCACCAGGCCGCGCGGGCCCTCCTTGCGGAGCACCCCGAAGCAGTCCGCCCAGTCGCCCGCCGCGAACAGCTCCACCCAGCGCGAGGCCCCGTCGGTGAGCGCCGCCAGCGCCCGTACGTCGGCGCGCGGCGTCGTCCCCGTCACCGCGCGGGCCGCCACCGACGGGTCGGCCGCCGCGGTGAAGAAGCCGCCCTCGGCGTTGCGCAGCCGGTCGGTGGCCTCCAGGGAGCGCAGCACCTCGCGCGGGACCCGGTCGAGCCGGTCGTCGAGCACCGCCGTCACCCGGGCGTCGGGGGACTCCAGGAGCAGCGCCGAGTCGGAGAGGACCAGGTGCTCGACCGCCTCCTCGTCCCAGCGCACCAGGACCGCCGTCGCCTGGGGCGTACGGACGTGAGAAAGGTCACAGGTGCCGCGGTGGGCGTCGGCGGTGCGCCGGATTGCCTCGGCGAGGATATCGGCCAGGGTCATGTCACGCCGCGAACCGGACAGTTCGGTCAGCGCCCCGCCGAGCCGGGCGGTGAACCAGGGCACCGAGTGCACGCACCCGTCGTCGCCGCGCGGCGGTGTCACCCCGTCGAGCAGGACGACCGTCCCGCCCCGGCCGGAGGCGGGCAGTGCCACCGCCGCCCAGTCCTCGTTGGGGCGTTCGGGCAGGCCGGGGACCGTCACCAGTTCGCTGTGCATGATCCCCAGTCTGCAGGACTCCTTCACATCGCCCGCAAAGCGGCCGAAATTGGCCTGTACCAAGGGGCGGGGGCGTGGTCGGGGCCCGGAATCGAAGGCTCCGTGGAGCTGCGGGCGGGCATCCTGCCAAAGCCGCGACGGAAGTTCCAGCCCGCGTCCCACGGCGCCCCACGGGCCGCTCACCGGTGAGTTGTTCGCCAACTCCGGAGTGATGTTCACTCGTTCAGGTGGCGGAGCAGCCGATTCGCGCCTCCCTCCCAAATCCGCTGGAATGGTCTGAAGCCGTATCAGGGGCAGGCGGCTGGAGGTGCTTTCGTCAGTGACGTGTGTGACTGCGTGAGTGACCGGTCGTCACCTCTGCCTCCAGGGCGGACGAGTCGAGATTGCGAGCACCGGTGCAGAAGCGCAGTGACACTCCCGGCGACCCTCAGGCTCCGGGGGGCCGCAGCGTGCGGGTCCGCAGCCGGCTCGTCGTGGGCGTCGCCCTCGTCGGGCTGACCGTGGTGGCCGCGGGCGCGCCCGCCGTGCTCGCCGCCTCCGCCGAACTCAACGACGCCCAGAACCTGGTCACGCTCGCCGAGCTCGACCGGCAGGCCGTCTCCCTCGCGCACTCCCTCGCCGACGAGCGCGACACCGTCGTGCGGTACGTGGCCTCCGGCCGTACCGGCAAGGGTCTCGACGCCTCCGCCACCGCGCGCGTGGACCGCCAGGTCGAGGAGGTCCGCGCCGCCGCCCCCGACGCCCTGCGCCGCGAGCTGGCCAAGGTGCCCACCCTGCGCCGCACCGCCCTGACCGGCGAGGGCTCGGCCCTGGAGGCGCACCGCGCGTACTCCGCCGTCATCGTCGCCCTCCAGGCCGTCGCCGCCGACCTCGCCGAGCGCAACCCGGCGGGCGTCGCCGAGTCCGGCCGCGCCCCCGCCGCCCTCGGCATCGCCGTCGAACAGGCCTCCGCCACCCGCGGACTGCTCCTCGCCGCGCTCAGCGCCCGCTCCGGCGACGACGGCGGCCAGGACGGTTCCGGGCAGGAGGGTTCCGGGCAGGACGGGGCTGGGCAGGACGGTTCCGGGCAGAACGGTTCCGGGCAGGACGGCGAGGTCCGCGGGTCCAGCCCCGGCCGGCTCCGCGACGCCGCCACCGCCCTCGCCCAGCAGACCCGGGTGCGCGAGCTCGCCGCCCTCGCCGACTTCGACCAGGCCGCCTCCCCGGCGGCCCGCTCCTCGCTCTCCGGCACGCTCAGCGGGCCCGAGATCAAGACCGCCGAGGGGTACCTGGCCAGGCTCACCGACCAGCCCCGGCTCAGCTCCGGCGAGCGCGACACCGACCCGGCCCGGCTCAACACCGCGCTCTCCGCCCGCATCGAGCAGATGCGCGGCGTCGAGGCCGCCCTCGCCTCCGGCCAGGTCACCCAGGCCGCCAAGCTCCGCGACGACGACGTCACCGGCCTGGAGCTGCGCATCGCCCTGCTCGGCGGCTGCCTGCTCGTGGCCATCGGCGTCTCCACCGCCGTCGCCCGCACCCTCACCCGCCCGCTCGCCGTGCTCCGGCTCGGCGCCGCCCGGCTCGCCGCGGAGCCCGAGGCCGAGGAGCCGGTGCGCTTCACCGGCCGCAACGACGAGTTCGCCCAGGTCGTACGGTCCCTCAACACGCTGCACGGCAAGCTGCGCGACCTGTCGGCCCGGGCCGAGAGCCTCGACGCCGATCGCGACGACCAGGCCGGGGCCCGCGAGGCGCTCGCCGCCGAACTCGCCGAGCAGGCACGGCAGGCGCGCGAACGCACCGGGCAACTGGCCACCGAGGTGGAGCGGCTGCGGCACACCGTCCACCACACCTTCGTCAACCTCTCGCTGCGCACCCTCGGCCTGGTCGAGCGCCAGCTGGGCGTCATCGAGCGGCTGGAGGAGAAGGAGCAGGACCCGGAGCGCCTGGCCACCCTCTTCAAGCTCGACCACCTGGCCACCGTCATGCGCCGCCACAGCGAGAACCTGCTCGTCCTGGCCGGCCACGAGCACGTGCACGGCCACCCCGGGCCCGTACCGCTGGTCGACGTGCTGCGCGCCGCCGTCAGCGAGATCGAGCGGTACGAGCGGGTGGCCATCGAGTCGCTGCCGCCGCACGCCCACGTGGCCGGGTTCGCCGCCGACGACCTGAGCCACCTGATCGCCGAACTCCTGGAGAACGCCACCTCGTTCTCCCCGCCCGACTCCAAGGTCCGCATCTCCGGCTGGCTCCTGGAGGGCGGCGAGGTGATGGTCACGCTGGCCGACGACGGCATAGGGATGGCCGCCGAGCGGCTGGCCGAGCTCAACGCCCGGCTCGCCGACCCCGACCCGGACGACCACGGGGGCGAGGGCCTGGGCATCCGGGTCACCGCCCTGCTCGCCGCGCGCCACGGGGTCCGGGTGCAGCTGAGGGAGCAGCAGCAGGGCGGCGTGGCCGCCGTGCTCGTCCTGCCCAAGGCGCTGCTCCCGGCCGCCCCGCCCACCACGCTGCTGCCGCCGGTCGTCACGGTGCCGGGCGCGCCGCCCGCGCTGAACCTGCCGGGGTCGGTCGCCGAGGCCAACTCCAACGCGCTGCCCGCCCGTACGCGCGGCGAGTCGGAGAGCGAGACCACGCTCCAGTTCCGTTTCCCGGCGCCGTCCGCCGAGGAGCGGCCCGCACCCGCGCCGGAGCCCGAGCCGTCGGCCGTACGGGACGAGCCCGGGTCCGTACGGGACGAGCCCGCGCCCGCACCCGTACCGGAAGAGCCCGCGGGCCACGGACCCGTACGCGACGAACTCGTACGCGATGAACTCGTACGCGACGAATCCGTACGCCACGAACCCGTGGGCGACGAACCCGTACGGGAAGAGGCCGCTTCCGTGGCCGAGCCCGTGCACGAGCGGCCCGCCGAACCCGGGCAGGAGCCGCCGCGCACCACCGACAAGGGGCTGCCCAAGCGCACCCCGAAGAACGTCCGGCCCGCCGCCGCCCCCGTACAGAGGCGCGGGGGCGTCGACGCCGAGGCCCTGCGCCGCAAGCTCGGCGGCTTCCAGCGGGGCGCCGAGGACGGCCGCCGCGTCGCCGAGCGCGAAGCGGGGAACACGCGGTCCGGGGGATCCACCACCACTCAGACGTCGGGGGAGACAGCCGAGGAGGCACGCAGTTGACTGCGACCGGCACATTCGGACTGAGCAGCGAGGCCCGCAACCTCCACTGGCTGCTGGGGAACCTCGTGGAGGAGGTGCCCGGCGTCGTCTCGGTGGCCGTGGTCTCCTCCGACGGGCTGCTCCTGCTGTCCTCGGACCCCGAGCGGCGCGTCGGCCCGGCCGACGGCCGCCCCGACGGGCCGCGCGGCTCCAGCGCCGACCTCGCCACCATCGTCTCGGGCATCGCCAGCCTGACCATCGGCGCCGCCCGGCTGATGGACGGCGGCGAGGTCAAGCAGACCATGGTCGCGATGGAGCAGGGCAGCGTCTTCGTCACGTCCATCAGCGACGGCTCGCTGCTCGGCGTGCACGCCGCCCCCGACTGCGACATGAGCGTCATCGCCTACCACATGGCGCTCTTCGTGGGCCGGGCCGGACACGTTCTGACCCCCGAACTCCGCAGCGAGCTGCGCAAGTCGATGGAGGGGAACGACCGGTGACGTCCGCCACCCACAGGCTCCCGGTGCGCGGCGAGGGCCGCAGGCCCGCCCGGGTCCGTCCGTACTCCCTGACCGGCGGCCGCACCCGGTTCGGCCACGTGCTGCTCGTCGAGACGTTCGTCTCCAGCGCGCCCGCCCTCGAAGCACCGCCCGAGCGGCGCGAGCTGACCGGCGGCGCGCTCGCCTCCCGGGTGATGCCCGAACTGCGCGCCATCGTCGAGCTCTGCCGCCGCATGCGCACCGTCGCCGAGATCTCGGCGCTGCTGCGCATGCCGCTCGGCGTGGTCCGGGTGCTGCTCAGCGACCTGGCCGACCAGGGGAAGATCCGCGTCTACGGGACCGGCCACGGAGAGGGCCGCCCCGACCGCGCACTGCTCGAAAGGGTGCTCAGTGGACTCCGCCGTCTCTGACGTCTCCGACCCCGGCCTCCGCGACCCCCGCGCCGCGGACCCGCTCGGCGCCGCCGTACCGGCCCAGCCCGGGGCCGCCACCCAGGAGGTCCTGCAGCCCTGGGAGCTGGACCACACCCGGGCGCCGGTGGCCACCAAGGTCGTCGTCGCGGGCGGCTTCGGCGTCGGCAAGACGACCTTCGTCGGCGCCGTCTCGGAGATCGCGCCGCTGCGCACCGAGGCGCTGATGACGCAGGCCAGCGAGGACAGCGACGACCTGTCGGGCACGCCCGACAAGCTGACCACCACCGTCGCCATGGACTTCGGTCGGCTCACGCTCGACGACGACCTGGTGCTGTACGTCTTCGGCACGCCCGGCCAGCAGCGGTTCTGGTTCATGTGGGACGACCTGGTGCGCGGGGCGATCGGCGCGGTCGTGATGGCCGACACCCGGCGCCTGGCCGACTGCTTCCCGGCCCTGGACTACTTCGAGAGCTGCGGACTGCCGTACGTCGTCGCGGTCAACCACTTCGAGGGCACCGAGCGCTTCGAGGCCGAGGACGTGCGCGAGGCGCTGTCCGTGGCCCCGGACGTACCGGTGGTGATCATGGACGCGCGCAAGCGGTTCACCGTGGTGGAGACCTTGCTGTCCCTGGTGGGGCACGCGCTGGACGCCACGCCGGAATAGCGGCCGCCCCGGAAGATCGGCGCCCCCCCCCGCACAGCCGGCCAGGCGGGCGCCGGGCCACCCCCACTCCCGGCCACCCCCCACCCCCGTCCCCGCACACCTCACCGAAAGACACCACCGCCATGCGGAAGATACTCATCGTGGGGGCCGGCCAGTCCGGCCTCCAGCTCGCCCTCGGCCTCCAGGCGCGCGGCTACGAGGTCACCCTGATGTCCAACCGCACCGCGGACGAGATCCGGTCCGGCCGGGTCATGTCGACGCAGTGCATGTTCCACACCGCGCTCCAGCACGAGCGCGACCTCGGCATCAACTTCTGGGAGACCCAGGCCCCGCGCATCGAAGGCGTCGGCGTCTCGATCGCCGGGCCCGACTCCTCGCGGCCCATCGACTGGGTGGGGCGGCTGCGCGGGTACGCGCAGTCCGTCGACCAGCGGGTGAAGATGGCGGGCTGGATGGAGACCTTCGCGCAGCGCGGCGGCCAGCTCGTCATCCACGGCGCCGCCGTCTCCGACCTCGACTACTTCGCCCGCGCCTACGACCTGGTGCTCGTGGCCGCGGGCAAGGGCGAGCTGGTGTCGATGTTCGGCCGCGACGCGAGCCGCTCGGTGCACACCGAGCCGCAGCGCGCGCTGGCGGTCGCGTACGTGCACGGCATGGGCCCGCGCCCGGAGCACCCGGAGTTCGACGCGGTGCGGTGCAACGTGGTGCCGGGGGTGGGCGAGCTGTTCGTCATGCCGACGCTCACCACCTCGGGCCGGGCCGACATCCTGTTCTGGGAGGGTGTGCCGGGCGGCCCGCTCGACGCGTTCCGCGGGATCAAGGACCCGGCCGAGCACCTGTCGCTGACCCTGGAACTGATGGAGCGCTTCACGCCCTGGGAGTACGCGCGCGCCACCCGGGTCGAACTCACCGACGCGGGCGGCACCCTGGCGGGCCGCTACGCGCCCACGGTCCGCAACCCGATCGGCCGGCTGCCCGGCGGCGGCGCGGTGCTCGGCGTCGCCGACGTGGTCGTCGCCAACGACCCGATCACGGGCCAGGGCTCCAACTCGGCGGCCAAGTGCGCGGCTTCCTACCTGGACTCGATCGTCGAACGCGGCGACAAGCCGTTCGACGAGGAGTGGATGGGGGCCACGTTCGAGCGCTACTGGGACACAGCACGCCACGTCACCAAGTGGACGACGGCGATGCTGGGCGCCCCGCCGGAGCACGTGCTGAACCTGTTCGGCGCGGCGGGGGAGGTCCCGGCGGTGGCGGACCGCATCGCGAACGGCTTCGACGACCCGTCGGACTTCGAGGGGTTCTTCTACGACCCGGAGAAGGCGGGGGCGTACTTGGCGGGGTTGGGGGACTGAGACGGGCGGGCTCGGGTTCGGGCTCGGGCTGGAGGCTGGGGGGCTTGCGCCGGGCCTGGGTTTGCACTGGGGCCGAGGGCCGAGAGGCTTGCGCGGCCCGGAGCCTGGGCTGGCGGCCGGGTGGTTTGCGGGGGGCCAGGAGGCTTGGGCTTGGCCTGGGCTGAGGGCCGGGTGGTTTGTACTGGGCCCGATGGCCTCACCCGGCGTGCCTCGTGCGGGGTGAGCCTGCGGGGTGGTGAAGGGCTGTGCGGCGGTGCTGCCGCAGTGCGCCTGGGACCGGCCAGGCGTGCCTCGTCCAGGGCTTGTTGGTCAGGTAGTCGCGGGGTGCGGGGGCGGCAGCCCCGCTGGGGGTGCTGGGGGCGAAGCCCCCGCGGGGCGGTGCTCTTCGCGGCCAGTTCTTCGCGTGTGCGTTGTGGGCCTGTGGTCGTGGGGCGGGCCGGATCGAGGGTTGCGGTTCCGCTGGGTGCTCGCGGCCGCGACGGACCGGGCCCGTGTGGCGGCCAAGGCTGGGGCAGGCCCTTTCCCGCCCTTTCCCCAAAACCTCCGGCAGTTGGGGTGGATGCTGCTGTGCCCTCCGCAGGACCGGTGTACCTCGTGTGGGGTGCCGGGGCGAAGCCCCGCTGGTTCGCTGCCCGCACCAGCTGCGCCGTTCCCCCCGCCGCCGGAGGCTTTCGGGAAGTGGCGGGGCGGGGACTGCCTGGCCTCGGGTGGTGGAGCGGCGCCGCGACTGCCGGGACCACGAGTTCTACCCGACTACGCCAATATTGGCGTCGGCGCATGGACGCCCAACTGCCCCGGCTCGTAACGTCCTCGCGACCGGTCCGCAGCAGGCCGGACCGAGGGGCATCATGGCTCGTGAGGAACTGATCCGCCTTACCGGCAGCGGAACCGGCCTCTGACGGACAAGGACTCGTCGAGATCTCCGAGGAGACGTTGAAGGAGGCGCTCCGTGCTCTTGGCTGGTGAGGAGTGGGCCGCGCGCTTCGAGAGCTTCACCCGTGAAGCGTGGCGACTTGAGACCCTGCCGCAGTACCTCATGCCGCAGGAGGCCGAAGAGATCCAGGCTTGGCGCGACGGCGCACGAGTCGACCCCCGCACCGTAGCGAACGAGTACACCGAACGGTTGCGACGGCAGGCGTCGGAGGGACGTGTGCAAGGGCGCGTTCACATCGTCACGCGCCCGCTTTCCGAGTACCTGCGTTTCGAATTCCACCAGTATTACTTCGCCCATGCTCTGGCCGGTGAAGACATCCGCATCATGGACGTGACCGGCAGACCCAATCCGCTGGAAGGCGTCGGGGACTTCTGGATGTTCGACCACTCCGAGGTGGTCCACATGAACTACCACCCCGACGGAAGGCAGATCAGTCGGGAAGTCCATGAGGGTGACGTTGCACCGTTCGTGGAATACCAGCGAATCGCCGTAGCCGGGTCCGTGCCCTTCGAGGAGTACGTGAAGGATCTTGACACTTGAGCCTGAGCGGCTGGGACAGTCCAGATCCGACCTGGCCGAAGCGTTGCGTACGGAGCGCAAGCGAGCCGGTCTCAGCCAGACCGCGCTCGCTCGGCGCTGCAACATGTCGCAAACCAAGATCAGCAACATCGAGAGCCGGAAGCTCACTCCGAACATTGTCGACGTCGAGATCATCCTAGAAGCGCTGCGGACCAGTCGTGAGCTCGCTCAGGAAATACTGGCCATCGTTCGCTCGGCCAATACCGCATGGGAAGACGACTGGTCGTCCCGCAAGCGCGGTCTCGACAAGAAGCAGTAACAACAGAGTTCAGGTTCTTCCTGCCCACCATGGTGACGGGACTGCTCGCCACACCCGAGTACGTCCGGGCCAGCCTTTCCCGCAACAGCGGCGAGGTCCGCAGCGGGCCGGAACGAGGGGGTTTGATCATGGCTCGTGAGGAACTGACCCGCCTTACCGGCAGTGGTACCGGCAACTGCGACAACAAAGACTGCCCCAACGTGTACAGGTCCCCTGACGGCTCCATCGTTGTCCAGGGCGACAGCGACACAACGTTCCAGCCGCCAGCTGGCGAGGCCCTCGTCTGTATTCCCGAGAGCGTTCTGAAGGAGGCCGTTCGTGCTCTTGGATGGTGACGAATGGGGCCGGTACTTCGACTCCTTCACTCACGACGCGTGGCGCTTCGAAGCCCAGCCCACCTACACCATGCCGTCCGAGCAGGAGAACATCGCGCGGTTCCTCCGGGGCGAGCCGAAGCCGGAGGCGCACAATGCCGGCTGGCACCGGGACGTACGCACGTACAAGGCCACCGGGCGCACCATCGGGCGCGTGCGCATCGTGCGGCAGCCGTTGACGGACTACCAGCGCTACCAGTTCGCCTGGGGCATCCCCGGGAACATCGCGGCCGGGGAGGACATCCGCGTCCTCGACGTCACGCACGACGACCACGGCCTTCCGCTCACCGGCCGGGACTGGTGGATGTTCGACGACGCCAGGCTCGTACACCTGAACTTCCGGCCGGACGGGACGCAGATCGACCGCGCGACGTTCGACGGTGACCTGGCCCCGTACCGGGAGTGGAGGCGCGTCGCCGTCGAGCGGTCCGTGTCCTTCGCGGAGTACGTGAAGGACCTTGGCGCCTGAGCAGGAGCGGCGGGGCCCCGGGCGCCACGCCCTACACCGCGTCGAACCCCGCGTCGTCCCCCGGAGCCGTCCTCGGGAGCGTCGGGAGCGCCGGGGCCCGGTAGGACGACAGTGGGCCCGCCGTCGGGTCCGGGCGGACCGCGCCCAGCAGGGGGTTCGCCGCGATCGGGGAGACCTTCACGCGGGAGCCCGGGCGCGGCGCCTGCACCACCATTCCGTCGCCCAGGTACATCGCCACGTGCGTGGCCTTCGGGTAGTAGACGACCAGGTCCCCGGGGCGCAGTGAGCGCAGCGGCACGTGGGGGAGCGTCGCCCACTGCTCCTGGCTGGTGCGCGGGATCGCCCGGCCCGCGCGCTGCCAGGCCCGTGACGTCAGCCCGGAGCAGTCGTACGCCTGCGGGCCCTCGGCCCCCCACACGTACGGCTTGCCGACCTGCTCCAGCGCGTACCGCAGTGCCGCGCCGCCCTCCTGCGACGGGTTGCGGACGCCGTCCAGGACCCCGGAGGAGAGCAGCTGGTCCTGGGCGCGCGCCGTGTCCTTGCGCTCCAGCGCCGCCACCTGCGACAGCTCCTGCGTCGAGAGCGAGGCCAGGAGCTGTTCGACCCGCCGCAGCCGCTGCTGCACGGCGTCCCGGCGCACCCGCTCCTTCGCGGCCAGGTTCTGGGTGCGGTCCAGCGCCTTGCGGGACGTGGACGCCAGCTGGTCCGCCCGCTTCTCGCCGCGCTCCAGGCGGGCCAGCGCGGCCAGCCGCTCCCGGGACTCACGGTCCATCAGGTGCCGCTGGTCCATGGCGCTCTGCGGGTCGTGCGCCAGCAGCACCCGCAGCACCGAGGAGAACTCCGTGCGCCCCTGGTACTGCTCCCGGGCCAGCCGGCCGACCGCCCCCCGGCTGCGCTCCAGCGCCGTGCGGGCCCGGTTCAGCTGCCCGTTGGCCTTGTGCGTCTGTGCCGTCTGCTTCTTCAGCTCCTGGGCCGCCGCGTTGTACGCCTCCGTCGCCTCCTCCGCCTCCTGGAAGAGGGTGCGCAGCGCCGTCAGCATCTCGGGGACCGTGGTGGGCTCGGGGAGCGGCGTTTCCAGGGCCGCCGCCGGGTCCGGTGCGGCAGCCGAGGGGGCCGTCCCCACCGCCGCTGCCGGGTCCGGTAGGGCCGCTGCCGGGTCCGTCCCCGCCGTCGCCCACGGATCTGTTCCCGCCGTCGCCGCCGGGTCCGGTACCGGCTCGGCCGCGGCCGGGACCGCGGCCACCGTCGTCACGGCGACCAGGGCCGCCGTACACACCGTACGCAGCAACCTTCCTGACACTCCATCACCTCCGCCTGGGGCGGGCCGGGCGCGGCCCACGGCGCCGATGATGGGGCGGTCCCGGTACGACCACCTGACGAGTGGTCGGTTCGGCCCAAGGCTTCCACCCGTGCGGGCGGAGCGCTTCCCTCCGCCCGCGCGGCGCCGTCAGCCCAGCGGCAGCGCGTAGTACGCGGCGCCCCGGCCGACCACGGCCGTGGCCTTCGTGGCCAGCACCCGGTACGGCTCCGGGGCCGTCTCCGCCCGCCCCGCGTCCCGTACGCCCGCGTCCTGGAACTTCCACAGCCGCTTGCCGTCGGCCGCGCCGAACGCCGTGACCTGCGTGGTGTCCGCCACGAACAGCGTCGCGCCGCCCGGGGCGAGGGCCAGCGAGGCGGCCGGGGCGCCCGTCGGCGCGGGCGGCGCCTCGGTGGTCCGCTTCCAGCGCAGCGCGCCGCCCGCCGACTCCACGGCGTACAGCGTCTGCCCGCCGTGCAGCGCGTACAGCGCGGGCCCCGCCACCAGCGGGCGCCCGAACGGCGCGGTGGTGCTGCTCGGCTGGCGCCAGGTCTGCGCCGCGGTGGTGGTGGCGAAGGCGTACAGGTCGCCGCCCGCCGCCGCGTACAGCCGCCCCTCGGCGTCCCCGGCCGCCGGCGCGGTGGGGGAGACGGTGCCGAACTGGCGGGTCCACAGGACCTTCCCCGAGCTGCGGTCGAACGCCTGGAACACCCCGCGCCCCTTGGCCGCCGCGACCTGCGCGGGCGCCAGGGTGCCCGCGTCCTGGCGCAGCACCACGTCGGCGGCGCGCACCGCGACCAGCTCGTACGTGCCCCGGGGCACCGCGGCCCGCCACAGCTCCTTGCCCCGCGCGGTGTCGTACGCGATGAGCACGCCCGGGGCCGAGCACCACACGACCGGGCCCGCCTGCCCCGCCACCCCCGTCACGCCCGGGTTCGGCGCCCGGCGCACCACCTTGCCGCCGGCCGGCGAGAGCCAGAGGAACTCCCGCTCGCCCACCACGAACACCGAGCCGTCGCCCGCGGGCAGCGCCGCGTACGCGGACGCCGCGTCCCGCTGTGCCCAGGTCCGGCGGCCCGAGCCGAGGTCCACGCCGGAGGTGCCCGAGGAGTCGGTGAGCACCAGCAGCCGGTCGCCCACCAGGGCCGCCGCGGCGGGCCCGGGGTGCCGGTAGACCCAGGAGGGCGCCGGGGCGAGCCCCGCCACCGGCTTCGGCGCCGGGGCCTTGGGCGCTGCCTTGGGCGCGGGCGCGTCGCCGTCGGGGGCCAGGGCGAAGCCGAGCACCCCGCCGACGAGCAGCGCGACCCCGCCGCCCACGAGCAGTGAACGCCGGTCCAGGGCCGGGGACTTGGTGGCCGGGGCGGGTGCGGGGGAGGGGCCCGGGGGCAGTGCGGGCAGCGCCACCGAGGTGACCGGCGGCGCGGGCCGTCGCGGCTCCTCGGGGGGCAGGACGAGCTGCGTGGTGGTGCGGTCGCCGCCGCTGAGCGCGCTCTTGATCCGGGCCAGCCGGGTGGTGCGGTGGTCGTCGGCCCCGGTGGGCCCCGCGGGCCCGGTGCCGAACTGGGTGGTGGCGCGGTCGGGTCCGGGGGGCGTGATCGTTCCCGTGCTCGCGCCCGCGCCCGCGCCCATGCCCGCGTCCGTGCTCGCGACCACGGGGAGCGGCGCGTCCGAGGGTGCCGCCTCCGCCCTCGCCGCCGGGAGTGCCGCCGGGGGGAGTGCTGCTGCGGCAACAGGCGCCGGGGGAAGCGGAGTTGCCGGGGCATCGGCAACGCCCTGGGGCCCCCGCGCCCCGGGCGCCGCACCGCCACCCGCGACCGCCGCGACCGCCGCCAGCGCCGCCCTCGCCTGCGCCTCCTCCCGGGCCAGCTCCTTCAGCACCGGCTCCGGCAGCCAGCCGTCGCGGGCCAGGGCCGCCGCGCCCTCCAGCGCCAGGTCCGCCGCCGCCGTGCCCGCGGACGGGCGGGCCGCCGGGTCCTTGGACAGGCAGCGGGCCACCAGGGGGCGCAACCCCTTGGGCACGGAGGCGAGTTCGGGCTCGTCGTGGGCGATGGACGCCTCGTCGCCCAGCGGGGCCGTGCCCGTCGCCGCGTGCGCCAGCAGCAGCCCGAGCACGAACAGGTCCGAGGCGGTGCCCGGCCGCTCGCCCGCCACCTGCTCCGGCGTGAGGTAGCCCAGCCGCACCGACAGCTGCCCGTCCGGGCCCGCCTGGGCGGAGGCCGCCGCGCCCAGTGCCCCGAACGCCGTCAACCGCGGTCCGTCGGCGGCCAGTTCCACGGTCTGCGGGGTCAGCCCGTGCAGCACCGCGCCCGTCGCGTGGAGCCGGGAGAGGATCTCGGCGAGGCCGGCGCCCAGTATCCGTACCGCCCGCTCGGGCAGCGGCCCGGCCAGCGCGACGGCCCGGTCCAGCGGCACCGAGGGGGTGTAGGGGTACGCCGTCCACTCCGGGCGCGAGGCGAGCGGGGCCGGCACCCAGCCGCCCGCGAGGCGTTCGGCGGTGCGGGCCTCGGCCTGGAAGCGCCGCCGGAAGGCGGGCAGGGACGCCAGCTCGGGCCGGGGCACGGTGAGCACCGCGGGGTTGCCGCGCGCGTCGCGGGCGAGGTAGCGCACGGCGCTCGCCGTCTCGCGCAGCCGCGCGACGGCCGTGTACGGCCCGATCTCACGCGGGTCTGACTGCTCCAGCGGCCCCATGGGTCCCCCTCGGTATCCCCCGGCACGGTCGTGACCGTCGATCTTATGGGGTCGGCTTCGGCTTGGACCAGGGCCACCGGATCTCGCGCCGCTCCCTGCCGCCGGGCGCGTACTCGTACGTCCAGCCGCGCTGGATGCCCAGGCGCCTGGAGTGTCCGGCCGGGACGCGCTGGTACGCGTACACGGTCGGCGGGCCCCCGTCGGCGGCGGGCACCGGCACCGTGTACCACTTGGGCGGGTGCCCGGTCGGGCCGGTCAGGACGGGCAGCACGCGGCCGTCCAGCGGGCCGCCGCGGAAGGGGGTGTTCTCGCTCCTCATGCGTCCAGTCTCATATGAGGTGGGCGGCCTCGCTCACGAGGGGGATCACCTGGCGGGCCAGCCGGCCCACCGGACCGTCCGGCCGCTCCTGCGCGATCAGCGCCCGCACCGCCCGCGCGGTCTGCTCGTCGGTCGCCGAGGTGGCGGTCAGCAGCGCCGTCAGGTGGTCCACCAGCCAGTCCCGCAGCTCCTCGGCGGGCGGCTGCTTGGCGCCGCCCTCGCTCTCGTCCAGCCAGATCAGCGAGGCGGCCTCGACGGCGGCGATCCAGGTGCGCACCATCATCCGCATCCGGGGTCCCGGCTCGCCGACGCCCAGGTGCACCAGGATCTGCTCGGCGCCCGCCCGGCGCACCTCGTCGACGATGGCGCTGGTGCGGGAGGTCCCGGCGACGCTGCCGCCGCGCAGCAGCGCCGAGAACCCGGCGTCGTGCTCGTCCACGAAGCGCAGGTAGCGGTCGATGACCCGGCCGAGGCGCTCGGTGGGCGCCCCGGCGGCCGGTTCGGCGAAGCAGACCTCCAGCTGGTCGGCCGCCGAGCGCAGCGCGGCCTCGTACAACTGCTGCTTGCCGCCCGGGAAGTAGCGGTACACCAGCGGCCGCGACACCCCGGCGGCCTCGGCGACGTCGTCCAGCGAGACCTCTTCCGGGGCCCGGTGCGCGAAGAGCGTGAGCGCCGCGGCCAGGAGCTGGGCGCGGCGCTCGGCGACGCTGAGCCTGCGGTAGGCGGGAGTGGTCATGCCCGCAGCGTAACCCCGTGCTCACCGGGGCGTACCGGACCGGTGCGGGTCCTCCGGCGGGGGCGCGGGGCGGCGGCTCAGGCGAGCAGGCCCGAGGAGCGCCACAGCCGCCGGCCGGGGCCGCGCAGCACGCCGATGTCGTCGAGGAAGTCGGTCAGCCGCCGGGCGCCGGACTGCATCACCTCGCGCCGGTGGCCGCTCTCCCTGACCTGGGCGACGGCCTCGCGGCGGTCCAGGCCCACGTTCTCGTACACCCTGGGGTTGACGAAGCAGTCGGCGAAGACGCGGGCGGCCTGGCCGCAGCTGATCCGGGTGAACTCCTGCTCCCAGCGCGGCGCGGTGACCATCTGGCGGCGCAGCTCCTCGCGGGCGTAGCGCACGTGGCGGGCCTCCTCCACGACGTGGATGCGGGTCACTCCGCGCACCAGCGTCTGCACCCGCTCGTCGGGGAAGGTGAGCCGCTGCATCCAGTCCAGGACCTCCTCGCCGAGCAGCGTCGCGGCGAAGGAGCCGGGGGTGGTGGAGACGGTCTTCAGGACGCGCGCGAGGTTGTGGTAGACGCGCGGTACGGGGTAGGTGGGCGCCCCGCCCTTCTGGATCATCCGCGCGAACATCATGGAGTGGCGGCACTCGTCGGCGATCTCGGTGAGCGCGTAGCGGACGTGCTGGCTGGTCACGGACTTGTCGTAGACGTGGCGCACCAGCAGCTGCATCAGGATGATCTCGAACCAGATGCCCAGCGAGGCGAGCGAGGCGGCCTCGTGCCGGGCCAGATCCATGCGCTGCTCCTCGGACATCCGCCGCCACAGCGGGGTGTCGTAGAGGGAGACCAGCTCCGGCGGCCAGTACCACTTGCCCTCCTCCTCGGGGGCGTCCCAGTCCAGCTCCTCGTCCGGGTCGAAGGAGTGCTTGGCGGAGGACTCCAGCAGCCGGAGCGCGACCTGCTCGCGGTCGCGGAGGGGGCCGAGGGCGTCACGCAGCGCCGTGAAGTCGGGCTCGGTCAGGGTGGTCATGCGGGGCACCTCGTCAGTGAGTTACCGGCGGTCACTTCTCCTGTCCCTTATGAGACTGCCTGTCAGCAAGGCCGTCAATCCCCCGCGCGCGACTTGTTGACGGGCGTTATACCAACGTGTGAGCCTGCCAATTACCGTCCCCGCATGGGACTTTCGGGGACCCACGTGACGCGCCCGAGGTTTGAAGGAGCCGCCGGTGTCCACGCACGACCTCTACTCGCAGCCGCCCTCCGAGCCCATCTGGCAGGTGCCCGCCACCGGCGCGGCCCGCTTCAACTGGGACTACGACGACGGGCGCGACCGTCTCCTCGCCCTCTACCAGAAGGGCAAGGACAAGCAGTGGGACGGGGCCAAGCGGATCGACTGGGACCTGGAAGTGGACCCGTACGACCCGCTGGGCACGCCCGACGACGTGCTCACCCTCTACGGCACCCGCCACTGGGCGAAGATGACCGAGAAGGACAAGGCCGACCTGCGCAGGCACTACGCCTCCTGGCAGTTCAGCCAGTTCCTGCACGGCGAGCAGGGGGCGATGATCTGCGCCGCCCGGATCGTGGAGTCGGTGCCCGACCTGGACGCCAAGTTCTACTCCGCGACCCAGACCATGGACGAGGCCCGGCACGCCGAGGTCTACGGGCGGTTCCTGCACGAGAAGATCGGGATGCTCTACCCGATCAACGACAACCTCCAGGGCCTGCTCGGCGACACCCTGCGCGACTCCCGCTGGGACATGCCCTACCTGGGCATGCAGGTCCTCATCGAGGGCCTGGCGCTGGCCGCCTTCGGCATGATCCGCGACACCACCGACAAGCCGCTGCCCAAGCAGATCCTGGCGTACGTGATGCAGGACGAGGCCCGGCACGTGGCCTTCGGGCGGATGGCCCTGCGCGACTACTACAAGCAGCTGACCGACGCCGAACTGCGCGAGCGCGAGGAGTTCGTGATCGAGGGCTGCTACCTGATGCGCGACCGGCTGCGCGGCATCGAGGTCCTGGAGAACTTCGGCATCCCGAGGAAGGAGGCGGAGGAGTACTCGGAGCAGTCCGAGTTCCTGCACCTCTTCCGCAAGCTGCTGTTCAGCCGGATCGTGCCGTGCGTCAAGGACATCGGCCTGTGGGGCGAGCGCCTGCAGAAGGCCTACGTCGACATGGGCGTCTTCGACCTCGGCGACTCCAACCTGGACCTGCTGATGACCCAGGACGAGGAGATCGCCGAGCAGCTCGACCGCGACCGCTTCGCGGCCGAGGAGGCGGCCCGGGTCGCCGAGGTCGAGGAAACCATCGCCCAGGCCTGAAGCCCGGGCCTGAGCCCGAGGGCCCCTCCGGTCACCCCCGGAGGGCTGCTTCCATGACCGCGCGGGCGATCGGGGCCGCGTTGCCGCCGCCGCTGACGTCCGCGCGGTTCGCCTCGGCGTCCTCCACCACCACCGCGACCGCGACCGCCGGCAGCGGGGAGCCGTCGGCCTGGGCGTAGGCGATGAACCAGGCGTACGGCGTACCGGCGTTGCCCACGCCGTTCTGCGCGGTCCCGGTCTTGCCGCCGACCGTGGCGCCGTCGATCCGGGCGTTCTTGCCGGTGCCCTCCTCCACCACCTTCACCATCATCTGCTGGAGCTGCTGCGCCGTCGCCGGGTTCATCGCCTGCTGGTAGGAGGTCTGGTGGGCGCTCTCCAGGGTCTCGCCGCCCTTGGTGGTCGTGCGGTCCACCAGGTAGGGGTAGCGCAGGTCGCCGCCGTTGGCGACGGCCGCCGCGACCATCGCCATCTGCAGCGGCGTCGCCGTGGTGTCGAACTGCCCGATGGAGGACATCGCCACCTGGTCGGGGCTCATCCGGGTGTCGAAGTTGGACTTCACCACCCGGGACGGGATGCGCAGCCCGGTGTCGTTCCAGCCGAACCGGCCGACCGCGTCCAGCATGCCGTGCAGCCCCACCCGCACCCCGAGCTTGGCCATCACGGTGTTGCAGGACCACTGGATCGCGTACGCGAGGGAGGCGTTCTCGCAGCCCGTCGCCTCGTTGGGCAGGGTCCGCAGGGTGCCCGGCAGCGGATAGGGGTCCGGGGTGTCGGTGGGCGCCTCCGGGTCGGTGACCACCCCGGCGTCCAGAGCCGCCGCCGCGGTGACGACCTTGAAGGTGGAGCCGGGCGGATAGGTCTGGCGGATCGCCCGGTTGAGCATCGGCTGCGCGTCGGAGGCGTTCAGCCGCCTCCAGGCGTCGGTGACGGACGCGCCGTTGCCGGAGAGCACCCCGGGGTCGTACGAGGGGCTGGAGACCAGGGCCAGCACCTTGCCGGTCGCGGGCTCGATCGCGGCGACCGCGCCCCGCTTGCCCGCCAGGCCCTCGAACGCGGCCTCCTGCATCGAGGAGTTCACCGTGGTGACCGCGTGCCCGCCGGGCCGGCGGGCCCGGCTGAGCTCGGTCCAGAACGGGATCGCGGACAGCAGCGGGCTGGTCCCGGCGAGCACCGCGTCCTCGGCGTCCTCCAGCAGCGTGGTGCCGTACACCTGCGAGGAGAACCCGGTCACCGGCGCGTACAGCGGGCCCCGGGTGTAGGTGCGTTCGTAGCGCAGCTGCTGGCCGGTGTCCTTGGAGCCGGTCACCGCCTTGCCCGACACCAGGACGTCGCCGCGCGGCTGGGCGTAGCGCGCGATCACCCCGCGCCGGTTGGCCGGGTTGTCGTCGAGCGAGGGCGCCTGGACGACCTGCACGCGCGCCGCGTTGACCAGCAGCGCGGCCAGCAGGAGCAGGCAGCAGGCGGCGGCGCGGCGGATGTAGCGGGTCACGGCGCGTCCTTCCGTACCAGGGCGGTCCGCCCGGTCTCCGCGGTGTCGGGCAGCGGGGCGCGGGCGGAGTCGCTCATCCGGATGAGCAGCGCCACGATGATCCAGTTGGTGACGACGGACGAGCCGCCCTGGGCCAGGAAGGGCATCGCCATGCCGGTCAGCGGGATCAGCCCCATCACCCCGCCCGCGATCACGAAGACCTGGAGCGCCAGGATCGACGCCAGGCCGATCGCGAGCAGCCGCCCGAAGGGGTCGCGCAGCGCGAGGCCGGTCCGGAAGCCGCGCTCCACCAGCAGCGCGTACAGCAGGAAGATCGCGGTGAGCCCGGTCAGGCCCAGCTCCTCGCCCGCCGTCGCCAGGATGAAGTCGGACTTGGCGGCGAACCCGATCAGCACCGAGTGGCCGAGTCCGAGGCCGGTGCCGAGCATCCCGCCCGCCGCGAACGCGAACAGCGACTGCACCAGCTGGCTGGGCCCGAGCCCCCGGTCGATGGTGTCGAAGGGGTTCAGCCAGTCCACCACCCGGCCGTGCACGTGCGGCTCCAGCGAGCCGACGGCGAACGCGCCGACCCCGGCGAGCAGCAGGCCCACCGCGATCCAGCCGGTCCGCCCGGTCGCCACGTACAGCATGATCACGAAGAGGCCGAAGAACAGCAGCGAGGTGCCCAGGTCCCGCTCCAGGACCAGCACCCCCACGCTGACCAGCCAGATCGCCACGATCGGGCCGAGCACCCGGCCCGCGGGCAGCTGCAGCCGCCAGATCCGGCGGCCGGTGTGGGCCAGCGCGTTGCGGTTGGCGGCCAGGTAGGCGGCGAAGAAGACGGCGAGCAGGATCTTGGCGAACTCACCGGGCTGGAACGAGAAGCCGCCGAGCCGGATCCAGATCTTCGCGCCGTTCACCGCGGGGAAGAAGATCGGCAGGATCATCAGGCCGAGCGCCGCGGCCACGCAGACGTACGCGTACCGCTGGAGCAGCCGGTGGTCGCGCAGCAGCACCACCGCGGCCGTGAACAGCGCCACCCCGAGCGAGGACCAGATCAGCTGGGTGGAGGCCGCCTGGTCGTCGGGGCTCTCCAGGTCGAGCCGGTAGATGAGCACCAGGCCGAGGCCGTTGAGCAGTACGGCGATGGGCAGCAGCAGCGGGTCGGCGAACGGGGCCCGCAGGCGCACCGCCAGATGGGCCATCAGGGCCAGCAGGCCCAGGCCGGTGCCGTAGCGGCTGGCGTCGTGCGGCACCGCGCCGGTCCTGGCGAGGCCGACCGCCGCGTAGCCGTACACGGAGATCAGGACGGCGCAGACCAGCAGCGACAGCTCGACGCCGCGCCGCCGGGGCAGGCGCACGCCGGGCGGGGGAGCGTCGGCGGGCGGCTTCGTGGTCATGCTGCAACGTAGCAACCGGGGACGGAAACTCCCCGTACATCCGCTTATGCAACGTATGACCCGCCGCTCGGGCCGACGCCTCCCGGCTCCGGGCCGTCAGCACCAGCGGGGCGCGGCCCCCAGGTTGGCGATGTAGGCGGCCGAGCCCCAGGCCCAGGTGCCGTCCGTCAGCTGGTACCAGCGGTCGTTGCCGTCGACGCTCTGGCCGCGGGTCTTGCAGAAGATGTGCACCACCTTGCCGTACGGCTCGGTGCGCACCACCCGGCTGCTCCGGGTCGGGTTGTCCCGCAGCAGCAGACCGCTGCGCGCGGTCACCTTGCCCAGGTAGTCGTGGTGGACCGCCTCCGCGGCGAGCGCCGAGGGCGCGGCGGCCAGCGTCGCGGTCAGGGATATCGCGGCGGTGGCGAGGGCGAGGGAACGCGGTGACATGGCGCCTCCGGAGTGGGGGGAGCCCGGCGGGCTCCGGCGTGGGGGGTCGACCGACCGCGGTGACCGACCACGGTCAGGTCTGCTTCACCGTAAGATCGCCACTCGGTGATCGCAAAGGGTCACTCCGCGTGAAGGGTCACTCCGCGTGAGCGGCGTCCGGGTCCCCGTCGTGGTCGTCCTCGGTGAACTCCGTGAGCGTCAGCCGCGCCCTGGCCCCGCCGTCGGGCGCGTTGTCGAAGCCCAGGGAGGCGCCGATGACCGCCGCCTGGCCCACCGCGATGGTCAGCCCCAGGCCGTGCCCCTTGCTGCCGCTCTCGGTGCGGAACCGCTGCGGGCCGTGCTCCAGGAGGTACTCCGGGAAGCCCTCGCCGTGGTCCCGCACCGTCACCACCGGGCCGTCCACCACCACCCACACCGGCTGCCCGCCGTGCTTGTGGGCGTTGGCGATCAGATTGCCCAGCACCCGCTCCAGGCGGCGCCGGTCGGTCTCCACCCGGGCGTCGCGCAGCACCAGCACCTCGGTGGCCGTCCCCGACGCCCGCACCACCCGCTCGGCGAGCCGCGCCAGGTCCAGGACGTCCATGTCGACGGTCTCGTTGCGCGCGTCCAGCCGGGAGATCTCCAGCAGGTCCTCGGTCAGCGCCCGCATCGCCCGCACCCGGTCCTGGACCAGCTCCGCCGGGCGGCCCTCCGGGAGCAGCTCTGCCGCCGCCGACAGGCCGGTCAGCGGGGTGCGCAGCTCGTGCGCCACGTCCGCGGTGAAGCGCTGCTCGCTCAGCAGCTTGCCCTGGAGCGAGGAGGCCATGGTGTCCAGCGCCCCGGAGACCGTGGCCACCTCGTCCTGCGGGCGCGTGGGGTCCTTGGTCCGCGGGTCGTTGACCCGCGCGTCCAGGTCGCCCGCGCTGATCCGCCGGGCCACCTGCGCGGTCAGGTGAAGCCGCCGGGTCACCCGGGTCACCGCGAACGCCCCGACCAGCAGGGTCGCGCCGATCGCCAGCACCGAGGACCCCACGATCGCCTGGTCCAGGCCCGAGATCGTGCTGGCGCTGAGCGAGTAGTCCACCCGCACCGCCAGCGCCCGGCCGTCCGCCGGGCCCGCCGCCCACATCGTGGGCCTGCCCCGGTAGTCGGCGACCATGGTGCCCCGCTCGCCGCGCACGGCCAGTGCCCGCAGCGCGGCGGGCAGGCCGTCGGGGTCGATGCCGCCGAAGCGCGGGACCGGTTCACCGGATTCGTACGACCGGGTGATGTCCGAAAGACGTGACAGCGCCTTCTCGCGCGCCTGGTCCACCGTCTGGCGGGTCACCGAGACGTGCACCAGGGCGCCGAGCAGCGCGGCCAGCGCGCAGCACATCACCGTGATGAAGACGGCCGCCTTCCAGGTGAGCGTCGCGGTCCAGCGCGGCAGCCGCAGCAGGCGCGGCCGGGCGGGCGGCGGGGTCCCCGGGCTCACCGGTCGGCCGCCGTGAGGTCGTCGGGGGCGTCCGGCAGCACGCCGTCGCGGGGGTCCGGCGCGGCGGCCGGCGGCTCGGGCGCGCCCGCCGCGGGCCCGGGCTCCTGCGAGGCGCGCGGCTTGACCCGGATGATCTCGTCGCGCTGCGGCAGCATCACGCGCTGCTGGTCGTCCCAGGACCAGGCGGTGCGGTACTCGTAGCCGGGGATGCCCGCCGAGACCGCGCGGGTCACCAGGTCGCGCCCGGCGAGCTCGACGCTGACGATCTGGTCGGAGGTGGACATGATCCGGGTGAGACCGCCCTTCTCGGGCATGTAGACGCGGACGGCGGTCTGCTGGCCGGGCATCTTGATGCCGACGACCAGGTCGTCCTTCCCGTCGCCGGTCAGGTCCCGGTAGTACGGCTTGAGCACCGGGCACTTCGCCGGCGCGCTCCCGCAGGCGTCCAGCTGCCGGACCGTCTCCTCGTACAGGCCGTCCGCCCCGCTGTACGAGTCCGGGTGCGCCGAGGCCTCCGCCTGCACGACCTTCACCGCGTCGACCTTGTGCACGTCGTCACCGGGCACCTCGACGCCCGGCACCCGCTCGGTGTCGGACTCGCCGTAGTCGTTGGGCGGGGTGGTGACCGGCGGCAGGTCGGGCCAGAGCCGCACCGGCCCGACCGCGGTGGGCGTCGGGCCCGCGCTGCGCAGGTCGCCCGCGTCGCCGCACCCGCCGAGCAGGCCGGCCAGCAGCAGCGTGCCGGCCGCCACGAGCGGTGTCGTGCGCGAGCGTCGGTGCGGGCTCAATGGTCTCCTCGTGGCTGCCCCGGTGGGTCCTGCTGTTCTATTTCACCAGGCGGGCCGTGCTTCCGGGGACCGGGCCACCGTCCCCGTGGAGAACGGGAGGCATCAACGCACCAGGTCGGCGTAGAGGATGATGTTGTCCGCGCGGTGGCCGCCCTCGATCGGGCCGCCGCAGGTGATCAGGCGCAGCTCGGGCCGGTCCGTCGCCCCGTAGACCTTCCGCGTCGGGAAGGCCTTCTTGTCGACCTGCTGGATCTCGCGGATCCGGAACTCCGCCGTCGTGCCGTCCGCGCGGCCCACCTCGATCAGGTCGCCCGTCCTGACCCGGGCCACGTTCCGCATCAGCGCCGGGCCCTCGGCGGTGTCGTAGTGCGCCACGAGCACGGAGGCGCCCTTCTCGCCGGGCGTCACGCTGCCGGTGTACCAGCCGGGCCGCTCCGCCTGCGCCACCGAGGGCACCTGGAGCTCCTGGTTCGCGTCCAGGCCCAGGTCGAGCACGGGGGAGGCGTCCACCCCGGCGGACGGGACGGCCAGCCGGACCGGCTTCGACCGCTTCATCGGGCGGCCCGCGGTGTCCTTGCCCGGCCGGGTGGTCGCGCTGTCGGTCACCGAGACGTCGGGCGCCGGGGAGCCGCTCGCGGAGCCCTGGCCGCAGGCGATCAGGCCGCCGCCCAGCGCGACGGCCAGCGCGGAGGCGGCGACGATCGTGCCGCGCCCGGGCCGCCGGGGGGCCCGGGGCTCCGGCGCGGGCGCGCCGGGGGCGGGACTGCTGCTCATCGGGGGTTCCGGCGGTACGGGACCGGGCTCGGGGGCGCGCACGGCTCAGCGGTCCGTGCGGCCGCGGCGGAGCATCGCGAAGCCCATGCCCGCGGCGCCGAGCGCGGCCAGGCCGCCGCCCGCGGCGATCAGGGTGGCGCTGTCCCGCGCGGGGGCGTAGTCCTCGGTACCGGCCTTCACCGGCCCCTTCGGGACGACGTGCACGGCGCCGGACTCCTGCGGGGTGACGGTCGCGTCCGTGGCGAAGGCGGCCGCCGGGACCGCCAGGGCGCCGCTCGCGACGACGGCGACAGCGGCGGCGCGGAAGAGGCTGCGGTGGCGGGAGTGGCTCACGGTGGGTCCTCACTGCTGTGCGCTTGCTGACGCCTTCGAGGCTATGTGTCCGCTGTTGCGGCATATCGTCAGCTGTGTAACAGCGGGCCATAGGTGTACGCACGGCGGCGTCAACGATCGCGGCCGCGCCCGGGGCCGGAGAACGCCCGGGCCGGAGAGCCCCCGGGCCGGAGCAGCCCGGATCAGAGCAGCCCTGGCCGGAGAACGCCCGGGCCAGAGCGCCTCGGGCCAGATCAGCCCGGGCCAAGGGACCCCCGGGTCAGAGCACCTCGGGTCAGAGCCCCCCTGAGTCAGAGGACCCCGGGGCAGAGGCCCCCAGGGCAGAGGACCCCCGGGTCAGAGGACCCCCGGGTCAGAGGACCCCCGGGTCAGAGGCCCCCGGGTCAGAGCACCCCCGGTTCCTCGCCGAGACCGGCCAGTGCCTCCCGGCACAGCGCCAGCAGCCGCTCGTCCTCGTCGATGTCGTGGCTGCCCGAGCCGCCGTCCACCACGTTGTGCCGCCGCCGCCGGGCCAGCTCCGCCCGCAGCGCCGCCGCCGCGCCCGTCGCCCACGGGCCCATCAGCACCAGGCAGCGCGCCGCCTCCACCCGTACGTAACGGTTCTCCTCCCAGGCCGCCAGCAGCGCGGGCAGCGCGTCCCGCTCGTCCCCGCTCACCCGCCACAGGGCCGCCGCCGCGTCCGTGCGCACCCACACGTCAGGCGCCGTCAGACAGCCGCGCAGCGCGCCCGCCGCCCCGGCCGCCCCCGGACCCATCGAGCCCAGCGCCCGGGCCGCCGCCCGCCGGTCGCCCGGCGCGCGCGAGCCCAGCCAGCGGCCGAGCACCGGCAGCACCGCGTCCGTGTCGCCCTCGATCCGCCACAGCGCCCGCGCCGCCCCGGTCGACAGCGCGGCCGTGTCCTCGCCCAGCAGCGCCCGCAGGTCCGGTACGGCCTCACGGGCCGCCGGACCGAACGCGGCCAGCGTCCGCAGTGCCGCCTCGACCACCCAGTGCCGGCGGAACGCGGGTGCCCCCCGCAGCACCCGCAGCACCTCCGGCAGCGCCTCCGCGTGCCCCAGGCCCGCCAGGGCCCGCAGCAGCGGCGCCGCCCGGTCGTACAGCTCGTCGTCCAGCGCGACCCGGCCCAGCCTGCGGCGCAGCCCGGGCGCCAGCGGGGCCGCGTGCCCGCCCAGGAACGACACCGCGTGCGCCAGCTGGTCGCGCAGCTCGCCCTCCTCCAGCGCCGCCGCCAGGGCCGGCACCGCCCTGGGGTCCCCGCAGCGGGCCAGCGCGAGCAGGGCGCTGCCCAGCGCCGCCCGGCTGCCCTCGTGGCCGCGGGCCCACGGCTCGGGGTCCAGGGCCACCCGGGCCGCCAGCGCGTCGGCGGCCGGCCGGGCCAGCACGAACAGGCCCTCCAGCCAGCCGGTCGCCGCCTCGCGCGGCCGTGGGTCCGGCTCCATGAGCTGCGTCCCGACCAGCCGCACCACCTCGTCGTACCGCCCGCGCCAGGTCCGTATCAGACTCCCGCACATCCAGATCGCGTCCGTGCGCTGTGCCGGGTCCGGGTTGTGCAGCTGGGCGGTGACCAGCTCGATGCGGTCGTCGACCCGGTCGTCCAGCGCGGTGTGCAGGGTGCGCAACAGGTCGTCCGTCCACGGCGTCCCCGGCCCCGGCGGGTGCTCCTCGCGCAGCTCCCGCAACTGACCCACCAGGGTCGGCGCCGGCCGCACCCCGTCGCCCGGGACCTCCGGGGCCGCCTCGGGAGCGCTCTCGGCCGGACCTTCGGCGGGCGGCGGCGGGAGCGGGAGCGGCAGGGCCGGTTCCGCGCGCACCGCGCGCAGCAGCCCGGTCGTGGTGGCCACGATGTCGCGCGGCAGCCGCTCCGGCGCGCAGCGCGCCAGCTGGGCCAGCACCGCGAGCCGCAGCACGGGCGACTGCGCGGCGCCCATCAGCCAGCGCAGCCAGTCCACGGTCTCCTCGCGCAGCGACCCGTACCGCAGGGCGATCCGGCCCACCGCGTCCACCAGCGCCAGCCGGACCTCGGTGTCGGTCTCCACGGTCAGCCGCTCGCGCAGCAGCTCCAGGACCCGCTCCGGCTCGCCGTGCAGCGAGGCGAGCGCGCCCGGAGCGGTCAGCCGCACCTCCGGGTCGTCGTCGCGCAGCAGGCCCAGGAAGACGTCGGCGCCGGCCGCGACGGCCGCGGCCGCCATCGCGTAGTTCGCCGCGTCCTCGAACTCCTCGTCCTCCGGGTCCAGTTGCTCCGTCTCGTCGTCGCCGGCCAGGTCGATGGAGCCGATGCTGGTCAGCAACTCCACCAGACCGCCCCGGTCCTGGACCGCCGGGTCGGCCACCAGCTCCAGCAGGAAGGGGATGCAGGCCAGCGTCGAGTCGTACACGTCGCCCTGGTGGTGCACCGTGCCGTACAGCGCGTCCAGGGCCAGCTCGCGCTCCGCCTGGTCGGCGGAGGCGAGCGCGCGCAGCATGCCGGGCACGTCGTCGGCAGGCCCGAAGGCGTGACCGAGCGAGGGCCAGTCGACCTCTTCGATCCCCGTGAACATGCCCTTCCCTCCCCGCGAGCACTGCACTTGGGGGCCAGTGTGCACCACCCGACCGACAACCAGGACCCGGCAATCGGACACCGCTGGCGCAGTTCCCCTCCCTGGATATTGCCCACTCGGGGTCGGGACTGTTCCCATGGTCCGTGGGGTGATGGGGGATGACCGCACTGCGTGTGACACCGGCCCACGGACACGGCGGGGACCGGCTCTACGTGAGCCTGCCGAACGGGAGTTGCGTCGCCTGGTTCGACCGTGGCTCCGGCAGGATCAGCCTGCTCACGGGCGTGGACGAGGCCGAGGTGATGGCCGCGCTGGCGCCCTTCGTCACCGGTTCGGTGACCGTCGGGCCGCCTCCGGTGCCGACCGCCGCGGACCTCGCGCGGCTCTCGCTGCACCCCGACGACGACCTCGCGCCGAACCGTCCGGGGGAGGCGCTGCTGGTCGACCTGGACCGGGGCGCGCCGTCCCGGCGCCTGCTGCGCGCCGACCCGCGCCGTGCGGAACTGGCCGCCCACCAGGAGATCGGCGCGGCGCTCGACGGGCTCGAGGGGGCCGGGTGGCGGGCGCTGCACTGCGTCCCGCTGCCGGGCGGCGCGCGGGTGGACCACCTGCTCATCGGGCCCGCGGGCGTGCTGGTCCTGCGCACGCTGGCCGCCCACCGGGCCCGGGTGCGGGCCGCCGACCCGCTGGTCGCGGTGGGCAGGGGCGAGCCGCTGCCGTGGATCCGGTGGGTCCGCAGGGACGCCGAGCGGGCCTCCCACGCGCTGGCGACGGCGGTCCGGCCGGTGCTCGCGGTGGTGGGCGCGAGTCGGCTGGAACTGATCCCTCCGCCCGTCGGCGTACGGGTCCTGGAGGGCGGCGAGATACAGTCCGTGCTCGCGCGGGCGGGCGGCGTCCTGAAACCGGCGGACATCGAGTCGCTGTACGCGGTGGCGCGGGACCGCAGGACGTGGCTGCGGGCGTGAGGCGGCCGGGCGGGGGCGCGGGCGCGCGTGCTCGAAGGGCGCGCCCCCGGGTGCTCCCGTACGCCCTCGCGGGGTGGACAGCGGCGCCCTCCGTCCCGTATGGCCCTCCCTCGGGGCCTCAGGCCCGGGGCAGCCGGCCCGCGCGGTTGAGGTTGATCAGCGGGCCCATCAGGTCCCCGTACCGGGCCAGCCGCGCCGCGATGTCGCCGAGCCGGAAGACCAGCCGCGCCGGGCTGCCGCACTCCTCCACCTCCGCCCAGGTCACCGGGGTGGAGACGGTCGGCTCGGCGCGGGCGCGCAGGGTGTAGGGGGCGGCGGTGGTCTTGGCCGCCGCGTTCTGGCCGTGGTCCACGAAGACCTTCCCGGGGCGCAGCGCCCGGGCCATCTTGTGCACGACCAGCCCGGGCAGCGCCGCCTCGGCCTCCACGGCGAGCCCCTTCGCGTACGCCGAGACGTCCTCCGAGGGCGTGGGCCGCAGCGGGACGAGCAGGTGGAGGCCCTTGGACCCGGAGGTCTTCGCGTACGCGTGCAGTCCGTCCGCGGCCAGCCGGTCGCGCAGCCACAGGGCCACCGCGCAGCACTCCACCACGGTGGCGGGCGCGCCCGGGTCCAGGTCGAGCACCAGCCGGTCGGCCCGGGCGGGCTCGTCGGCCTGCCACTGCGGGGTGTGGAACTCCACCACCAGGTTCGCCGCCCACATCAGCGACGCCAGGTCCTGCACCAGGACCTGGCGGGCGACGGCGTGCGCCGAGCGGGGCACCTCGGCCGTCCTCACCCAGGCGGGGGTGCCGGGCGGCGGGTTCTTGGTGAAGAAGCGCTGGCCCCCGGGGCCGTCCGGGTAGCGCAGGAAGGACACCGGGCGGCCGTAGAGGTGCGCGAGCAGGGATCCGGCGGTGGTGGCGTAGTAGTGCAGGACCTCGCCCTTGGTGGTGCCGGTGGCCGGGTAGAGGACCTTGTCGAGGTTGCTGAGCGGGAGCCGCCGCCCCTCCACCTCCGTGATCGGCGTCATACGATGAGAATCCCATCGAATCCCGGCATTCGCGACGAAAGGGACTGATCGTGCGATCCATATGGAACGGCGCCATCTCCTTCGGCCTGGTCAGCATCCCGATCAAGCTCGTCAACGCCACCGAGAGCCGCTCGGTCTCCTTCCGGCAGATCCACACCGCCGACGGCGGGCGCATCCGCTACCGCAAGGTGTGCGAGCTCGACGAGGAGGAGGTCGCCGCCGCCGACATCGGCAAGGGGTACGAGGACGCGGACGGGACGGTCATCCCGATCACCGACGCCGACCTGGCCGCCCTGCCGCTGCCCACCGCCAAGACGATCGAGATCGTCGCCTTCGTGCCCGCCGCCTCCATCGACCCGCTCCAGATGGACGCCGCCTACTACCTCTCCGCCAACGGCGTCCCGGCCGCCAAGCCCTACACCCTGCTGCGCGAGGCGCTCAAGCGCAGCGAGAAGGTGGCCGTCGCCAAGTTCGCCCTGCGCGGCCGCGAGCGGCTCGGCATGCTCCGGGTCGTCGGCGACGTCATCGCCATGCACGGCCTGCTGTGGCCCGACGAGATCCGCGCGCCCGAGGGCGTCGCCCCCGACACCTCCGTCACCGTCCGCGACGCCGAACTCGACCTGGCCGACGCCCTGATGGACACCCTCGGCGAGGTCGACCTGAACACCCTGCACGACGACTACCGCGCCGCCGTCGAGGAGATGATCGCCGCCAAGGCGGGCGGCGGGGAGGTCCGCGCCCCCGCCGCCGAGAAGGGCGGCGGCCAGGTCATCGACCTGATGGCGGCCCTGGAGGGCAGCGTGCGCGCGGCCCGCGAGGCGCGCGGCGAGGAGCCCGCGGGGACGGCGGACGGCGAGGTCGCCGAGGTCACCCCGATCCGCAAGCGCGCCGCCCGCAAGAAGAGCGCCCCCGCCGCCCCCAAGGAGACCGGCGCCAAGAAGTCGACGGGCACCGCCAAGAAGACCGCGGCCAAGAAGACGGCCGCCGTGAAGTCGACGGCGAAGACGGCGAAGAAGGCGCCCGCGAAGAAGGCGGCCCCGAAGAAGCGGGCCTCGGCGTAGCGCGCGGGCGTAGTCGTAGAAGAACGAGCGCGCCTCGGCGCAGCGCGCACCGGGGCGCCCGCGTCCGTGATCGGGCCCCGTCCGTGATCGGGCCCCCCGTCCCCGCACCCCCGTCCCTCAGTAGGCTGGCCCGGGCAACGGGTACCGCGGACGGGGAGGCAGGCCGAGATGGGCGCGTGGACCAGGACGTTCCACCCGGTGGCGGACGGCGAGGAGACCGTACGACTGGTGTGCTTCCCGCACGCCGGGGGCGCCGCCGGCGCCTACTACGACCTCTCCGCCGCCCTGCGCGGGCGCGCCGAGGTCGTCGCCGTGCAGTACCCCGGCCGCCACGACCGCTTCCAGGAGCCGACGATCCCCGACGTACGGGCGCTGGCCGCGGCGGCCGTCGACGCGCTGCCCGACGGCGAGCGGTTCGCCCTGTTCGGCCACAGCATGGGCTCCCTGGTCGCCTTCGAGGCGGCCCGGCTGCTGCGCGACCGGGGGCGCCCGCCGCTCGTGCTGTTCGCCTCGGGGCGCCAGGCCCCCGCCCTGCCCTGGCCGCCCCGGGGCGTCCCGCACGTCAGCACCCTGGACGACGACGCGCTCCTGGACGAGCTGGTGAAGCTCGGCGGCACCGACCCCGCGCTGCTGGAACACCCCGAGCTGCTGCGGGTCGTGCTGCCCGCCCTGCGCGCCGACTACCGGGCCGTCGACGACTACGCCCACCGGCCCGCCGCCCCGCTGCCCTGCCCGCTGGTCGCGCTCACCGGCGACCGCGACGAGCGCGCCGGAGCGGCGGCGGTCGGCGCCTGGGAGGCCGAGACCGAGGGGCCCTTCGAGCTGCACGTGCTGCCCGGCGGCCACTTCTACCTCAAGGAGCAGCTGCCCGCCCTGGTGCGGATCATCGGCGACCGGCTGCCGGACCGAACTCCACCGGCAGCGCGCTGACCCCGCGCACGAAGTTCGACGCGATCCGGGGCGCCGGGCCCGTCACCCGGAACGAGCCCACCTGGAGCCGCAGTTCGGACAGCAGCGCCCGGACCTCCACCCGGGCCAGCCGGGCGCCCAGGCAGAAGTGCGCCCCGAAGCCGAAGGTGACGTGCCGGTTGGGGGTGCGCCCCACGTCGAAGGCGTCCGGCAGGGCGAACTCCTCCTCGTCGAAGTTGGCCGAGGCGCACCACAGGGTCACCGCGTCGCCCGCCGCGATCCGCACCCCGCCGAGCTCGGTGTCCGCCAGCGCCGTGCGGCCCACGTGCGCCACCGGGCAGGTCCAGCGCAGCACCTCCTCCGCCGCCCGGTCCACCAGCGAGGCGTCCGCGCGCAGCCGCTCCCACTGCTCCCGGTGCTCGGCCAGCGCGAGCAGCCCGCCCGCGATGGCCAGCCGGGCCGTCTCGTCACCGCCGATGACGAGGTTGTAGCAGTTGAGCAGGACCTCCTCCTCGGACAGCGGGCGGCCGTCCACCTCGGCGCCCACCAGCAGGCTGATCAGGTCCGAGCCGGGCGCGTCCCGGCGCTCGGCTGCCAGCCGCAGGTAGTACCGCATGATCTCGCTGCGCGCGATCCGCGTCTCCACCGACGCCTCCCGCGACTCGTCGCCCAGCATCGCGGTGCCGGTCAGCTCCAGGACCCGCGCCCGGTCCGCCTCCGGCACCCCGAGCAGCTCGCAGATGGCGCGCAGCGGCACCTGGGCGGCCACCTCGGCGACGAAGTCCCCGCTGCCGCGGGCCACCGCCTCGGCGAGCAGCGCGCGCGTGGAGCGGGCGACCGACTCCTCCACCGCGCCGAGGCCGCGCGGCCCGAACCCGGCGGACAGCAGCCCGCGCAGGGCGCCGTGCCGGGGGCCGTCGGTGACCACGAGCATCTTGTCGGCCCCGGAGTCGTACCCCCTGAGCAGCGTCGCCAGCATGTTGCCGCCCCGCGAGGAGAAGCCCCGCGCGTCGCGCAGCACCCGCAGCACGTCCGCGTGCCGGGTCACCACCCAGAAGCCGGGCACCGCCAGGCCCGCCGAGGCGTCCACCGGCTGCCGGCGCACCGGCTCGGTGCGCCGCAGCTCCCGCCACAGCGGGCGCAGGTCCCGCCCGGCGTGCAGCCGCGGGTCCAGGAGGTCCACGGCCTGGCTCACCCGTTCGCCTCGAACTCGTCCAGGAGCGAGGCCAGTTCGTCGTCGCCCGGGCCGCCCGCCGCGATCCGTCCGGCCAGCTCGCGCAGCGTCAGCTCCTCCAGGAACAGGTCCACGGGCACGTCCAGGCCCAGCTCGTCGCGCAGCCGCCCGACCAGGTGCACCGCGGTCAGCGAGTCGCCGCCCGCGCCGAAGTAGCTGCCGTCGAGCTCCTCGGGGCCCGTCAGGCCCAGCGCCTCGCACAGCACCGCGCCCACGGCCGCCTCCGCCCCGCCGTCCGGCGCGTCCTGCGCGTCACGGGGCCCCGGCTCCGGCGCGTCCCCGTGCGGCGCGGTCAGCGTGAGCGCGCCGTGGGACTCCCCGGCGAACGGGTAGCCGGGCAGCGTGACCCGGCGCGCGCCCGCCACCACCGGCCACCGCACCTCCTCGCCGCGCAGCCACGCCTCGCCCAGCGGGTGCGGGTCGCGCACCCCCGCCGCCAGCTTCGCGGCCGCCTCGGCGGCGTCGGACGCCACCACGTAGGTGCGCGCCGGGAGCGGGGTGCGGCCGGTGCGCAGGGTGTGCGCCACGCCGGCCAGCGCGGGCGCGTCCGCGGCGCCCAGGACCCGTACCAACTCCGCGACCAGCACGTTCAGTTGCCCGGGCGTCGTGGCCGAGACCGGCAGCACCTCGGGGGTGCGCGGTACGGGGGCGGGGGCCGGGAGCGGCGGGGCCTCGGCCAGCACCACGTGGGCGTTGGTGCCGCCGATGCCCACCGAGGTCACCCCGGCCAGGCGCGGGCCGCCACCCGGCGGCGGCTCCCAGGGCAGCGCCCGGTCCACCAGCCGGAAGGGCCCGGCGGCGGGCGCGGTCACGTTCACCGTGGGCACCAGCGTGCGGTGCTCCAGCATCAGCACCGACTTGATCAGGGCGGCCACCCCGGCCGCCGCGTCCAGATGGCCGACGCTCGCCTTGACCGCGCCGAGGTAGGCGCGCGGCTCGGGCCCGAACACCTCGGCCGCCGCCGCCAGTTCGATCCGGTCGCCCAGTTCCGTACCCGTGCCGTGGGCCTCCAGGTGGCCCGCGAGCGCCGGGTCGAGCCCGGCCGCCGCCCACGCCTCGGCCAGCGCGGCCGCCTGCCGGTCGACGCCCGGCGCGGTGAAGCCGACCTTGGCGGCGCCGTCGTTGGTGACCGCCGTGCCCCGCACCACCGCCCGCACCGGGTCCCCGTCCGCCAGCGCGTCCGCCAGCCTGCGCAGCACCACCAGGCCGGCGCCGCTGCCCGGGACGGTGCCCGCGGCCTTCTCGTCGAAGGGGCGGCAGCGGCCGTCGGGGGAGAAGATCCCGCCCTCCGCGTGCAGGTAGCCCGCCCGGCGCACCACGTCCACCGAGGCGCCGCCCGCCAGCGCCGTGTCGCACTCGCCGAGCAGCAGCGCCTGCGCCGCCAGGTGCACCGCCGTCAGCGAAGTGGCGCACGCCGTCTGCACGTTGACGCTGGGCCCGGTCAGTCCGAGGCGGTACGAGATCCAGGGCGCCAGGAACTCGCGGTCGGTCAGCACCCGCACCTGCATCGCGCCCACCGACGCCGCGAGCCGCGCCGAGGTGGCCGCCGCCAGCATGTGCTCGGTCGGGCTGCCGCCCACGTACACCCCGGTGCGCCCCGGCACCCGGCGCGGGTCGTGGCCCGCGTCCTCCAGCGCCGCCCAGGCGGTCTGCAGCAGCAGCCGGTGCTGCGGGTCGAGGACGGCCGCCTCGGTCCGGTTGAAGCCGAACAGCGGCGCCTCGAAGCGGTCCGCGTCCGCCAGGAAGCCCTTCGACGGCACGTGGCCGGGGTGCGCGAGCACCGCCGGGTCCGCGCCGTCGGCGAGCAGCTCCGCCTCGGTGAAGTCGGTCAGCGCGCACACCCCGTCGCGCAGGTTGGCCCAGTAGGCGGCGAGGCCGGGGGCGCCGGGGAAGCACCCCGCCATGCCCACGACCGCGATCGCGCCGTCCGGCTCGTGGGCGCCGTCGAGGTCGGCGTGGTCGGCGGGGGTGCCGTGCGTCAGGTCGTTCATCGGGCTGTGCCCTTCCGGGATCGGAGCTGGTGTGCGGCGGCGGCCCGGCGGCGCCGCTCGGCGCCGCGCCGCGCGGCCTCGGCGCCGGTGTCGGTGGCGGCGCCGGGCGCCGGTGCCGGGCCGTCCAGGTGCGCGGCGAGCGCGGCCACGGTGGGGCGGCGGAACAGGTCCACCAGGGTGAGCCGGTCCTCGCCGAGGCCGAACCGCTCGCGCAGCGCCCCCAGCACGGCCAGCAGGCGCACCGAATTGCCGCCCAGGTCGAAGAAGTTGTCGTGCGCGCCGACCCGGTCCACGGTCAGCACCCGGGCCCAGGCCCCGGCCACCGCCTCCTCGGTCCCCGGCCTCGGCGCCGTGAACTCCTGGTCGAGACGGGGCCGTTCGGCAGGCGGGTCCGGCAGCCGGGAGCGCTCCAGCTTCCCCGAGCGGTTCAGCGGCAGCTCCGGCAGGCGCACGAAGGCCTCCGGCACCATGTACCCGGGCAGCCGCTCGGCCAGGTGCGCGCGCAGCACCTCGTCGGCCACGTCCGCGCCCACCGCGTACGCCACCAGGCGCCCCTCGCGCACCGCCGCCGCCGCGTGCCGCACCGCCGGGTGCGCGGCCAGCAGGGTCTCCACCTCGCCCAGCTCGATGCGGATGCCGCGCACCTTCACCTGGGTGTCGGCCCGGCCCAGGTAGTGCAGCACCCCCTCGGCGTCGAACCGGCCCAGGTCCCCGGTGCGGTACATCCGGGTGCCCGCCGGGCCGTGCGGGTCGGCGACGAAGCGCTCGGCGGTCATCGCGGGCTGCCCGGTGTAGCCCCGGGCCAGCGTGGCGCCCGCCAGGTAGATCTCGCCGGTCACCCCGCACGGCACCGGCCGCAGCCGGGCGTCCAGGACGTAGGCGCGCGAGCCCGGCACCGGGCGGCCGATCACCACCGGGCGTCCCGGCCGGAGCACCGCCGTCGTGGAGTACACGGTGGCCTCGGCCGGGCCGTAGGCGTCGACGATCCGCCGCCCCGGCGCGCTGAGGCGCTCCACGAACTCCGGCGGGCAGGCCTCGCCGCCCACCGCCAGGGTCCGCAGGTGGGGCAGGTCCCCGGGCGGCAGCGACATCCCGGCGGACGGCGGCAGGAACACGTAGGTGATCCGCGACTCCCGCAGCCGGGCCAGCAGCGCGTCGCCGAGCCGCTCGTCGTCGCCCGCCAGGTGCAGCTCCGCCCCGGCGACCCAGGGGAAGAACAGGTCCGAGACGGCCACGTCGAAGCCGGTCGAGACGTACTGCAGCACCCGGTCGTCCGGGCCCACCGGGAACTCGGGCCGCACCGCCACCGCCAGGTTCGCCAGCGCCCGGTGCTCCACGGCGACGCCCTTGGGCACCCCGGTCGAGCCCGAGGTGTACAGCACGTACGCCAGGTCCCCGGGCCGCACGGCCACCGGCTCGGCCCGCGGCCCCGAGGGGTCGTCCTCGTCCGCCCGCAGCACCTGCGCGCCCAGGCCGAGGGCGGCCGGTGCGGTCACCGCGTCCGCCAGGAGCAGGCCCGCGCCCGCGTTCCCGACCATGTACGCGAGCCGGGCCGGCGGGTGCGCCCGGTCCAGCGGGACGAACGCGCCGCCCGCGCGCAGCACCGCGAGGGCCGCCACCCCCAGCGCCGGGGAGCGGCTGAGCAGCAGGGCCACCCGGACCCCGGGGCCCACCCCGGCCGCCCGCAGCCGGTGCGCGAGCCGGTCCGCCCGGCCGAGCAGTTCGCGGTACGTCAGCGAGACCGCACCGCACACCAGGGCCGTGGCGTCCGGCCGCTCGGCCGCCCGGTCCGCGACCAGCCGGGGCACCAGCCGGTCCACCGGGGCGGCCAGCGCCGTGCGGTCGGCGTCCGCCAGGGTGCGGGCCCGCTCGTCCGCCGGGACCGCCTCGGCCCGGGACACCGGAGCGCCGGGCGCGCCGAGCAGGGCGTCCAGCAGGGTGCGGAAGGCCGGGACCCAGCGCCGTACCGTCTCCGCGTCGAACAGGTCCCGGCGGAAGATCAGCTGCGCGGCCAGCTCCCCGCCGCGCCGCTCCACCTGGAGGTGCAGGTCGAACTTGGCCGTGTCCAGGGTCAGTTCGCACGGCTCCACCCTGGCGCCCGCGAGCCGCAGGCCCAGGTCCGTGTCATCGTCGTAGCCGAACACCACCTGCACCAGCGGGTCGTGGCTGGTGTCGCGGACCGGCGCCACCGCGTCCACCACCGCCTCGAACGGCGCGTCCTGGTGCGGGCGCCCGGCCGCGACCCGGTCCCGCACCCGGGCCACCAGGGCGCCGAAGGACGGGTCGCCCGACAGGTCCAGGCGCAGCGCCAGGGTGTTGGTCAGCATCCCGGCCAGCTCCTGCAGCTCGGGGCGGTCCCGCCCCGACACCGGGAAGCCGATCACCAGGTCCTCGCGGCCGGTCAGCCGGGCCACGAGGACCGCGTACGCCGCGAAGAGCACCGTGAACGGCGTCGTGCCCGCCTCCCGGGCCAGCGCGGCCAGCCGTTCGCGCACCCCCGCCCCCAGCGGGAAGCGCACCGTGCCGCCCGCCGCCGAGAGCACCGCGGGGCGCGGCCGGTCCAGCGGCAGCGCCGCCGTCTCCGGCGCGCCGCGCAGCTCCCCGGCCCAGTGCGCCACCGCCGCCGCGTAGCCGCCGGCCGCCAGTCGCTCGCGCTGCCACGCCGCGAAGTCGGGGAACTGCAAGGGGAGTTCGGGCGCGTCCCAGGGGGTGCCCGTCAGCTCCGCCGCGTACGCCCGCTCCAGGTCGCGCAGCAGCACCCCCAGCGACCAGCCGTCGCACACCAGGTGGTGGGCCACGAGCAGCAGCCGGTGCGAGCCGTCGTCCAGGGCCAGCAGCACGCAGCGCAGCAGCGGGCCCCGCGCCGGGTCGAACGGCCGCGCCGCCTCTTCCCGCAGCAGCCCGTCCGCCGCGCCCGCGGGCACGTCCCGCAGCACCCGGAGCCCGGCCCGCCCCCGCGCCGCCACCAGCTGCACCGGCGTCCCGTCCGCTCCGGTGCGGAACACCGTGCGCAGCGCCTCGTGCCGGGCCACCAGCGCGTCCAGTGCCCGGCCCAGCGCCGCCGGGTCCAGCGGCCCGGACACCCGGAAGGCGGCGGGCACGTGGTACTGCGCGCCGCCCGGGTCCAGCTGGGCCAGCACCAGCAGCCTGCTCTGCGCCTCCGACACCGGGAACTCGTACACCTCGTGCTCGTCCATGCCCCTCAGCCCCCCGCGAGCGCCTTCTCCACGACGGCCGCCACCCGCGCCGCCGGCTCCGGACCGAGCACGCCGCCGTGCTCGCAGTCCAGCTCGTGCACGTCCACCGCGGCCGAACAGGCCCGCCAGGCCGCCGTCTTGTCGGCGGTGGACGCCTCCGCGCCGCGCGTCGCCGAGAACAGCGTCACCCGCCCGTCGTACCGCCCTGGCCGCCAGTGCCGCACCATCCGGACCAGCTGCCCGACCCCGTCCACCAGGCCCTCGAACCGCTCGGCGGGCAGCCCGGCGAGCACCGGGCTGCGCTCCCGCAGCCGCGCCACCACCGCGCCCCGGTCGGCCGGGCCGTCCTCCGGCGCCCCGCCCGGCAGCGCGTTGCGCAGCAGGACCCGCAGCGCCTCCCGCTCCACCACGTCCGGCGGGAGCGGTACGGCCGCCACGGCGTCCGGCTTCGGCATCGCGTCCAGGACCGCCACCAGGGCGACCTCCTCGCCGGCCGCCCGCAGCCGCACCGCGACCTCGTGCGCGGCGGGCCCGCCGAACGAGCGCCCGAGCAGCAGGTACGGGCCGCGCGGCTGGACCGCCCGGATCAGCCCGGCGTACTGCTCGGCCAGCTCCCCGAGGTCGTCCGGCACCGCGCGCCCCTGGTACGACGGGGCCTGGACCGCGTGCACCGGGCGCTCCGGCAGCAGGTGCGGCAGCAGCGCCGCGTACGCCCAGCCGAGCCCGAACCCCGGGTGCAGGCAGAACAGCGCGGGCAGCGAAGGGTCGCCGCGCCGCAGCGTCACCAGCGGCCCGAACGCGTCCTGCTCCGCCCCCGCCCCGGTCAGCCGCGCGGCCAGCCCGGCGGGCGTGGGCGCCTCGAACAGCGTCCGCAGCGCCAGCTCGGCGCCCAGCTCCGCCTCGACGCGCGTCACCAGGCGCAGGGCCAGCAGCGACTGCCCGCCCAGCGCGAAGAAGTCGTCGTCCGGGCCGACCCGCTCCACCCCGAGGACCGAGGCGAACAGGGCGCATAGCCGCAGCTCCCGGCCGGGCCGCGCGGGCCTGGCCGCCACCGGGGGCGCCTCGGGCTCCCGCGGCTCCGGCAGCGCGGCCCGGTCGACCTTGCCGTGCGGGGTCAGCGGCACCGCGTCGACCAGGACCCAGGCCGAGGGCACCAGGTGCGCGGGCAGCAGCCGCGCCGCGTGCTCCCTGACCCGCTCCGGGTCACCGCCCACCAGGTGCGCGACGAGCCGCTTGGTGCCGTCGGGCCCCGGCCGGGCGCCCACCACGGCCCGGGTGACCCCGGGGCAGGCCGCGAGCACGGCCTCCACCTCGGCGGGCTCCACCCGGAAGCCCCGCACCTTGACCTGGTCATCGGTGCGGCCCGCGAACTCCAGTTCGCCATCGGCGCGTTGGCGGGCCAGGTCCCCGGTGCGGTACATCCGGGAGCCGGGCGGGCCGTAGGGGTCGGCGAGGAAGCGTTCCGCCGTCGGTCCGGGGCGCCCCAGGTAGCCCAGCGCGAGACGGGGCCCGGCCAGGTACAGCTCCCCGGCCGTCCCCCGCGGCACCGGGCGCAGCAGCTCGTCCAGGACGTAGGCCCGGGTGCCGTCCAGCGGCCGCCCGATCGGCAGCGGTCCGTCCGCCGCGCCCACCGGGTGGGCGGTGGCGAAGACGGTCGCCTCGGTGGGTCCGTAGCCGTCGACCACCCGCAGCCCCGGGCAGTGCTCGCGCACCGCCCGCACCGACTCCGGGGGCACCACGTCACCGCCGGTCCACAGCTCGGGCAGCCCGGAGAGCGCGCCCGGGTCCAGGTCGGCGACCGTGCGCAGGAGTTCGGCGGTCAGCCAGAGCGCGTCGGGCCGGGCCGCGGGCAGCAGCCGCCGCAGCAGCTCCGGCGAGGTCCGCTCCCCGGGCGGCGCCACCAGCACGGTGCCGCCGCCGAGCAGCGGCACCCACACCTCGTACAGCGCGGCGTCGAAGGTGTGCGCGCTGTGGAACAGCACCCGCCGGTGCCCGGCGAACCGGCGGTCCCTGGCGAGCCCCGCGACGGCCCGGTGCGGCACGAGGACGCCCTTGGGGGTGCCGGTGGAGCCTGAGGTGAACATCAGGAAGGCGGGGGAGTCGGGGTGGTTCCGGACGGACTGATGATCCGTCACCTCGGTTGTTCCGTCCGGTAGTCGGCTGAGATCCGCACCTGTCCCGTACGGTATGCGGCGCACGTCCGCCGGCAGGTCCACCGCCTCCGCCACCACCGCCGCCCGCGCCCCCGCCGCCCCGGTCAGCGACGCCAGGCGGGCCGGGGGCTGGGACGGGTCCAGCGGCAGGCAGCACGCGCCCGCCTTCAGGACCGCCAGCTGGGCCACCACCAGCTCCGCCGAGCGCGCCAGCGCGACCGCCACCACCTCACCCGGGCGCACCCCCGCACCGGCGATCCCCGCCGCCAGCGCGTCCGAGGCCTCGTCCAGGGCGCGGTACGTGAGCGTGAGCGGCCCGCACTCCACGGCCGGGGCGTCCGGTGCGGCGGCCACCCGGGCCGCGAACGCCTGCGTGAGCGTGTCCGGGCCACCGGCGAGCGGGTCCCCGTGCCAGGACCGGCGCACCTCTGCCGCCTCCGCCGGGGGCAGCACGTCCAGCGCCCCCACCGGGCGCGCCGGGTCGCCGGCCAGCTCGGCCAGGGCGCGGCCCACGCGCGCGGCCGTGCGGGCGGCCGGGACGCCGCGCGTGTTCACCCGCAGCAGCATCCGCTCCCCGGCGACCACCGCCAGCGACACCGGGTAGTGCGTGCCGTCGAGGGTCGCGACCGGGCGCAGGACGGCCTCCGCGTCGGCGCGGGGCTGCGGGAAGTTCTCGAACGCCAGGACGCTGTCGAAGAGTTCGGCCCGCCCGGCCGCCCGCGCCACCTCGGTGAGCCGCGCCTGGTAGTACGGCGCCAGCGCGACCCGCTCCCGCTGGATCCGGGCGAGCAGCTCGCCGACCGGCTCCTCGGGGCGCAGCCGCACCCGGACCGGAAGGGTGTTGATGAACAGGCCGACGATCTCGGCCACGCCCGCCAGTTCGTGCGGACGGCCCGAGACCACGCCGCCGAAGACCACGTCCCGCGTCCCCGTGGTCCGGGCCAGGACCAGCGCCCAGGCCGCCTGGGCCAGGGTGTTGAGGGTGACGCCCGCCCCGGCGGCCCGGTCCGCGAGGGCCGCCGTCAGGTCGGTGGGCAGCTCCAGGTCTGCCGTGTCCACGCCGGTCCCCGGGTCCACCGCCAGCGGCGCCGGGCCGTCGAGCCCTTGCAGGGTCGCCGCCCACCGCGCCTCGGCCTCGCCCAGGTCGCGCCCGCGCAGCCAGGCCAGGTAGTGCCGCAGCGGCACCGGCGGGGGCAGCGGGAGGCCCCGCGCCAGGGCGTCCAGGTCCCCGTACAGCACCCCCAGCGACCAGCCGTCGACCAGCAGGTGGTGCAGGGTCAGCAGCAGCTCGGTACCGCCGTCGTGGCGGATCACGGTGCCCCGCACCAGCGGCGGGCGCCGCAGGTCGAAGCGGACCAGCCGGTCCTCGGCGAGCACCCGCTCCACCGCGCCGGGGCCCCGCCCGCGCACGTCCGCCTCCCGCCACGGCACCACCGCCTCGCGCGGCACCACCGCCACCGGCCGCTCCAGGCCCTGGTGGCGCAGGCACGCCTTGAGCACGGGGTGCCGCTCCAGGAGCCGGTCCACCGCCGCCCGCACGTCCACCGCGCCGCGCACCTCGAACCGCGCCTGCACCAGGTACGGGTCGGGCCCCTCCGGGTGCGCCAGCGCGTACGCGTACAGGCCCTCCTGCGCGGGCCCCAGCGGCAGTACGTCGGCGACCCGGCCGCCCCCGCCCGCGCGCCCGGCCCCGGCCCCCGCCCCGCTCACAGGTCCAGCTCCAGCGCGTCCAGCTGCTCCGGGCTCAGGTCCACCAGCGGGAAGTCCGACGCGGTGTGCCCGCCCGCCTCCGGGTCCGCCGCGTGCGCGGCCAGGTCGGCCAGCGCCGCCCCCCACAGCGCGGCCAGCCGCTCCACCTCAGCGGCGTCGAGCAGCCCCCGCGGGTACGACCACGTCGCGCACAGCCGCCCGTCCACCGCGACCACGTCCACCTCCAGGGCGTGTCCGAGCGGGACGCCGTCCGGGTCCCCGCCGAGCAGTTCGCCGCCCGCCACGTCGGAACCGGACAGCCGCCCGAGGTAGTTGAAGCGCACGTCCGGGACCGGCAGCGCGGCCAGCCGCGGCGCCGTGCCCGGGTTCAGGTACCGCAGCAGGCCCCAGCCGAGGCCGCCGCGCGGCACCGCGCGCAGCTGCTCCTTCACCCGCTTCAGCGCCTCGCCGGGACCCGTGGCCGCGTCCCCGGGGTCGAGCCGCACCGGGTACTGCGTGGTGAACCAGCCCGCCGTGCGCGAGACGTCCACCGGCTCGGACAGCTCCTCGCGGCCGTGGCCCTCCAGGTTCACCAGGAGCCCGCCGCCGTCGCCCCGCCAGCGCGCGCAGGCCGTCGCCAGGGCGGTCAGCAGCACCGCGTCAGGACCGCAGTGGAAGGCGTGGGGCACCCGGCCGAGCACCGCCCCGGTCAGCTCGGGGTCCAGCTCGCTGTCCACGGTGGCCCGGGTCCCGCCGGCGCCCCGGCCGCCCGCGATCCGCGCCTCCGGTCCCGCCAACCCCCCCTCCCACCAGGCGGTTTCCTCCTCCGCCCGGTCCTCGTGCAGGGCCTCCTGGCGCAGCAGCAGGGCCCAGGCGCGGAACGGCAGGCCGGGCGCGGGCGGCTCCCCGCCCGCCAGGGCCAGCGCCAGGTCCGGGCCGAGCACCCGCCACGAGACGCCGTCCACGGCCAGGTGGTGCGCGGTCAGGAGCAGCCCGCCGGGGCGGTCGGGGCCCGCGTCCAGCCAGGCCGCCCGCAGCGCCGGACCGGTGTACGGGTCGAGCCGGGCCGCCCGTGCCCGCCCGGCCGCGAGCTCCCGCAGGTCCTGCGGGCCGGAGGCGTCCACCCGTACGAACTCCGGTACGAGCACGCCCGGTTCGGCGACCTCCAGCTCCTCGTCGCCCGGCAGCAGCCGGATCCGCAGGGACCCGTGCCGCTCGGCCAGGCCCGCCACGGCCGCCCGCAGCCGCTCCTCACCGGTGCCCGGCTCCACCGGGAACAGCATCGACTGGGTGAACGCGGACCGGTCGCCGCCCTGCTCGCGCCACCAGCGCATCACCGGCGTCAGCGGCAGCCGCCCGGCCTCCGCCCAGCCGGCCGCGGCGGGCGTCCTGGCCTCCCGCGCCGCCACCGCGAGGCCCGCCGGGGTGCGGGCCAGGAACACGTCGTGCGGGCCGAACGCCAGACCGGCCGCCCGGGCCCGCCCGGCCAGCAGGATCGCCATGATGCTGTCCCCGCCGAGCCGGAAGAAGTCGTCCTCCGCGCCCACCCGTTCCAGCCCCAGGACCTCCGCGAACAGTGCGCAGAGCGCCTCCTCGCGCCCGGTGGCGGGCCGCCGCGCGCCCGGGACCACCGGCCCCGGCGCGGGCAGCGCCGCCCGGTCCACCTTGCCGTTGGGCAGCAGCGGCAGCGCGTCCAGCACCACCGCGTCGGACGGCACCAGGTGCGCGGGCAGCAGCGCCGCCGCCCGCGCCAGCAACTCGCCCGGCCCCACCCCGGCCTGACGCAGGGTCACATAGGCGACGAGCCGGGACCCGTGCCCCGCCACCACCGCCCGGTCCACCGCCGGGTGCGCCGCCACGGCCGCCGCCACCTCGCCCGGCTCCACCCGCAGGCCCCGCACCTTCAGCTGGTCGTCGGCGCGCCCCAGGAAGTCCAGCGCCCCGTCCGCCCGCAGCCGCACCAGGTCGCCGGTGCGGTACATCCGCGCGCCGGGCGGGCCGAAGGGGTCCGCGACGAACCGCTCGGCGGTGGCCCCGGGCAACCCGTGGTAGCCCAGCGCCAGGCCCTCGCCCGCCACGTACAGCTCGCCCCGCACCCCGGCCGGCAGCGGCCGCAGCCGCGCGTCCAGGACGTACGCCCGGGTGCCCGCCACCGGGGTGCCCAGCGGCGGCGCGGTGCCGTCCGCCACGGCCGGGCCGCTCAGCGTCGCGGCCACCGTCGACTCGGTCGGCCCGTACGCGTTGTGCACGCGCCGCCCGCCCGCCGACCAGCGCTCCACCAGCCCGGGCGGGCACGCCTCCGCCCCGGTCGCCAGGGCCCGCAGCGCCGGGTAGGGACCCTCCGGCAGGGTCGCCAGGACCGACGGCGGCAGCATCGTGAACGTCACCGCCCGCTCCGTCAGCACCCGCGCCAGCTCCGGGCCCGCGAGCGCCCCCGGCCCCGGCAGGACCAGCGTGCCGCCGGAGCCGAACGCCATGCACAGCTCGCCGATCCAGATGTCGAAGGCGGGCGAGCCCAGCTGGAGCACCCGGCTGTCGGGACCGAGCCCGTACCGCTCGCACAGCGACCCCGCGAGCGCGGCGATCCCGGCGTGCGGGACCACCACGCCCTTGGGGGCGCCGGTGGACCCGGACGTGTAGATCACGTAGGCGGGGTGGCCGGAGGCCGACTCCCGCCGCGGCAGGGGCTCCTCGTCGTACGCCCGCTCGTCGAGCACCAGGACCGGCACGTCCGCGGCGCCCACGGCGTCCTTCAGCGCGCGCGCCGCGGCCTCCGGGTCGTCGGTGACCAGCAGCGCGGGCCGCGCGTCCGCCAGCGTCGCCCGCACCCGCGCCGCCGGGTAGTCCGGGTCCACCGGCACGTGCGCCGCGCCCGCCCGCTGCACCGCGAGCGCGGCCACCACGGCCAGCGGGCCCCGGCCGAGCAGCAGCGCCACCCGGCGGTGCGGGCCCGCCCCGTGGCGTACCAGGAGGGCGGCCAGGCGGTCGGTGCGGTCGGACAACCCGGCGTACGTCAGCGAGAGTTCCGGCGCCTCCAGGGCCACCGCCCCCGGTTCCCCGGCGGCCCGGCGGGCCACCAGGTCCGGCAGCGAGGACGGGGCGGGCGCCGCCGGGCCGCGCCCCGCGGCGAGCAGCCGGTCCCGCTCACCGGGCGGCAGCAGCACCAGGTCGTCCACCGCCGTGCCGGGCGCCCGCGTCACCTCCCGCAGCAGCTGCGCGAAGCAGTCCGCCCAGCGCTCCACCAGCGCCGGGTCGAACAGCTCCGCGCGCACCTCGAAGCTGGCGTCCATCGCCTCCGAGCCGTCCTCGGCGTCCCGCACCACCGCCACCAGGTCGTGCTCGCCGCCGGTGTGGATCCGCTCCGGCCGGGAGAACTCCCGCAGCGTCGCCACACTGCGCTGGCGCGCCAGGTGCATGAACACCCAGCGGAACAGCGGCGACCGCCCGGCGTCCCGCTCCGGCGCCACCGCCGACACGATCCGCCCCACCGGCACGTCGGCGTGCGCCATCAGACGAGGGAAGTCGGCCGTGAAGCCCGCGAGGACCTCCTCGAAGGAGTCGCCCGGCCGGATGCGCCAGCGCGTGGGCACGGCGTTCATCACGTACCCGATCACCCGCTCAAGGCCCCGGGCCGAACGGTTCGCCGTCGGCGTGCCCAGGACCAGGTCCCCGGCCCCGGTCAGCCGGTGCGCCAGCACCGCGAACGCCGCCATCAGCACCACGTACACCGACGCCCGGCGCTCCCTGGCCAGCGCCCGCACCGCCCGCGCCACCGGCTCCTCCAGCCGGAAGCGGACCTGGGCGACGCCCGCGCCCGGCCGCCCGGACGGACCGCCCGGCACGGTCAGCGGCCCCGGCGGCCCGGCCAGGTACTCCCGCCAGAAGTCCAGGCGCGCGTCCAGCACCCCGGACTCCGCCAGCTCGCCCTGCCAGGAGGCGAAGTCGGCGTACTGGACCGCGGGCCGGGCGAGCGCGGGCGGCCTGCCGTCCCTGACCGCCCGGTAGGCCTCGGCGAACTCCGCCTGGAGCACGTCGAAGGACCACCAGTCGGTGACGATGTGGTGCAGGCCCAGCATCAGCGTCGAGCGGTCCGGACCCGTCGTGACGTACCGCGCCCGCATCAGGTGGTCCCCGGCCAGGTCGAACGGGCGCCGCCGGAACGCGTCGAAGGCCGCCGCCACGTCCCGCCCGGAGCCCCGCAGGTCCTCCCGCTCCAGGACCAGCGGCCCGGTCTCGGGGAACTCCAGGAGCAGCTGCCCGGGCTCCCCGGTGATCCGCGCCCGCAGGACGTCGTGCTGCGCCCGCACGTGCGTCAGCGCCGCCGCCAGGTGCTCCGGGTCGACCGGCCCGTCGAAGTGGTAGGCGGCGCACAGGTTCAGCGCCCCGGTCCCCGGATACAGCGAGTCGTACACCCACAGGTCCTGCTGCGCCGGGCTCAGCGGCACCGGCCCGTCCGCGCCGCGCGGCGGCACCACGGCGGGCACCGACTGGACCTTCCCCGCCGCCACCAGACGGCGCAGCAGCGCCACCCGCCGCTCCCGGTCCAGCGCGCCGAACCGGTCGGCGAGCGAGGCGGCACGGACCGCCCCGGGCCCGGCGGCCGGGCCCCCGCCGCTGCCGGCCGGCCCCCGGCCCCCCGCGAACTCCCCGGCCATCAGACGTCCTTCCGCAGCGCGGCGAGCCGGCGCAGCCCGGCCATGACGGTGTCCCGGCCGAGGCCGAAGTCGATGAAGCAGGCCACCTCGTCCACGCCCAGCTCGCACAGGTCGGCGAGCATCTTGCGGCAGGACTCGGGCGAGCCGAGCAGCGAGCCCCAGCGCAGGTAGCGGCGGAACGCGAACTCGGCCATCAGCGCGGTCTGTTCGCCCGACAGCTCGGCGGTGCGCCGGTCGGCCGTGCGGTTGGCCGACGTCTGGCGCACGTACGAGCGCAGGTACGCCTTCAGCGGCGCGGCCACCAGCCGCACCACCTCCGCCTCGTCCGCGCCGACGTAGGCGTGCGTCATCAGCGTCACCCGGCCGTGCGCGTCCGTGCCGCCCTGCTCGGGCGCCCCGGCGCAGGCCGCCCGGTAGCGGGCGATCTTGTCGGCCAGTTCCTCGCGGGTCTGCCCGACGACCGCGCCGAGCACCCCGGCGCGCAGCCGCCCCGCCGTCTCCCAGGTCGCGGGGGAGCCCGACGTGGTCAGCCACAGCGGCAGCCGCTCGCGCACCGGCCGGGGCTGGGTCCGTACGGACGTCAACGCACCGGTTCCGTCGGGCAGTTCGACCTCCTCGCCGGCCCACGCCCGACGCAGCACCGGGACGTCCCGCAGCAGCCGGGCGCGCCGGTCCTCATACGCCTCGGGGCGCACCACGAAGTCGGCGGAGTGCCAGCCGGTCGCCACCGAGAGGCCGACCCGGCCGTGCGAGAGGTTGTCCACCACCGCCCAGTCCTCGGCGACCCGCAGCGGATGGTGCAGTGGCAGCACCACGCTGCCCGCCCGGATCCCGATCCGCTCGGTGGCCACCGCGAGCGCCGCGCCCAGCACCGGCGGGCTCGGGAAGACCTGCCCCACCTGCTGGAAGTGCCGCTCGGGCGTCCACACGGCGTGGAAGCCGAGCCGGTCCGCCTCGCGGGCCAGCGCCAGCACGTCCTCGTACGCCCGCGCGTGCCCGCTCTCGCCCACGTCCGCGCCGAAGAACATCACGCTGAGGTCCACGGCACCCCCTCCCGCCGCTCGTCGCCGTCTCCCGCGTCCCCGTCCCGCCCGGCGCCCGGCGGCCCGGGGCGCGGCACCCGGGCGCGGCGGGGGATGGGCGCCC
>NZ_JBEOYE010000062.1:0-57252 GCF_040296945.1 Streptomyces sp. NPDC001941 | reverse complement strand
GGGCGTGGGGGGGGGCCCGCGGTCCGGCGCGCCCCCCCGCGGGGGGGGGGGGGGGGGGTGGGGTGGGGGGGGGGGGGGGGGGGGGGGGGGGGGGGGGGGGGGGGCGGGGCCCCCCCCCCCCCCCCCGGGTGGTCCCGTGCGGGACCGGATCAGACGGTCGCGGAGTACTGGCTGTCCTTCATCAGGAAGGAGGCCAGCGGCTTGCCGTCGCCGTTCGACATCGCCGTGAAGGTGACGCCCAGCTGCGACGCCGCCTTGCGGTTGAGCTTGATGTCGTCCGTGGCGGTCACCTGGCCGCGCGGGATGATGAAGCGGTACGTGACCGCGGTGGTGCCGCCGGCCTTGACGTCGGTGAACTCCAGGCCCAGGGCCCGGACGTCCGCGAACGGCCGCTCGGCGATCTCGTAGCGGTAGGTGTCGGTCGCCGGGGCGGCCTCGGCGTCGACCTTGCCGCCGCCCATGAAGAACGGCAGCGTGTCCTCGTTGAACTGGAGCAGCGAGAACTTCAGGGACAGGTCACGGGCCGAGTAGATGTAGTGCACCGGGGAGACCGACTGCCACGAGTCGATGGCCTCCAGCTTGTCCTTCTTGGAGAAGGTGACGCCGTCGCCGGTGGTGAAGCCGAGGTTCGTCCAGTCCTTCCAGTCGAGGGTGGCGTCGGTACCGAAGGCCGGCACGGCGGTGCCCGACTTCGCGACGTAGAGCTTGCCGCTTCCGGCGACGCGGATCTCGGCGGAGTTGTTGCCTGCCATGGGGTTCTCCTCAGTGGGTGCAGCGGGGTGGGGTGCCGCCCCGGTCCGGAGGGCTTCCGGGCCCGGGTACGGCAAAGGCCCCGCCGGACGGTCCGGTGGGGCCTGGTCTGTGGGGCGCCCTCGCGGGGCGCCGGGGGTGGCGTCTAGAAGACGTCGAGGGCGAGGCGGATCACGCAGAGGTAGCGGTTCGCGCCCCGGTAGAGGTAGTCGGGCATCCAGCGCGGCCCGTCCTGCTCCTCCGCGTCGCTGACGTAGACGGAGCCGAGCTGCTTGCCGAGGGTGGCGAGCAGGGCGCGCCGGGCGGCGTTGGCGGTGACGTGGGCCGCGGTCTTGTTCGGTCCGTACACCTCGAACTCGATCAGCGGCTTGTCCACGTGCAGGTCGCCGACCCAGGCGCCGCCGCGGCGGTTCACCAGGACGGCGTTCTGCGTGCCGTCGAAGCCGGCGGGCGCCTGGGCGGCGACGGTGATGCCGGCCAGCGCCGGGTCTGCCTTGAGGACGTCGACGACCAGCTTCTCGACGTCCGGGAACGCACTCGGTGGAGTGGTCATGACGGGTGCTCCTCGGGAGGAAGGGCTCGGGACTGCGGGCGCGCCGTCCGGGGCGCTCGACGCGGGGGAGAGGCGGGGGCGCGGAGCGCACCCGGACGGCGAACGGCGGAGGCCGCGTCCCGTCCTGCGGGCGCAGCTCCGCCGCTGCACCAACTGTGACAGGGATCGTGCGCGCACGCAACTAGTTCGGTGATCGAAATCCCGGAACGGCCGTCGGGACCCCTCGCTACCGTGGGCTTACGCACGCGAGAAGGGGCGGGACATGGGCTGGTACGTACTGGTGGAACGCATCAGGCACGGCGAGTGGCACCTGGTGGACAAGGTCTTCGTCGAGGGGGATCGGGACGCGGCCCTCGTCCGGGGTGAGGAGATCGCCCGCACCCTCCCCATGTACCTCGCCACCGCCTCCGACCCGTGCGGTCGGCAGGTGTTCCTGACCTCACCGACGAGCTGGTTCGTGGAGCTGCGCGGCTCGTCCTGGGCCAAGGGCGCCAAGTCGCCGACCGAGTTCACCGAGCACCTGACGGTTCGGGTGGCCGAGCTGGTCCACGTGCAAGAGCTGGTCCCCGCCGAGCCCACGGCCAAGCGCCGCTTCGGCCGCTGATCACCGGTCGCTGGCCGCTGGTCGCGCACGCGAAAGCGCCCCTCGTCCCGTACGCGTACGGAACAAGGGGCGCTTCCACGTGGTGCGCGGGCGCTTCCGGGGCCGGGGGCGGGGCGGCTCCGGTGGCGGGCTACGCCGTGCGGACCCGGCGGCGGGCCGCGCGTTCCGCCGCGAAGACGTCCTCCAGGCGGAACAGCTGGGCGCGTCCCGCCTTCCCCGCCGCCCGCAGGTGGCCCAGCTGGACCCACTTGCGGATGGTCGCCGGGGCCACCCCCGCCTCCTCGGCGGCGAGCGGGCCCGGGATCAGGGCCGGCAGGGCGAGGGCGGTCGTGCTCAGCATGCGGTCTCCTGCGGGTCGGCCTTCGGGGTCACGTCCGTCGCGGCCTCGTCCATCGCCGCCTCGATCTCCTCGGGGCGGGCGCCCGAGGCGTCCGCCAGCCGGGGCCAGTCGGCCTCCGGCCACAGGTGCCGGTAGGCCGGGTCGTCCTGGCAGCCGCACGCCTCGTCCGAGCAGAGGCACGCCGGGTTCACGCACAGCACCGCGCGCCGGTCGGGGAAGGCCCGCAGCGACACCGAGTCGCACCAGGGGCAGCGGCCGGACACCCGTACGACCGTCTCGGCGTCGCCCAGGGTGCGGGCGCAACGGCGCGCCATGCGGCGGACCTCGTCGCGCACGTGCCGGGTGAGCACCGGGTGCGCGGCGATGTCGTCGAGCAGGGCGACGACCCGGCGCAGCCGGTCCACCACCCCGGCCCGGCGTGGCCGGGGCAGGGCGAGGCGGGCGCAGACGGCCTCCTCCAGCTCCACCACGCCGTCGGTGATGTCGCGGATCGCGTCCGACACGTGCAGCCGGATCGGCGCCGCGCCGTGCCCGGGTACGGACAGGCCGTGCCGCTGCTCCAGGAGCAGCGCCTCCCGCCGCTCGGCGCGGATCAGCTCGCCCTGGCCCGGGTGCGGCGCGCGGTGCGCGGTGCCGGCCGGGCCCCGGCGGCCGGGCGCCAGCTCCTCGGCCAGCTCGGGGAACTGGCGCACCAGCGTGGCGGCCCAGAGCACGACGTCCCGCACCACCCGCTCGTCGGCCGGGTGCCCGCCACCCGCGTGCTCAGCCACGGTCGCCCCCCGTCGGGGCGCCGGTGCGGGAGGCGGCGCGGCGCGGGCGGACCGGGCGGCCGTTGCGCCACAGGCGGCCGGCGCAGACGCCGTCGAACCAGCTCTCGGCGGGGGCCACGGCCGCCTCGCACTCCCGGCTGACGGGGCAGCCGGCGCAGGCGCGCAGGGCGGGGGCCGCCTCCTTGCCGCGGCGGGAGAAGACGACGGTCGGGGACAGTCCGGCGCAGGCGGCGGCGGACTGCCAGGGGTCGGTGTGGGGCTGGTGCACGGTGGGTCTCCACGGTCCGTGGCCCCGTGGCTCCCGGGGCGTTCGGTGCCCAGGGGACTCAGGAGGCCGGCGAGTGCGGCGCCGAGAACAGTGACATGTTGCGTGCGGGCGCGCAACTATCAATCAGGGGCGGCCGTGGGGCTTCCATGGGCTCCTCTTCACCAATTCGACACTGTTGCGTGCACGAAAGCACGTAATTCCGCGCGCGCAAGCACGCTAAGGTGAAACCACGAAAGGTGGGGGAGCAAAGGGAGAGATACGCACATGAGCACACAAGGGCTCGACGAGTTCGCCGGATGGGTCGAGGGCCTGATGAGGGCCCGCGGCTACGACATCGACAACCCCCGTGGCGGCGGGAAGTCCCGGATCGCGGACGAGGCCGGCGTCCACCGGGCCGCCGTGACCCGGCTGCTGCAGCGCCAGAGCATGCCCGACCTGGAGACCATGCGCCGGATCGCCCCGCTCCTCGGGGTGTCCGTCCGCGACATGCTCATCAGGTCCGGCCGGGTCACCCCGGAGGAGCTTCCGCTGGCGGCGGACCTGCTGCCGCCGGGCGACTGGCAGCCGACCATGGAGGACTTCGCACACTGGCTGGGCGTCCCGGAGGAGCGGATGGGCGTCTTCGTGAAGGTCGTCACACAGTTCCTGGAGCCCGGGACGGAGGGCGGCGACGCCCGCGGCGCGGCCGAAACCCGCCGCGCGGCCCAGGACTGAACAGGGCCCCGGAGCAGGTCCGGGGCCGCACCGCCCGCCCGTGCCCCGCCGGTGCGGCGTTCTCCCACGTCGCCGGGGCCGCCCGCCGCGTGGGCATTTGTTTTGACCGGAGTCCATGCGGTAGGTACGCTCATGCCTTGTGCCTGGGGTGTGCCCGGGGCCGCGCGCGTGTCCTCAACCGCACGTGGCGTCCGAGACCGGCCACCGCAATCCGTGCCCCTATCCGCTTCCGGCGGGGGTCTGCGCGATTCGACACACCCGACCGCGTGGGTCGGAGTGGTTCCAGGTTAGTTTCACCGACGGCACACAGAAACCGGAGAAGTAGTGCCTACGATCCAGCAGCTGGTCCGGAAGGGCCGGCAGGACAAGGTCGAGAAGAACAAGACGCCCGCACTCGAGGGTTCGCCCCAGCGCCGCGGCGTCTGCACGCGTGTGTTCACGACCACCCCGAAGAAGCCGAACTCGGCCCTCCGCAAGGTCGCGCGTGTGCGTCTGACCTCGGGCATCGAGGTCACGGCGTACATCCCGGGTGAGGGCCACAACCTGCAGGAGCACTCCATCGTGCTCGTGCGCGGTGGCCGTGTGAAGGACCTGCCGGGTGTTCGTTACAAGATCATCCGCGGTTCCCTCGACACGCAGGGCGTCAAGAACCGTAAGCAGGCTCGCAGCCGCTACGGCGCCAAGAAGGAGAAGTAAGAATGCCTCGTAAGGGCCCCGCCCCGAAGCGCCCGGTCATCATCGACCCGGTCTACAGCTCTCCTCTTGTCACGTCGCTGATCAACAAGATCCTGCTGGACGGCAAGCGCTCCACCGCCGAGCGCATCGTCTACGGCGCCATGGAAGGCCTCCGCGAGAAGACCGGTGCCGACCCGGTCATCACGCTGAAGCGCGCGCTGGAGAACGTCAAGCCGTCCCTCGAGGTCAAGTCCCGCCGCGTCGGTGGTGCCACCTACCAGGTGCCGATCGAGGTCAAGCCGGGCCGCGCCTCCACCCTCGCCCTGCGCTGGCTCGTGGGCTACTCCCGCGCCCGCCGCGAGAAGACCATGACCGAGCGCCTCATGAACGAGCTCCTGGACGCCTCCAACGGCCTGGGCGCTGCGGTCAAGAAGCGCGAGGACACGCACAAGATGGCCGAGTCCAACAAGGCCTTCGCGCACTACCGCTGGTAGTCGCAACCCACATCGAGACCGAGAGAAGACTGAAGCCTTATGGCTACCACTTCGCTTGACCTGGCCAAGGTGCGCAACATCGGCATCATGGCCCACATCGACGCGGGCAAGACGACCACCACCGAGCGCATCCTGTTCTACACCGGTGTTTCGTACAAGATCGGCGAAGTCCACGACGGCGCCGCCACGATGGACTGGATGGAGCAGGAGCAGGAGCGCGGCATCACGATCACGTCCGCCGCGACGACCTGCCACTGGCCGCTCGAGAACGTCGACCACACGATCAACATCATCGACACCCCGGGTCACGTCGACTTCACCGTCGAGGTGGAGCGCTCCCTGCGCGTGCTCGACGGTGCCGTGACCGTGTTCGACGGTGTGGCCGGCGTCGAGCCCCAGTCCGAGACGGTGTGGCGTCAGGCCGACCGTTACGGCGTGCCGCGCATCTGCTTCGTGAACAAGCTCGACCGCACCGGCGCCGAGTTCCACCGCTGCGTCGACATGATCGTGGACCGCCTCGGCGCGACCCCGATCGTGATGCAGCTGCCGATCGGTGCCGAGGCCGACTTCCAGGGCGTCGTCGACCTCGTCACGATGAAGGCGTTCGTCTGGTCCGCCGAGGCGGCCAAGGGCGAGGCGTACGACATCGTCGACATCCCGGCCACGCACGCCGAGGCTGCCGAGGAGTACCGCGGCAAGCTCGTCGAGACCGTCGCCGAGAACGACGAAGAGATCATGGAGCTGTTCCTGGAGGGCCAGGAGCCCACCGAGGAGCAGCTGTACGCCGCGATCCGTCGCATCACCATCGCGTCCGGCAAGCCCGACACCGCCACCGTCACCCCGGTGTTCTGTGGCACCGCGTTCAAGAACAAGGGCGTCCAGCCCCTGCTCGACGCGGTCGTGCGCTACCTCCCCTCCCCCCTGGACATCGAGGCCATCGAGGGCCACGACGTCAAGGACCCGGAGGAGGTCGTCAAGCGCAAGCCGTCCGACTCCGAGCCGCTGGCCGCCCTCGCGTTCAAGATCGCGAGCGACCCGCACCTCGGCAAGCTCACCTTCATCCGGGTCTACTCGGGTCGCCTGGACTCCGGCACCTCGGTGCTGAACTCCGTCAAGGGCAAGAAGGAGCGCATCGGCAAGATCTACCGCATGCACGCGAACAAGCGTGAGGAGATCGACTCGGTGGGCGCCGGCGACATCGTCGCCGTCATGGGCCTGAAGCAGACCACCACCGGTGAGACGCTGTGCGACGAGAAGCAGCCGGTCATCCTGGAGTCCATGGACTTCCCGGCGCCGGTCATCCAGGTCGCGATCGAGCCCAAGTCCAAGGGTGACCAGGAGAAGCTGGGTGTCGCCATCCAGCGTCTCGCGGAGGAGGACCCCTCCTTCCAGGTGCACTCGGACGAGGAGACCGGCCAGACCATCATCGGTGGCATGGGCGAGCTCCACCTCGACGTCCTCGTCGACCGCATGCGTCGCGAGTTCAAGGTCGAGGCCAACGTCGGCAAGCCGCAGGTCGCGTACCGCGAGACGATCCGCAAGGCCGTCGAGCGCGTGGACTTCACGCACAAGAAGCAGACCGGTGGTACCGGTCAGTTCGCGAAGGTCCAGATCGCGATCGAGCCCATCGAGGGCGGCGACTCGTCGTACGAGTTCGTGAACAAGGTCACCGGTGGCCGCATCCCGAAGGAGTACATCCCTTCGGTGGACGCCGGTGCTCAGGAGGCCATGCAGTTCGGCATCCTGGCCGGGTACGAGATGACCGGCGTCCGCGTCATCCTGCTCGACGGTGCCTACCACGAGGTCGACTCCTCGGAGCTCGCCTTCAAGATCGCCGGTTCGCAGGCCTTCAAGGAGGCCGCGCGCAAGGCTTCCCCCGTCATCCTCGAACCGATGATGGCCGTCGAGGTCGTCACCCCCGAGGACTACATGGGTGAGGTCATCGGCGACATCAACTCCCGCCGTGGCCAGATCCAGGCCATGGAGGAGCGCAGCGGCGCCCGCGTCGTCAAGGGCCTCGTGCCGCTGTCGGAGATGTTCGGCTACGTCGGCGACCTCCGCAGCAAGACCTCGGGTCGCGCAAGCTACTCGATGCAGTTCGACTCCTACGCCGAGGTTCCGCGGAACGTCGCCGAGGAGATCATCGCGAAGGCCAAGGGCGAGTAACTCACCCGAGTTGACGCTTTAGGCTTGACACCATCCGCCGGGGTTCCGACCCCGACCAGGGAGAAGCACCCCGGCGGCTGGCTTCCCAGCAAAGATCACCTGGCGCCGATGAAGCAAGGCGTTCAGAACCACTCCACAGGAGGACCCCAGTGGCGAAGGCGAAGTTCGAGCGGACTAAGCCGCACGTCAACATCGGCACCATCGGTCACATCGACCACGGTAAGACGACCCTCACGGCCGCCATTACCAAGGTGCTGCACGACGCGTACCCGGACCTGAACGAGGCCTCGGCCTTCGACCAGATCGACAAGGCTCCTGAGGAGCGCCAGCGCGGTATCACCATCTCCATCGCGCACGTCGAGTACCAGACCGAGTCGCGTCACTACGCCCACGTCGACTGCCCCGGTCACGCGGACTACATCAAGAACATGATCACGGGTGCCGCGCAGATGGACGGCGCCATCCTCGTGGTCGCCGCCACCGACGGCCCGATGCCGCAGACCAAGGAGCACGTGCTCCTGGCCCGCCAGGTCGGCGTTCCGTACATCGTCGTCGCCCTGAACAAGGCCGACATGGTGGACGACGAGGAGATCCTGGAGCTCGTCGAGCTCGAGGTCCGTGAGCTGCTCTCCGAGTACGAGTTCCCGGGCGACGACCTGCCGGTCGTCAAGGTCTCCGCGCTGAAGGCGCTGGAGGGCGACAAGGAGTGGGGCCAGTCGGTCCTGAACCTGATGGCCGCCGTCGACGAGGCGATCCCGCAGCCCGAGCGCGACGTCGACAAGCCGTTCCTGATGCCGATCGAGGACGTCTTCACGATCACCGGTCGTGGCACTGTCGTCACCGGCCGCATCGAGCGTGGTGTCCTCAAGGTCAACGAGACCGTCGACATCATCGGCATCAAGACCGAGAAGACCACCACCACGGTCACCGGCATCGAGATGTTCCGCAAGCTGCTCGACGAGGGCCAGGCCGGTGAGAACGTCGGTCTGCTCCTCCGTGGCATCAAGCGCGAGGACGTCGAGCGCGGCCAGGTCATCATCAAGCCCGGTTCGGTCACGCCGCACACCGAGTTCGAGGCCCAGGCCTACATCCTGTCGAAGGACGAGGGTGGCCGTCACACCCCGTTCTTCAACAACTACCGCCCGCAGTTCTACTTCCGTACCACGGACGTGACCGGCGTCGTGACCCTCCCCGAGGGCACCGAGATGGTCATGCCGGGCGACAACACCTCCATGACCGTTTCGCTGATCCAGCCGGTCGCCATGGAGGAGGGCCTGAAGTTCGCCATCCGTGAGGGTGGCCGGACCGTGGGCGCCGGCCAGGTCGTCAAGATCACGAAGTAAGTACTTCGTGGTTGACCTGGTAGCTCGCTGAGCTCCACGAAGGGCCCCGCACCGTTCTCGGTGCGGGGCCCTTCGCCATGCCCGGGGGCGGTACGGGGACGGGGGTACGGGGACGCGGCCCCGGGTCAGCCCCGCGCGCCCGCCCCGGGCGCCCACAGCCACGGCCGCGCGTCCGCCCCGATCCCCACCGCCACGGTCCGGCGCCGCCCCACGTGCAGCGCGGCCGGCTCCAGCGCCGGGGTGCCGCGCTCGCGCACCGCCACCCGGGCCCCCTCGCGCAGCGCGAGCCGCCCCCGCAGGTCCCGTCCCAGCAGCGCGGTCCCGGTCGGCCCGCGCCCCGCGCGCACCGGCCCGTACCCGTCCAGCGGCGCCCGCGGCGGCACCCCGCCCGCGGTGCGCAGCGCGTTCAGCGCCGCCCCGGCCGGACGCCGGAAGTACAGCTCCACCCCGCCGTCGGCCAGCGCCACCGGCGCCACCGGATCGCCCGCGAGCGGCAGCCGCCCCGGGCTGTACTCCACCGGCCGCCCCGGGGCCTCCTGGGTCCAGTGGTGCACCGTCTCGCGCCCCGCCGCGTACACGTGGACCCGCCCGGCCGCGTCCACCACCGCGGAGAGGCCGTCCTGCACGGGCGAGCCGCCCAGGCTCCGCCACCCCGACCAGGCCCCGCGCGGGTCGCGCACCCGGGTGCTCAGGCCCTGCCCGGCGTCGCGCACGAAGAGGTGGACCGTGCCGTCGGGCGAGGCCACGGCGACGGGCACGCCCAGCCGGCGGCCCCGGTCGTCGCCGCGCTCGGGGTTGCCCAGGCCCCGCCAGGCGCGGAACGGGCCGCCGGGGAAGGACTGCTCCAGGAGCACCACCTCGCGCCGGTTGGCCCCGCCGTGCCCGGCCAGCGCCGCGAAGCGCAGCCCGAACAGCAGCACCCGCCCGTCCGGCGTGACGGCCCCGCCGAGTGCCGGGGCCAGCGGTCCGCCGCCCAGGTCGTCGGGCGGCCCCCAGCGGCCGCTGCCCGGCGTGCTCTCGCGCCAGCGCACGGCCCGCAGCCCGAGCACCCCGTGCGCGGCGAGCCGCCCGTCGGGCTCCTCGGTGACCACCGGGCCGGTGCCCGGGTAGCGGTAGTGGGTGGAGCGCACCCAGCCCTTGCGGTTGGTCAGCGGGCGCTTGCCGCCCACGTTGTAGTCGCCGCAGCCCCCCGGGTTGCCGCACTGCCAGGCCGGGTCGCCGCCGTAGGGGACCAGGCGGGCGGCCTTGCGGGCGAGCACGGCGGGCGGCAGGTTCTTGGGCCAGTGCCGGTTGTAGTAGCCGCGGAAGGCGGTGGCGGCGAAGGCGGGCACCCCGTCGCCGGCCCGGGTGCGCTCGGCGACCCAGCGCACCAGCGCCGCCCAGCTGAAGGAGGCCACCGCGGTGTGGTCGGCGTGGTCGGAGTAGCCGGGCTGCTCGCTGTCCGCGCGCCGGGTGGCGTCGTCGCTGTGCTGGATGTCGGGGTCCGGGTCGAGGGTGTGCACCACGGTGGGCCGGTACCGCTCGAACAGCCCGACGAGCACGTCGATCAGCTGGTCGTGGCCGTAGGCCGAGGACCGGGTGAGCGGGGACCCTTCGGAGACCACGGTGCGCAGGGTGCCCGCGCGGTCCTTCCACAGGCTGGGGAGGGCCATCGGGCGGCGCGGCGCGTGCATGGGCAGGTTGAGGAAGACCAGCTCCACCCGGCGGCCCCGGTGGACCAGGGTGTCGACCTCGGCGCGGTGCCCCCCGCGCAGCGTGGCGACGCCCTTCTTCCAGGGCGCGAAGGCGTCCAGGCCGAGCATGCGCGCGTACGCCTGGCGCAGCCCCTGGTGGCGTGCGGAGGCGTACGCGGCCTTGTCCACCCGCACGTCCTTGCGCCCGGGCACCTTGTTGCGGCCGTCGTGCTCGCCCGCCGTCACGTAGACGCAGACCAGCGGCACGCCCGCGGCCACCAGGAGCTCCGCGTCGGGGTTCATGAAGTACAGGTCGTCGTCCGGGTGGGCCAGGAGCTGCATCAGCCGGGCGTGCCCGGAGCTGGTGATCGGCACGCCGGGGGCGGGGTCGGCGGTGGGGCCGGTGCGGCGCGGGGCGGGCACCGAGCAGCCGGCGACCGCGGCCAGCGCGACGGCGGCGGCGGAGCCCAGGAACGCGCGGCGGCGCGGGGAAGCGGGGGAGGAGGGTCTGGCCGACTCGTTCACCGGGCGTGCTCCGTCCGCTACCCCCGCAGCGGGCCGTCTCCCGTGCGCGCCTTGCAAGACGGGGGATGGCTACCCGGGGTTGCCCGGGTGTCCGTACGGCGGGAGCCCTCAACCGCCCGTATGGAGGGCCCCGAACGGCCGAAGTGAGCGGGATCACGTGCCCTGCGCGCACCGGGGTGAGCGGCGGTTTGACAGGTCAGGGGCTGGGGGTACGCTCTTCGGCTCGATTGGCCAGGCGATGCCCCCGTATGGCAGACTATCGGGGTTGCTCGGTTGAGTGCCGATGCTGCGCGCCTCCCGCCGGGAGGACTGGAAGCGAGTCCCACAGTACTCGTCGGCCCCACGCGGGTCGGACGTACGGGAATCTTCCGGGAAGTGTCAGCGGGGCTCCGGCCAGGCGCCCGGTGGGTGTTCTGCCCCCGGCTCGCGGTCTCAGGGCCCGCACCCCCTTGGTTGGGAAATCCTTCGGGACTTCTTCGTAGAGGGAATGCGACACGCCCGACCGCGTGGGTCGGAGGCAGAACGCGAACGCACCGAGCTCCAGAGCGTTAACGAGAGACAGGACTACGAAGTAGCCATGGCGGGACAGAAGATCCGCATCCGGCTCAAGGCCTACGACCACGAGGTCATCGACTCCTCGGCGAAGAAGATCGTCGAGACGGTGACGCGCACTGGTGCGTCGGTCGCGGGCCCGGTGCCGCTGCCCACTGAGAAGAACGTGTACTGCGTCATCAAGTCGCCGCACAAGTACAAGGACTCGCGCGAGCACTTCGAGATGCGCACGCACAAGCGCCTCATCGACATCCTCGACCCCACGCCGAAGACGGTTGACTCGCTCATGCGCCTCGACCTGCCGGCGGGCGTCGACATCGAGATCAAGCTCTGAGGTGACGCGCGAGATGGCTAAGAACATCAAGGGCATCCTGGGCGAGAAGCTCGGCATGACGCAGGTCTGGGACGAGAACAACCGGGTCGTCCCGGTGACCGTCGTCAAGGCCGGCCCGAACGTCGTGACCCAGGTGCGTACGAACGACATCGACGGCTACGAGTCGGTCCAGATCGCCTTCGGCGAGATCGACCCGCGCAAGGTGAACAAGCCCCTCAAGGGCCACTTCGCCAAGGCCGACGTCACCCCGCGCCGTCACCTCGTCGAGATCCGTACCGCTGACGCCAGCGAGTACGCCCTCGGCCAGGAGATCACCGCCGAGGTCTTCGAGGCGGGCATCAAGGTCGACGTCACCGGCAAGAGCAAGGGCAAGGGCTTCGCCGGTGTCATGAAGCGCCACAACTTCCGTGGCCTGGGCGCCGGACACGGCACCCAGCGCAAGCACCGCTCGCCCGGCTCCATCGGTGGCTGCGCCACCCCGGGTCGTGTGTTCAAGGGCCTCCGCATGGCGGGCCGCATGGGCAACGAGCGGGTCACCACCCAGAACCTGACCGTCCACGCCGTTGACGCGGAGAAGGGTCTGCTGCTCATCAAGGGCGCGGTTCCCGGTCCGAACGGCGGCCTCGTCCTGGTCCGTACCGCGGCCAAGGGGGCCTGAGGTAACCGATGAGCACCATTGACATCCTTTCGCCCGCTGGCGACAAGGCCGGTAGCGTCGAGCTCCCCGCGGAGATCTTCGACGCCAAGGTCAGCGTTCCGCTGATCCACCAGGTCGTCGTCGCGCAGCTGGCCGCTGCCCGCCAGGGCACGCACAAGACCAAGACCCGCGGCGAGGTCCGTGGCGGTGGCAAGAAGCCTTACCGCCAGAAGGGCACCGGCCGCGCCCGCCAGGGTTCGACCCGCGCTCCGCAGTTCGCCGGCGGTGGCGTCGTCCACGGCCCCGTGCCGCGTGACTACTCGCAGCGGACCCCGAAGAAGATGAAGGCCGCCGCCCTGCGCGGTGCCCTCAGCGACCGGGCCCGTCACTCCCGCATCCACGTCGTCTCCGGCGTGATCGAGGGCGAGGTCTCCACGAAGGCCGCGAAGACGCTGTTCGGCAAGATCTCGGAGCGCAAGAACCTGCTCCTGGTCGTCGAGCGCTCCGACGAGGCCGCGTGGCTGTCCGCCCGCAACCTGCCCCAGGTGCACATCCTGGAGCCGGGCCAGCTGAACACGTACGACGTGCTCGTTTCGGACGACGTGGTCTTCACCAAGGCCGCTTTCGAGTCCTTCGTCTCTGGCCCCAAGGCCGACAACGAAGGGAACGAGGGCTGATGTCCGAGATCACCAGCAAGACCTTCACGGACCCGCGCGACGTCCTCGTCAAGCCGGTTGTCTCCGAGAAGAGCTACGCGCTGCTCGACGAGAACAAGTACACGTTCATCGTCGCGCCCGGCTCCAACAAGACCCAGATCAAGCAGGCCGTCGAGGCGGTCTTCTCGGTCAAGGTCACCGGGGTCAACACGATCAACCGTCAGGGCAAGCGCAAGCGCACCCGCACCGGTTTCGGCAAGCGCGCCAACACCAAGCGCGCCATCGTGACCCTTGCTGAGGGCGACCGTATCGACATCTTCGGCGGTCCGACCGCCTAAGGGCGGTCTGGATCGTCCGAATATCGGACGAGGACTGAGAAATGGGTATCCGCAAGTACAAGCCGACGACTCCGGGCCGTCGTGGCTCCAGCGTCGCCGACTTCGTCGAGATCACGCGGTCCACGCCGGAGAAGTCGCTGGTCCGTCCCCTGCACAGCAAGGGCGGCCGTAACAACACCGGTCGTGTGACCGTCCGTCACCAGGGCGGTGGCCACAAGCGCGCCTACCGCGTGATCGACTTCCGTCGTCACGACAAGGACGGCGTGCCGGCCAAGGTCGCTCACATCGAGTACGACCCGAACCGCACCGCGCGCATCGCTCTCCTGCACTACGCGGACGGCGAGAAGCGCTACATCATCGCGCCGCGTGGCCTGAGCCAGGGCGACCGCATCGAGAACGGCCCCGGGGCCGACATCAAGCCGGGCAACAACCTGGCGCTGCGCAACATCCCGGTCGGTACGACCATCCACGCCATCGAGCTGCGTCCCGGCGGCGGTGCGAAGTTCGCCCGCTCCGCGGGTGCCTCCGTGCAGCTGCTGGCGAAGGAGGGCACCATGGCCCACCTTCGTATGCCGTCGGGCGAGATCCGTCTGGTCGACGCCCGCTGCCGCGCCACCATCGGCGAGGTCGGCAACGCCGAGCAGTCGAACATCAACTGGGGCAAGGCCGGCCGCATGCGCTGGAAGGGCGTCCGCCCGACCGTCCGCGGTGTCGCCATGAACCCGGTCGACCACCCGCACGGTGGTGGTGAAGGCAAGACTTCCGGTGGTCGCCACCCGGTCTCGCCGTGGGGTCAGAAGGAGGGTCGTACTCGTTCTCCCAAGAAGGCGAGCAACAAGTACATCGTCCGCCGCCGCAAGACGAACAAGAAGCGCTAGGAGCGGGTTTAGATGCCGCGCAGTCTCAAGAAGGGACCCTTCGTCGACGGCCACCTCGTGAAGAAGGTGGACGTACAGAACGAAGCCGGTACCAAGAACGTCATCAAGACCTGGTCCCGCCGCTCGATGATCATCCCCAGCATGCTGGGCCACACCATCGCGGTGCACAACGGCAAGACCCACATCCCGGTGTTCGTCACCGAGTCGATGGTCGGCCACAAGCTCGGCGAGTTCTCGCCGACGCGCACCTTCCGGGGTCACGTCAAGGACGACCGGAAGTCGAAGCGCCGCTAACGCGGGGTGGAATCGACTATGACTAACACCGAAGGGACAACCATGGAAGCCAGGGCCCAGGCGCGGTACATCCGCGTCACGCCCATGAAGGCCCGCCGCGTGGTGGACCTCATCCGTGGCATGGATGCCACGGAGGCTCAGGCGGTCCTGCGTTTCGCCCCGCAGGCCGCGTCTGTGCCGGTCGGCAAGGTGCTCGACAGCGCCATTGCCAATGCCGCGCACAACTACGACCACACGGACGCCTCCTCGCTGTTCATCAGCGAGGCGTACGTCGACGAGGGCCCGACCCTGAAGCGGTTCCGTCCGCGCGCCCAGGGCCGTGCCTACCGGATCCGCAAGCGGACCAGCCACATCACCGTGGTCGTCAGCAGCAAGGAAGGAACCCGGTAATGGGCCAGAAGGTAAACCCGCACGGGTTCCGGCTCGGCATCACCACCGACTTCAAGTCGCGCTGGTACGCCGACAAGCTGTACAAGGACTACGTCAAGGAAGACGTCGCCATCCGTCGGATGATGACGTCCGGCATGGAGCGCGCCGGCATCTCGAAGGTTGAGATCGAGCGCACCCGTGACCGCGTGCGGGTGGACATCCACACCGCGCGTCCCGGCATCGTCATCGGCCGCCGTGGCGCCGAGGCCGACCGCATCCGCGGCGACCTCGAGAAGCTCACGGGCAAGCAGGTCCAGCTGAACATCCTCGAGGTCAAGAACCCCGAGGTCGACGCTCAGCTCGTGGCCCAGGCCGTTGCCGAGCAGCTGTCCTCCCGCGTCTCCTTCCGTCGGGCCATGCGCAAGAGCATGCAGTCCGCCATGAAGGCCGGCGCCAAGGGCATCAAGATCCAGTGTGGCGGCCGCCTCGGCGGTGCCGAGATGTCGCGCTCGGAGTTCTACCGCGAGGGTCGTGTGCCGCTGCACACGCTGCGCGCGAACGTCGAGTACGGCTTCTTCGAGGCCAAGACGACCTTCGGCCGCATCGGCGTGAAGGTCTGGATCTACAAGGGCGACGTCAAGAACATCGCCGAGGTCCGCGCCGAGAACGCCGCTGCCCGCGCCGGCAACCGTCCGGCCCGTGGCGGCAACGACCGCCCGGCCCGCGGTGGCCGTGGTGGCGAGCGTGGCGGTCGCGGTCGCAAGCCGCAGCAGGCTCCCGCTGCCGAGGCCCCCAAGGCCGAGGCCGCCGCCGCTCCGGCTGCTGAGAGCACCGGAACGGAGGCCTGACCGAAATGCTGATCCCCCGTAGGGTCAAGCACCGCAAGCAGCACCACCCCAAGCGCCGCGGCATGGCCAAGGGTGGTACGCAGGTCGCGTTCGGTGAGTACGGCATCCAGGCCGTCACGCCGGCGTACGTGACCAACCGCCAGATCGAGGCGGCGCGTATCGCGATGACCCGCCACATCAAGCGTGGCGGCAAGGTCTGGATCAACATCTACCCGGACCGTCCTCTGACGAAGAAGCCCGCCGAGACCCGCATGGGTTCCGGTAAGGGTTCCCCCGAGTGGTGGGTCGCGAACGTGCACCCGGGCCGGGTCATGTTCGAGCTGTCCTACCCGAACGAGAAGATTGCGCGTGAAGCTCTGACTCGTGCGGCCCACAAGCTGCCGATGAAGTGCCGGATCGTCAAGCGCGAGGCAGGTGAAGCGTGATGTCGGCCGGTACCAAGGCGTCCGAGCTGCGCGAGCTGGGCAACGAGGAGCTTGTCGCCAAGCTCCGCGAGGCCAAGGAAGAGCTGTTCAACCTCCGCTTCCAGGCGGCGACCGGTCAGCTCGAGAACCACGGTCGGCTCAAGGCCGTCCGCAAGGACATCGCGCGGATCTACACCCTGATGCGTGAGCGCGAGCTGGGCATCGAGACGGTGGAGAGCGCCTGATGAGCGAGAGCAACGTGACTGAGAACACCGAGGCGCGCGGTTTCCGCAAGACCCGCGAGGGTCTCGTCGTCAGCGACAAGATGGACAAGACCGTCGTCGTCGCCGTCGAGGACCGCGTGAAGCACGCGCTGTACGGCAAGGTCATCCGCCGTACGAACAAGCTCAAGGCGCACGACGAGCAGAACGCTGCCGGCGTCGGCGACCGCGTCCTCATCATGGAGACGCGTCCGCTGTCGGCGAGCAAGCGCTGGCGCATCGTCGAGATCCTCGAGAAGGCCAAGTAATCACCTGAAGGGTTTCCTTCAGGTTCGTTCCGCCAGGCTCGGCAGGGGCTGAGAAACCGGCCCCTGCCGGGAACCGGCAGACAAACAGGAGATAGACGTGATCCAGCAGGAGTCGCGACTTCGCGTCGCCGACAACACTGGTGCCAAGGAGATCCTTTGCATCCGTGTTCTCGGTGGCTCGGGTCGCCGCTACGCGGGCATCGGTGACGTCATCGTCGCCACCGTCAAGGACGCGATCCCCGGTGGCAACGTGAAGAAGGGTGACGTCGTCAAGGCGGTCATCGTTCGCACCGTCAAGGAGCGCCGCCGCCAGGACGGCTCGTACATCCGCTTCGACGAGAACGCCGCCGTCATTCTGAAGAACGACGGCGACCCTCGCGGCACCCGTATCTTCGGCCCGGTCGGCCGTGAGCTGCGCGAGAAGAAGTTCATGAAGATCATCTCGCTCGCGCCGGAGGTGCTGTAAGCATGAAGATCAAGAAGGGCGACCTGGTACAGGTCATCACCGGCAAGGACAAGGGCAAGCAGGGCAAGGTCATCGCGGCCTTCCCCCGCGAGGACCGCGTCCTGGTCGAGGGTGTCAACCGGGTCAAGAAGCACACCAAGGCCGGCCAGACCGCCCGTGGTTCGCAGACCGGTGGCATCGTCACGACCGAGGCCCCCATCCACATCTCCAACGTCCAGCTGGTCGTTGAGAAGGATGGCAACAAGGTCGTCACGCGCGTCGGTTACCGCTTCGACGACGAGGGCAACAAGATCCGCGTTGCCAAGCGGACGGGTGAGGACATCTGATGGCTACCACCAATCCGCGTCTGAAGCTGAAGTACCGCGAGGAGATCGCGGGCAAGCTGCGTGAGGAGTTCTCGTACGAGAACGTCATGCAGGTTCCCGGCCTCGTGAAGATCGTGGTCAACATGGGTGTCGGCGACGCCGCCCGTGACTCGAAGCTGATCGAGGGCGCGATCCGCGACCTGACCACGATCACCGGCCAGAAGCCTGCCGTCACCAAGGCCCGCAAGTCCATCGCGCAGTTCAAGCTGCGCGAGGGCCAGCCGATCGGTGCCCACGTCACCCTCCGCGGTGACCGCATGTGGGAGTTCCTGGACCGTACGCTGTCGCTCGCGCTGCCGCGCATCCGCGACTTCCGCGGCCTGTCGCCGAAGCAGTTCGACGGCCGTGGCAACTACACCTTCGGTCTCACGGAGCAGGTCATGTTCCACGAGATCGACCAGGACAAGATCGACCGTACCCGGGGTATGGACATCACCGTGGTCACCACGGCGACCAACGACGCTGAGGGCCGCGCGCTCCTTCGTCACCTCGGCTTCCCGTTCAAGGAGGCGTAAGCGAGATGGCGAAGAAGGCTCTCATCGCGAAGGCTGCCCGCAAGCCCAAGTTCGGTGTGCGTGCGTACACCCGCTGCCAGCGCTGCGGTCGCCCCCACTCCGTGTACCGCAAGTTCGGCCTCTGCCGCGTGTGCCTTCGTGAGATGGCTCACCGTGGCGAGCTGCCGGGCGTGACCAAGAGCTCCTGGTAATCCCCGGTTTTCCGGGTTTTATCGGAGACTCTCGGTAAGACACGGGACGGCGGGGCCCACCTCCGCATGCCTTAGGCTTGTGGGGTTGGGCGCCCGCCGCCCTGATCGACTTACTACGCCGTAGGTCCCCGCACCGCACCCGTCCCGCCCATGAGTGGGGAGAGGGATGGCGCATACAGGAAACCCCGGCGAGAGAGGCCGAAGGCCAATTCATGACCATGACTGATCCGATCGCGGACATGCTGACGCGTCTGCGTAACGCGAACTCGGCGTACCACGACTCCGTGACGATGCCGCACAGCAAGATCAAGTCCCACATCGCGGAGATCCTCCAGCAGGAGGGCTTCATCACGGGCTGGAAGGTCGAGGACGCCGAGGTCGGCAAGAGCCTCGTCCTGGAGCTGAAGTTCGGCCCCAACCGTGAGCGCTCGATCGCTGGTATCAAGCGCATCTCCAAGCCCGGTCTCCGGGTCTACGCGAAGTCCACCAACCTGCCCAAGGTTCTGGGCGGCCTCGGCGTGGCGATCATCTCCACGTCGCACGGTCTGCTGACCGACAAGCAGGCGCAGAAGAAGGGCGTGGGTGGGGAAGTCCTCGCCTACGTCTGGTAGTCCGGGAACGGAGGAGAAGAACCATGTCGCGTATCGGCAAGCTCCCCATCTCGGTTCCCGCCGGCGTGGATGTCACCATCGATGGCCGTACGGTCCAGGTCAAGGGTCCCAAGGGCGCCCTGACCCACACCGTTGCCGCGCCGATCGAGATCGCCAAGGGTGAGGACGGCGTCCTGAACGTCACCCGCCCGAACGACGAGCGTCAGAACAAGGCCCTTCACGGCCTGTCCCGCACGCTGGTGGCCAACATGATCACCGGTGTGACCCAGGGGTACGTCAAGGCGCTCGAGATCAGCGGTGTCGGTTACCGCGTGGCCGCGAAGGGCTCCAACCTGGAGTTCCAGCTCGGCTACAGCCACCCGATCCTGGTGGAGGCCCCCGAGGGGATCTCCTTCAAGGTCGAGTCGCCGACCAAGTTCTCGGTCGAGGGCATCGACAAGCAGAAGGTCGGCGAGGTTGCGGCCAACATCCGCAAGCTGCGCAAGCCCGACCCGTACAAGGCCAAGGGCGTCAAGTACGCGGGCGAGGTCATCCGCCGCAAGGTCGGAAAGGCTGGTAAGTAAGCCATGGCATACGGTGTGAAGATCGCCAAGGGCGACGCTTACAAGCGCGCCGCGAAGGCGCGTCGCCACATGCGGATCCGCAAGAGCGTGTCGGGTACGGCGGAGCGTCCGCGCCTCGTCGTGACGCGTTCGAACCGCGGTATCACCGCTCAGGTCATCGACGACCTCAAGGGCCACACGCTGGCGTCGGCCTCCCACCTGGACTCTTCGGTCCGCGGTGGCGAGGGTGACAAGTCCGCGCAGGCCAAGCAGGTCGGCGCCCTGGTCGCCGAGCGCGCCAAGGCCGCCGGTGTCGAGGCCGTCGTGTTCGACCGTGGTGGCAACAGGTACGCCGGGCGCATTGCCGCTCTGGCTGACGCCGCCCGCGAAGCCGGGCTGAAGTTCTAAGCCCCGGTTCCGGGACTAACGGACGTAACAGAGAGAGGTAATCCAATGGCTGGACCCCAGCGCCGCGGAAGCGGTGCCGGTGGCGGCGAGCGGCGGGACCGGAAGGGCCGTGACGGCGGCGCAGCTGCCGCCGAGAAGACCGCTTACGTTGAGCGCGTTGTCGCGATCAACCGTGTCGCCAAGGTTGTCAAGGGTGGTCGTCGCTTCAGCTTCACCGCGCTGGTCGTGGTGGGCGACGGTGACGGCACCGTGGGTGTCGGTTACGGCAAGGCCAAGGAGGTGCCGGCCGCCATCGCCAAGGGTGTTGAGGAGGCCAAGAAGCACTTCTTCAAGGTCCCCCGCATCCAGGGCACCATCCCGCACCCCATCCAGGGTGAGAAGGCTGCCGGCGTCGTGCTGCTCAAGCCCGCGTCCCCGGGTACCGGCGTCATCGCCGGTGGTCCGGTGCGCGCCGTGCTCGAGTGCGCCGGCGTCCACGACATCCTGTCGAAGTCCCTGGGCTCCGACAACGCGATCAACATCGTGCACGCCACCGTGGCGGCCCTGAAGGGTCTGCAGCGTCCCGAGGAGATCGCGGCCCGCCGCGGTCTGCCGCTCGAGGACGTCGCCCCCGCGGCCCTGCTGCGTGCGCGTGCCGGGGCTGGTGCGTAATGGCGCAGCTCAAGATCACGCAGGTGAAGTCGTACATCGGCAGCAAGCAGAACCACCGCGACACGCTGCGTTCGCTCGGGCTCAAGCGCCTGAACGACGTGGTCGTCAAGGAGGACCGCCCCGAGTTCCGCGGAATGGTGCACACCGTCCGCCACCTCGTGACGGTTGAGGAGGTCGACTGATCATGGCGGAGAACAACCCGCTCAAGATCCACAACCTCCGTCCCGCCCCGGGCGCCAAGACCGCCAAGACCCGTGTGGGTCGTGGTGAGGCGTCGAAGGGTAAGACGGCCGGTCGTGGTACCAAGGGCACGAAGGCCCGTTACCAGGTTCCGGAGCGCTTCGAGGGTGGCCAGATGCCCCTCCACATGCGCCTCCCGAAGCTGAAGGGCTTCAAGAACCCGTTCCGCACCGAGTTCCAGGTCGTGAACCTGGACAAGCTCGCGACCCTGTACCCGCAGGGTGGCGAGGTCACCGTGGCCGACCTGGTCGCCAAGGGTGCCGTGCGCAAGAACCAGCTCGTCAAGGTCCTGGGCCAGGGCGAGGTCTCCGTGGCGCTGCAGGTGACGGTCGACGCCGTCTCCGGCTCCGCCAAGGAGAAGATCACCGCTGCCGGCGGCAGCGTCACCGAGCTCGTCTGAGACGACTCGATGGCATGAACATCCAACCGGGGGTGCCTCCCAAAAGGGGCATCCCCGGTTGGTCGTTCCTAGGGGGGCACGGTCGCCGGTAAGGTGGCGTGCACGTCTAACTTCCGTGCGGTGTGCCCGTACGGTTTTTTGACCCGTTACCGATCCCGTATTCGTCGAACCTCAAGACCGTCACCTCTGACGCAGTAGCGCGGGGGTCGCAGGAGGCACCGTGCTCACCGCGTTCGCCCGGGCGTTCAAGACGCCCGACCTGCGCAAGAAGCTGCTCTTCACGCTGGGCATCATCGTGCTCTACCGCCTCGGGGCGCACATCCCCGTGCCCGGCGTCAGCTATCAGGCCGTGCAGCAGTGCGTGGACCAGGCGAGCAGGGGCAACAACAGCCTCTTCGGCCTGGTCAACATGTTCAGCGGCGGCGCGCTGCTGCAGATCACGATCTTCGCCCTCGGCATCATGCCGTACATCACGGCGAGCATCATCCTGCAGCTCCTGACCGTGGTCATCCCCCGCCTCGAAGCCCTCAAGAAGGAGGGCCAGGCCGGCACGACCAAGATCACGCAGTACACCCGCTACCTCACGGTCGCGCTGGCCATCCTCCAGGGCACCGGTCTGGTCGCCACCGCCAAGAGCGGTGCGCTCTTCAGCGGCTGCACGGTCGCCGACCAGGTCGTGCCGAACCAGTCCATCTTCACCATCATCACGATGGTGATCACGATGACCGCCGGCACGGCCGTCGTCATGTGGCTGGGCGAGCTCATCACCGACCGCGGCATCGGCAACGGCATGTCGATCCTGATGTTCATCTCGATCGCCGCCGGCTTCCCGGGCGCCCTGTGGGCCATCAAGGAGAGCGGCAAGCTCGCCAAGGGCTGGATCGAGTTCAGCACGGTCATCCTGATCGGCTTCGTGATGGTGGCCCTGGTCGTCTTCGTCGAGCAGGCCCAGCGCCGCATCCCCGTGCAGTACGCGAAGCGCATGATCGGCCGCCGTTCCTACGGCGGTACGTCGACGTACATCCCGCTCAAGGTGAACCAGGCGGGTGTGATTCCCGTCATCTTCGCCTCGTCGCTGCTCTACATCCCGGCGCTGGTCGCGCAGTTCTCCAACTCCACCGCGGGCTGGAAGACCTGGATCGAAGCGCACTTCGTCAAGGGTGACCACCCCTACTACATCGCCGCCTACTTCCTCCTGATCGTGTTCTTCGCCTTCTTCTACGTGGCGATCTCGTTCAACCCCGAGGAAGTCGCCGACAACATGAAGAAGTATGGTGGCTTCATCCCGGGCATCCGGGCTGGCCGACCGACCGCTGAGTACCTCAGCTACGTGCTCAACCGGATCACCTGGCCGGGCTCGCTGTACCTGGGCCTGATCGCTCTTGTGCCGACGATGGCGTTGGCGGGCTTCGGCGGCGCGAACCAGAACTTCCCCTTCGGCGGGACGAGCATCCTGATCATCGTGGGTGTGGGTCTGGAGACCGTGAAGCAGATCGAGAGCCAGCTCCAGCAGCGCAATTACGAAGGGTTCCTCCGCTGATGCGAATCGTCCTCGTCGGACCGCCCGGTGCCGGCAAGGGAACGCAGGCCGCGTTCCTTGCCAAGAACCTGTCGATCCCGCACATCTCCACGGGCGACCTCTTCCGTGCCAACATCAGCCAGGGCACGGAGCTGGGCATGCGGGCCAAGTCCTACATGGACGCGGGCCAGCTGGTCCCGGACGAGGTCACCATCGGGATGGCCAAGGACCGCATGGCGCAGCCCGACGCGGTGAACGGCTTCCTCCTCGACGGCTTCCCGCGCAACGTCTCGCAGGCCGAGGCGCTCGACGTGGCCCTGAAGGCCGACGACGTGAAGCTGGACGCCGTGCTGGACCTGGAGGTCCCCGAGGACGAGGTCGTGAAGCGGATCGCGGGCCGCCGCATCTGCCGGAACGACTCCGCGCACGTCTTCCACGCCACGTACAACGCGCCGAAGGCCGAGGGCGTCTGCGACGCCTGCGGCGGCGAGCTGTACCAGCGGGACGACGACAAGGAGGAGACCGTCCGCAAGCGCCTGGAGGTCTACCACACCCAGACCGAGCCGATCATCGACTACTACCGGGCCCAGGGCCTGGTCGTGACGATCTCCGCGCTCGGCAAGGTGGACGAGGTCACGGCGCGCGCGATGGACGCGCTCCGCCCCGGCGACCAGGCCGCCTAGGTCCTGGTCCCACGTTCGTAGCCACGGCCGCGGTGCCCCGAGGGGCGCCGCGGCCGTAGTGTTGATGTCCCGTACTCGTACGTTCAGAGAGGCCCCGGCCGCCATGGTGCAGATCAAGACCCCCGAGCAGATCGCGAAGATGCGCGAGGCGGGACTGGTCGTCGCCGCCATCCACGCGGCGACCCGCGAGGCCGCCGTGCCCGGTTCGACCACCCGGGACCTGGACGAGGTCGCCCGCAAGGTGATCGCCGAGCACGGCGCGAAGTCGAACTTCCTGGGGTACGGGGGCTTCCCCGCGACCATCTGCACCTCGAAGAACGAGGTCGTGGTCCACGGCATCCCCAGCGACGAGGTCGTCCTGGCGGACGGCGACATCATCTCCATCGACGCGGGCGCCATCGTGGACGGCTGGCACGGCGACGCCGCGTACACCGCCTTCGTCGGCTCGGGGCACGCCCCCGAGCTGGTCGAGCTGTCCCGGGTGACCGAGGAGTCCATGTGGGCCGGCGTCGCCGCGATGAAGACCGGCAACCGCCTGGTGGACGTCTCCAAGGCCATCGAGTCCTACATCCGGCGCCAGCCGCGCCCGTCGACCGGTGAGCACAGCCTGGGCAAGTTCGGGATCATCGAGGACTACGGCGGCCACGGCATCGGCACCGAGATGCACATGGACCCGCACCTGCTGAACTACGTCTCCCGCAAGCGCGGCAAGGGCCCCAAGCTGGTCCCCGGCCTCTGCCTGGCCATCGAGCCGATGGTGTCGCTGGGCACCCCGCGCACCGAGGTGCTCGCCGACGACTGGACGGTGGTGACCACGGACGGCACCTGGTCCTCGCACTGGGAGCACTCGGTGGCCGTGACGGAGGAGGGCCCGCTGGTCCTCACCGCCCCGGACTGCGGGCGGGCGAAGCTGGCGGAGCTCGGCGTGGTGGCCGCTCCGGACCCGCTGGGCTGAAGACTTCCCCGGCCCCGCCGGGAAGACGCCGGGCACCTGAGTAAGGATCTTCGCCAGTGGGCAAAATCCTTGGATTCGTCTTTTCGGGTGCACTGACGTAGACTGATGCGTCGGCTCTCGTGTACCCGTATGTCCGTATGCGAAGGCGAGAGTCGATCAAGGTAGCCGATTCGAAGGGCGAAGCGTGGCCAAGAAGCAAGGTGCCATCGAAATCGAGGGCACCGTGATCGAGTCCCTGCCGAACGCCATGTTCAAGGTAGAGCTCCAGAACGGTCACAAGGTCCTCGCGCACATCTCCGGCAAGATGCGGATGCACTACATCCGAATCCTTCCGGACGACCGGGTCGTCGTGGAGCTGTCTCCGTACGACCTGACGCGTGGGCGGATCGTCTACCGATACAAGTAGATCTTGCCGTCACCCCCTGCGGGGTGCTGGCACTGACCCGGAGAACCTCACATCCCATGAAGGTCAAGCCGAGCGTCAAGAAGATCTGCGACAAGTGCAAGGTGATCCGCCGTCACGGTCGGGTCATGGTCATCTGCGACAACCTGCGCCACAAGCAGCGCCAGGGCTGACGCACGACCCCCTTCTGCATTTCGCAGACTTCGCGCGACGCGAGCAAATTCGTACATACGCAGAGTCCAACGCTTCGGCGTTGACACCTCCGGCGGGGGCCGGGGACCCGGTTCGTACCTCGTACGGCGGCCTGGAGCGGCTCTGTGGAAGACCCCCGAACACACAGGAGCCATTCAATGGCACGCGTTTCCGGTGTCGACATCCCGCGCGAAAAGCGTGTGGAGATCGCACTCACCTACGTCTTCGGTATCGGGCGCACCCGGTCCAAGGAGATCCTCGCCTCCACCGGCGTGAACCCGAACACCCGCGTTCGTGACCTGGCCGAAGAGGACCTGGTCAAGATCCGCGAGTACGTGGACGCCAACCTCCGCACCGAGGGTGACCTCCGCCGCGAGGTCCAGGCCGACATCCGCCGCAAGGTCGAGATCGGCTGCTACCAGGGCCTGCGTCACCGTCGCGGTCTGCCGGTCCACGGCCAGCGCACCAGCACGAACGCCCGTACCCGCAAGGGCCCGCGTCGCGCCATCGCCGGCAAGAAGAAGCCGGGCAAGAAGTAGTCCTCAGCGGACTCGCTTTCCAGCGGTCTTGCGCTGTAGGACCGACCACCTCCCCGTAGGAGTAAGAGATGCCCCCCAAGGGTCGTCAGGGCGCTGCCAAGAAGGTGCGCCGCAAGGAAAAGAAGAACGTCGCTCACGGCCACGCGCACATCAAGAGCACGTTCAACAACACGATCGTGTCCATCACGGACCCGACCGGCAACGTGATCTCGTGGGCCTCCGCCGGCCACGTCGGCTTCAAGGGCTCCCGCAAGTCCACGCCGTTCGCCGCGCAGATGGCCGCCGAGTCGGCTGCCCGCCGCGCCCAGGAGCACGGCATGCGCAAGGTCGACGTCTTCGTCAAGGGCCCGGGTTCCGGTCGTGAGACCGCCATCCGCTCCCTGCAGGCGACCGGCCTCGAGGTCGGCTCGATCCAGGACGTCACGCCGACCCCGCACAACGGCTGCCGCCCCCCGAAGCGCCGCCGCGTCTGATCCAGGTGTGACGGCGCCCGCTCCGCGTCAGCGGAGGTGACCCGCGCCGCCGCGTCTGACGCTGCGTTGCTTCATCTGAGGTTTCCGGGCGGTGCGGTCCCTTGTGGCCGCGCCGCCCGTACCCTTGCAGTACCTGTCGGGCATCAAATAGTGGGTGCCCATGACTGAAGGATTCACCACATGCTGATCGCTCAGCGTCCCTCGCTGACCGAAGAGGTCGTCGACGAGTACCGCTCGCGGTTCGTCATCGAGCCCCTGGAGCCGGGCTTCGGCTACACGCTCGGCAACTCCCTCCGCCGCACCCTCCTGTCCTCGATCCCCGGCGCCGCTGTCACCAGCATCCGGATCGACGGCGTCCTGCACGAGTTCACCACCGTGCCGGGCGTCAAGGAGGACGTCACCGACCTCATCCTGAACATCAAGCAGCTGGTCGTCTCCTCGGAGCACGACGAGCCGGTCGTGATGTACCTGCGCAAGCAGGGCCCGGGTCTGGTCACCGCCGCCGACATCGCCCCGCCGGCCGGTGTCGAGGTGCACAACCCCGACCTGGTCCTCGCCACGCTCAACGGCAAGGGCAAGCTGGAGATGGAGCTGACCGTCGAGCGCGGTCGCGGCTACGTCTCCGCCGTGCAGAACAAGCAGGTCGGCCAGGAGATCGGCCGCATCCCGGTCGACTCCATCTACTCGCCGGTCCTCAAGGTCACCTACAAGGTCGAGGCGACCCGAGTCGAGCAGCGCACCGACTTCGACAAGCTCATCGTCGACGTCGAGACCAAGCAGGCCATGCGCCCGCGCGACGCCATGGCGTCCGCCGGCAAGACCCTGGTCGAGCTGTTCGGCCTGGCCCGCGAGCTGAACATCGACGCCGAGGGCATCGACATGGGCCCGTCCCCCACGGACGCCGCCCTGGCCGCCGACCTGGCGCTGCCGATCGAGGAGCTGGAGCTCACCGTCCGCTCCTACAACTGCCTCAAGCGCGAGGGCATCCACTCCGTGGGTGAGCTCGTGGCCCGTTCCGAGGCGGACCTGCTCGACATCCGCAACTTCGGTGCGAAGTCGATCGACGAGGTCAAGGCGAAGCTCGCCGGCATGGGCCTGGCCCTGAAGGACTCGCCCCCCGGGTTCGACCCGACCGCCGCCGCCGACGCGTTCGGCGCGGACGACGACGCCGACGCCGGCTTCGTCGAGACCGAGCAGTACTGATAGCTGCCCGCGGGCGTCCGCCCGCGGGGCCCTGACCCCGGTACCTGATACGGCCGGGGCAGACATCAAGGAGAAACACCATGCCGCGTCCCACCAAGGGTGCCCGCCTGGGCGGCAGCGCCGCGCACGAGAAGCTGCTCCTCGCGAACCTCGCGAAGTCGCTCTTCGAGCACGGTCGCATCACGACGACCGAGGCCAAGGCCCGCCGCCTGCGTCCGGTCGCCGAGCGCCTGATCACCAAGGCGAAGAAGGGCGACATCCACAACCGTCGCCTGGTGCTGCAGACGATCACCGACAAGGGCATCGTCCACACCCTCTTCACCGAGATCGCGCCGCGGTACGAGCAGCGTCCGGGTGGCTACACCCGCATCACCAAGATCGGCAACCGTCGTGGCGACAACGCCCCGATGGCCGTGATCGAGCTGGTCGAGGGCGAGATCGCCAAGAAGGCGACCGTCGCCGAGGCCGAGGCCGCCACCAAGCGCGCCGTCAAGGAGGCCGACGAGGCCGCCAAGGGCGCCGAGGCGACCGAGGACGAGGCCAAGGACGCCTGAGCGTTCTGACAGGCTGGTGGACGGGTCCGTTCCCTTCGGGGAGCGGGCCCGTTCCGCGTGGAGAGGATGATCGCGTGAGCGATGACGTGGAGCCCGGCTTCGTACGGGTGCGGCTGGACCTTTCGTACGACGGGAAGGACTTCTCCGGCTGGGCCAGGCAGCCCGGCGGGCGGCGGACCGTCCAGGGCGAGATCGAGGACGCGATCCGGACGGTGACGCGGTCCCCGCGGACGTACGAGCTCACCGTCGCGGGCCGCACCGACGCCGGGGTGCACGCTCGCGGCCAGGTCGCCCACGTGGACCTGCCCGCCGGGGTGTGGGCCGAGCACCAGGACAAGCTGCTGCGGCGGCTGGCCGGGCGGCTCTCCCACGACGTGCGGGTGTGGCGGGCGGCCGAGGCGCCGGCCGGCTTCAACGCCCGCTTCTCCGCGATCTGGCGCCGCTACGCCTACCGGGTCACCGACGACCCCGGCGGCGTCGACCCGCTGCTGCGCGGGCACGTCCTGTGGCACGACTGGCCGCTGGACCTGGACGCCATGAACGAGGCGGCCGAGAGGCTGCTCGGCGAGCACGACTTCGCCGCCTACTGCAAGCGCCGCGAGGGCGCCACCACCATCCGTACGCTCCAGGAGCTGCGCTGGGAGCGGCGGCCCGACGGCGTCCTGGAGGCGACCGTGCGCGCGGACGCCTTCTGCCACAACATGGTCCGCTCGCTGGTCGGCGCGATGCTCTTCGTCGGCGACGGGCACCGGCCCGCGGACTGGCCCGGCAAGGTCCTCGCCGCCGGGGTGCGCGACTCCGCCGTGCACGTGGTGCGCCCGCACGGGCTCACCCTGGAGGAGGTCGGCTACCCGGCCGACGAGCTGTTGGCCGCCCGGAACCTGGAGGCCCGCAACCGGCGCACCCTGCCCGGCGGCTCAGCCGGCGGGGGCGGTGGCTGCTGCTGAGGCCTGGAGCCTGCCGCGGCCGTAGATCTGGTTGAAGGCGAAGGTGCCGAGGTCGTCGCTGGCCCGGAACACGGCGGCGTCGGCCTTGGTCACCTTCTTGCCGCTCGTGAAGCCCGCCTGCGTGAAGTACGCGTACCGGCCCAGCGAGTTCGCCCGGCGCAGGCAGACCGTGGCGCGGCAGAACGCGTCCACGCCGTCGCCCGCCAGCGGGGCGATGCCGCCGGCGGCCTGGGCCTTGGCCTTGAGCGCCTCGGCCTCGGTGCCGAAGACCGCGACGCCCACGGTGATCGCGACGCCGTCCTTGAGGTAGGTGGCGCGCAGCACCCGGTCGCAGCCGTTGCGCTCCAGGACCGCGCCGAGCCCGGCGGTGGTGGCGGAGGCGCAGTCGGTGGTGGCGGCGGTGGCGCCCTTGGCGTACGCCCGGTCGCCCATGGTGAGCTTCTTGCCGGGGAAGAGGCCCTCGGCGCTCAGCGGCGCCCGGTCCTTCTTCTCGTCGACGATGAAGTCCTTGGGGTCCGGCGGGGGAGCGGGGGCCACGGAGGAGAACGAGGGCTGCGGCCGTGCGCTGTCGCTGGGCAGCGCGGGGGCGCTGGGCAGCGACTCGTTCTTGCCGTCGGAGCCGCTCTTGTTCGAGGTGACGACCGCGGTGGCGACGATCGCGGCGACCGCGGCGGTGGCGAGCACGCCGCCGCCGATCACCAGCCAGCGCTTGCGCCGGGTGCGGGCGGCCGAGGCGTCGGCCATCGCGGCCCAGTCGGGAGTGCCCCCGGAGGGTGCCCCGAAGGGATCGTTTCCGTACGGCTGCTGCTGTGGCTGCCGGCTCTGCGGCTCCTGCGGCCACTGGGGTCCCCCGAAACTCATGCCGCGCAGTGTACGGCGTGGCGCCCGTGGAGAAATCGGTTGGGAGCAGTGCGCGGGGGGCCTCACAATCGTCTGCATGGGACACGTCGAGGCCGCGCATCTTGAGTACTACCTTCCGGACGGGAGGGTGCTCCTCGGGGACGTCTCGTTCCGGGTCGGCGAGGGCGCCGTCGTCGCCCTGGTCGGGGCGAACGGGGCGGGCAAGACCACCCTGCTCCGGCTGGTCTCCGGCGAGCTCCAGCCGCACGGCGGCACGGTCACCGTCAGCGGCGGGCTCGGCGTGATGCCGCAGTTCGTGGGCGCGGTGCGGGACGAGTCGACGGTCCGCGACCTGCTGGTCTCGGTGGCCCCGGCCCGGATCCGTACGGCCGCGAAGGCGGTCGACGAGGCCGAGCACCGGATCATGACGGTCGACGACGAGGCCGCGCAGATGGCGTACGCGCAGGCGCTCAGCGACTGGGCGGAGGTGCAGGGGTACGAGTTCGAGACCCTCTGGGACATCTGCACCACGGCCGCGATGGGCGTGCCCTACGACAAGGCGCAGTTCCGCCAGGTGCGCACGCTCAGCGGCGGCGAGCAGAAGCGGCTGGTCCTGGAGTACCTGCTGCGCGGCTCCGACGAGGTGCTGCTGCTGGACGAGCCGGACAACTACCTGGACGTGCCCGGCAAGCGCTGGCTGGAGGAGCGGCTGCGGGAGACCCGCAAGACCGTGCTGTTCATCTCCCACGACCGGGAGCTGCTGGCCCGCGCCGCGCAGAAGATCGTCGCGGTGGAGCCGGGTCCCGCCGGGTCGGACGTGTGGGTGCACGGCGGCGGCTTCGACACCTTCCACGAGGCGCGCCGGGAGCGGTTCGCCCGCTTCGAGGAGCTGAAGCGCCGCTGGGAGGAGAAGCACGCGCAGCTTAAGAAGCTGGTCGTCAACCTGCGCCAGGCGGCCTCGGTCAGCCATGAGATGGCCTCGCGGTACGCGGCGGCGCAGACCCGGCTGCGCAAGTTCGAGGAGGCCGGGCCGCCGCCGGAGCCGCCGCGCGAGCAGGACATCCGGATGCGGCTGCGCGGCGGGCGCACCGGGGTGCGGGCGGTGACCGCGCAGGACCTGGAGCTGACCGGCCTGATGAAGCCGTTCTCGCTGGAGGTCTTCTACGGGGAGCGGGTCGCGGTGCTGGGCTCCAACGGCTCGGGCAAGTCGCACTTCCTGCGGCTGCTGGCCGGGGACGGGTCGGTGGCGCACACCGGCCAGTGGAAGCTGGGCGCCCGCGTGGTGCCCGGCCACTTCGCGCAGACGCACGCGCACCCCGAGCTGCTGGGGCGCACCCTGGTGGACATCCTGTGGACGGAGCACGCCAAGGACCGCGGGGGCGCGATGTCGGTGCTGCGGCGTTACGAGCTGGAGAAGCAGGGCGACCAGGCCTTCGAGCGGCTCTCGGGCGGCCAGCAGGCCCGCTTCCAGATCCTGCTCCTGGAGCTCGCGGGGACCACGGCGCTGCTCCTGGACGAGCCGACGGACAACCTGGACCTGGAGTCGGCGGAGGCGCTGCAGCAGGGCCTTGAGGCGTACGAGGGCACGGTCCTGGCGGTCACGCACGACCGCTGGTTCGCCCGCTCCTTCGACCGCTACCTGGTCTTCGGCAGCGACGGGAAGGTCCGCGAGACGGCGGAGCCGGTGTGGGACGAGCGCCGGGTGGAGCGGACCCGCTGACCGGCCCGGGCGTCCCCCGGCGTTTTGACCCGCCGGGGGTGGCCCGGGTAGCCTTGGCGTTTGTTGTGCGTATTGGCTTCGTCGTTCTCACGAGGAAGGCCGTTGCGCAAGTTCCCTGGAGCAGTTACCAGTGGCTCGCATACGGGCGTTGATCCCGGCAGTGCAGGCCCCAGCTGCATGATCGCTTCAGGTGTGTCTGGACTCCATCCACTGAAGAAGCGAAGGCTACGAAGTGCGTACGTTTAGCCCCAAGCCCGGCGATGTCACTCGCCAGTGGCACATCATCGACGCGCAGGACATCGTCCTGGGCCGTCTGGCGACCACGGCTGCGAACCTCCTGCGAGGCAAGCACAAGCCGGTCTACGCCCCCCACATGGACATGGGCGACTTCGTCATCATCATCAACGCTGACAAGGTCCACCTGTCCGGCAACAAGAAGACCCAGAAGATGGCGTACCGCCACTCCGGCTACCCGGGTGGTCTGCGCTCCGTCCGTTACGACGAGCTGCTGGCCAAGAACCCCGAGAAGGCCGTCGAGAAGGCCATCAAGGGCATGATCCCCAAGAACACCCTGGGCCGTCAGATGCTCTCGAAGCTGAAGGTCTACGCGGGCGAGAACCACCCGCACGCTGCCCAGCAGCCGGTCCCGTTCGAGATCACCCAGGTCGCGCAGTAGTTCCGGCCACCCCCTAAGACGAAAAAGAATCTGAGGAGCATCGTGGCCGAGACCACTGTTGAGAACCCCATCGAGGGCGAGGAGACCTACGCCGAGGTCACCACCTTCGAGTCCGAGGTCCCCGTCGAGGGCGAGTACACCTCGGAGTCCATGGCGTCGCGCTTCGGCGACCCGCAGCCGGCCGCCGGCCTGGGCCGCCGCAAGAACGCCATCGCCCGCGTCCGGATCGTCCCGGGCACCGGCAAGTGGAAGATCAACGGGCGCACGCTCGAGGACTACTTCCCGAACAAGGTCCACCAGCAGGAAGTCAACGAGCCCTTCAAGGTGCTCGAGCTCGACGACCGCTACGACGTCATCGCCCGCATCGCGGGTGGCGGCGTGTCCGGCCAGGCCGGCGCCCTGCGCCTCGGCGTGGCCCGCGCCCTGAACGAGGCGGACGTGGACAACAACCGCGGCCCGCTGAAGAAGGCCGGCTTCCTGAGCCGCGACGACCGCGCGGTCGAGCGCAAGAAGGCCGGTCTCAAGAAGGCCCGCAAGGCCCCGCAGTACAGCAAGCGCTAAATCGCCTGCTCGGCCTGCTTTACACGTACGCCCCGGCGGCACCTCTCCGTGCTGCCGGGGCGTACGTCTTTCCACGACCTCGGGGCACACGATGCCCGGGGGCCTGCATTTTCGGAGCATTTTCGGAGGACAGCTGTGGGACGACTCTTCGGCACGGACGGCGTGCGCGGTGTCGCCAACGCGGATCTGACGGCGGAGCTGGCGCTCGGTCTGTCGGTCGCGGCGGCGCACGTGCTCGCCGAGGCGGGCACCTTCGAGGGGCACCGGCCGACCGCGGTGGTCGGTCGCGACCCGCGCGCGTCGGGAGAGTTCCTGGAGGCCGCCGTCGTGGCGGGCCTGGCGAGCGCGGGCGTGGACGTGCTGCGCGTCGGCGTGCTGCCGACCCCGGCCGTCGCGTACCTGACCGGCTCCCTCGGGGCCGACCTGGGCGTGATGCTGTCCGCGTCGCACAACGCCATGCCCGACAACGGCATCAAGTTCTTCGCGCGCGGCGGCCACAAGCTCGCCGACGAGCTGGAGGACCGCATCGAGTCCGTGTACGCCGAGCACCGCACCGGCGCGCCCTGGGACCGGCCGACCGGCGCGGGCGTGGGCCGGGTGCGCGACTACGACGAGGGCTTCGACAAGTACGTCGCCCACCTCATCGGGGTGCTGCCCAACCGCCTCGACGGCCTGAAGGTCGTCCTGGACGAGGCGCACGGCGCGGCCGCCCGGGTCTCCCCGGAGGCGTTCGCGCGCGCCGGGGCCGAGGTCGTCACCATCGGCGCCGAGCCCGACGGCCTCAACATCAACGAGGACTGCGGCTCGACCCACCTGGACCTGCTGAAGGCCGCGGTCGTGGAGCACGGCGCGGACTTCGGCATCGCGCACGACGGCGACGCCGACCGCTGCCTGGCGGTGGACGGCGCGGGCAACGAGGTCGACGGCGACCAGATCCTCGCGGTGCTGGCGCTCGCCATGCGCGAGGCGGGCACGCTGCGCGGGAACACCGTGGTCGCGACGGTCATGTCGAACCTCGGGTTCAAGCTGGCCATGGAGCGCGAGGGCCTCGAGCTGGTCCAGACGGCGGTCGGCGACCGCTACGTCCTGGAGTCGATGAAGCAGCACGGCTACGCGCTGGGCGGCGAGCAGTCCGGGCACGTGATCGTCCTGGACCACGCCACCACCGGCGACGGCACCCTCACCGGCCTGATGCTGGCCGCCCGCGTCGTGGCGACCGGCCGGTCCCTGGCCGACCTCGCGGGCGTGATGGAGCGGCTGCCGCAGGTCCTGGTCAACGTGCCGGACGTGGACAAGTCCCGGGTGAAGACCTCCCCCGAGCTGGGCGCCGCGGTCGCCGAGGCCGAGCGCGAGCTGGGCGCCACCGGGCGGGTGCTGCTGCGCCCCTCGGGCACCGAGCCGCTGGTGCGCGTGATGGTGGAGGCCGCGGACATCGACCAGGCCCGCTCGATCGCCGCGCGGCTCGCCGACGTGGTCAAGTCGGCGCTGGGCTAGGGCAATCGAAGGGGCGTCACCTCGCGACCGCGAGGTGACGCCCCTTCGGCGTGCCCGGGGGCCGGCCCCTCAGAGCTTGCGCAGCGACAGCCGCTGGACCTTGTGGTCCGGGCCCTTGCGGACGACCAGGTTGGCGCGGCCCCGGGTGGGCGCCACGTTCTCCAGGAGGTTCACCTTGTTGATCGTGCGCCACATCGTGCGGGCGTAGTCCAGGGCCTCCTCCTCGGAGACCTGGGTGTACCGGCGGAAGTAGGAGAAGGGGTTCTGGAAGGCGGTCTCGCGCAGCTTGCGGAACCGGTTGAGGTACCAGCGCTCGATGTCCTCCTCGCGCGCGTCCACGTACACCGAGAAGTCGAAGTAGTCCGCCAGGCCCACCCGGGTGCGGCCGTCCTTGCCGGGCAGCGCCGGCTGGAGCACGTTCAGGCCCTCCACGATCAGGATGTCCGGGCGGCGCACGGTGAGCCGCTCGCCGGGCACGATGTCGTAGATCAGGTGCGAGTAGACCGGGGCGGTCACCTCGTCCTTGCCGGCCTTGATGTCGGCGACGAACCGGGTCAGCGCCCTGCGGTCGTACGACTCCGGGAAGCCCTTGCGGGCCATCAGGCCGCGCGCCTGGAGCTCCTTCATCGGGTACAGGAAGCCGTCCGTGGTCACCAGCTCCACCCGGGGGTGCTCCGGCCAGCGGGCCAGCAGCGCCTGGAGCAGGCGGGCGACGGTGGACTTGCCGACGGCGACCGAGCCGGCGACCCCTATGACGAAGGGCGTGCCGGTCTGGGTGCCGTGGCCCTGGGTGGCGTCGCCCAGGAAGGTGTTCAGCGCCCCCCGCAGGCCCGCGGTGGCCTGTACGTACAGGTTGAGCAGGCGGGACAGCGGGAGGTAGATGTCGCGTACCTCGTCCAGGTCGATGACGTCACCGAGGCCCCGCAGCCGCTCGACCTCGTCCGCGGTCAGGGGGAGCGGCGTCTTGTCGCGCAGCGCGCTCCACTCCTCGCGGGTGAGGTCGACGTACGGCGACGTCTCCGTTCGGCGGCTTCGTGGCGGCGAAGTGATCACCGGTCCATTGTCGTGGCTGTCGGTCGAGTTTGGGTGGTGGGGTGGGTCACGCGACGTAACGGGCCGTGTCCCCCTTTGGCGTGGTTCCGCCGGGCTACGGGCCACCGGCGGGGTCAGGCCCTACCCTGCCGACATGTGCGGAATCGTGGGGTACGTCGGCGGGCAGTCGGCGCTTGATGTCGTGATCGCGGGTCTGAAGCGCCTGGAGTACCGGGGCTACGACTCGGCGGGCGTGGCGGTCCTCGCCGACGGCGGCCTGGCCGCCGCGCGGAAGGCGGGCAAGCTCGTCAACCTGGAGAAGGAGCTGGTGGACCGGCCGCTGCCGAGCGGTTCCACCGGCATCGGGCACACGCGCTGGGCGACCCACGGCGGGCCGACCGACGCCAACGCGCACCCGCACCTGGACAACGCGGGCCGGGTCGCGGTCGTCCACAACGGGATCATCGAGAACTTCGCCGCGCTCCGGGCCGAGCTGGCCGGTCGCGGCCACGAGCTCACCTCGGAGACCGACACCGAGGTGGTGGCCCACCTGCTGGCCGAGGCGTTCTCCGCCAGCGGCGACCTGGCCGAGTCGATGCGGCAGGTGTGCCGCCGTCTGGAGGGCGCGTTCACGCTGGTCGCGGTGCACGCGGACGAGCCGGACGTGGTGGTCGGGGCGCGCCGCAACTCGCCGCTGGTGGTCGGGGTCGGCGAGGGCGAGGCGTTCCTGGCCTCCGACGTGGCCGCGTTCATCGCGCACACCCGCTCGGCGGTGGAGCTGGGCCAGGACCAGGTGGTGGAGCTGCGCAGGGACGGGGTGGAGGTCACCGACTTCCACGGGGCGCCCGCCGAGGTGCGCGCCTACCACGTGGACTGGGACGCGTCGGCCGCCGAGAAGGGCGGCTACGACTACTTCATGCTGAAGGAGATCGCCGAGCAGCCCAAGGCGGTCGCCGACACCCTGCTGGGCCGGATCGACGGGGCCGGTTCGCTGACCCTGGACGAGCTGCGCATCGACCGGGCGGTGCTGCGGGAGGCCGACAAGGTCGTCATCGTGGCGTGCGGCACGGCCTTCCACGCGGGCCTGATCGCCAAGTACGCCATCGAGCACTGGACCCGGATCCCCTGCGAGGTGGAGCTGGCCAGCGAGTTCCGCTACCGGGACCCGATCCTGGACCAGCGCACGCTGGTGATCGCGATCTCCCAGTCCGGGGAGACCATGGACACCCTGATGGCGCTGCGGCACGCCCGGGAGCAGGGCGCCAAGGTGATCGCGATCTGCAACACCAACGGCTCGACCATCCCGCGCGAGTCCGACGCGGTGCTGTACACGCACGCGGGCCCGGAGGTCGCGGTCGCCTCGACCAAGGCGTTCCTGACCCAGCTGGTGGCCTGCTACCTGGTGGCGCTCTACCTGGGCCAGGTGCGGGGCACCAAGTGGGGCGACGAGGTGCGGGCCGTGGTGCGCGACCTCGCCGACATCGCCCAGGAGGTGGAGCGGGTCCTGGAGACGATGGAGCCGGTGCGGGAGCTGGCGCGCTCCCTGGCGGGCAAGGACACGGTCCTCTTCCTGGGCCGCCACGTGGGCTACCCGGTGGCCCTGGAGGGCGCCCTGAAGCTCAAGGAGCTGGCCTACATGCACGCCGAGGGCTTCGCGGCGGGCGAGCTGAAGCACGGGCCGATCGCGCTGATCGAGGAGGACCTGCCGGTCGTGGTGGTCGTGCCCTCGCCCAAGGGCCGCTCGGTGCTCCACGACAAGATCGTCTCCAACATCCAGGAGATCAGGGCCCGGGGCGCGCGCACCATCGTGATCGCCGAGGAGGGCGACGAGAGCGTGGCCCCGTACGCCGACCACCTGATCCGGGTCCCGGCCACCCCGGTGCTGCTCCAGCCGCTGGTGGCCACCGTGCCGCTGCAGGTCTTCGCGTGCGAGCTGGCGACCGCGCGGGGGAACGAGGTGGACCAGCCGCGTAACCTCGCCAAGTCGGTGACGGTGGAGTGAGCGAAGGTGTGGGCACGTGATCATCGGGGTGGGTATCGACGTCGCGGAGATCGAGCGCTTCGGGGAGTCCCTCAGGCGCACTCCGGCGCTGGCCGCCCGGCTGTTCCTGGAGCGGGAGCTGCTGCTGCCCGGCGGGGAGCGGCGGGGCGTGGCGTCGCTGGCGGCCAGGTTCGCGGCGAAGGAGGCCGTGGCGAAGGCGCTGGGCGCGCCCGGGGGCCTGCACTGGACGGACGCGGAGGTGTACGTCGAGGAGAGCGGGCAGCCCCGGCTCAGGGTGCGCGGCACGGTGGCGGCCCGGGCAGCGCTACTCCACCACCGGGAGCAGGTCCGGTAGGTGGCCGTCTGAGTGGAGGGCGGATTGCACCCTCTCCTGCGGGACCTCGCCGTACAGCGTCGTCCTCGGGCGGGACGGGCGGTCCGCGGCCTCCGCGATGGCCTCCAGGTCCTTCACCGAGCGGTACGAGCCGTAGCCGGAGCCCGCCATGCGAGAGATGGTCTCCTCCATCAGCGTGCCGCCCAGGTCGTTCGCGCCCGAGCGCAGCATCTCCGCCGCGCCCTCCGCGCCCAGCTTCACCCAGCTGGTCTGGATGTTGGGGATGTGCGGGTGCAGCAGGAGGCGGGCCATCGCGGTGACCGCGCGGTTGTCGCGGTCCGTGGGGCCCGGGCGGGCGATGCCCGCCAGGTAGACCGGCGCGTTGGTGTGGATGAACGGCAGGGTCACGAACTCCGTGAAACCGCCCGTCTCCTGCTGGATCCCCGCCAGCGTGCGCAGGTGGCCCAGCCAGTGGCGGGGCTGGTCGACGTGGCCGTACATCATCGTGGAGGAGGAGCGGATGCCCAGCGAGTGGGCGGTCTTGACGACCTCGATCCAGGTGGAGGCCGGGAGCTTGCCCTTGGTCAGGATCCAGCGCACCTCGTCGTCGAGGATCTCCGCCGCCGTCCCCGGGATCGAGTCCAGGCCGGCCTCCTTCGCCGCCGTCAGCCACTCCCCGATGGACAGGCCGGTGCGGCTGGCGCCGTTGACGACCTCCATCGGGGAGAAGGCGTGGACGTGCATGCCGGGGACGCGTTCCTTGACCGCCCGGGCGATGTCGAAGTACGCCGTGCCCGGCAGGTCCGGGTGGATGCCGCCCTGCATGCAGACCTCCACCGCGCCCACCTCCCAGGCCTGTTCGGCGCGGTCGGCGACCTGGGAGAGGGAGAGGGTGTAGGCGTCGGCGTCGGTGCGGCGCTGGGCGAAGGCGCAGAAGCGGCAGCCGGTGTAGCAGACGTTGGTGAAGTTGATGTTGCGCGTGACGATGTACGTCACGTCGTCGCCGACCACCGACTTGCGCAGGTCGTCCGCGATCCGGGTCAGCGCGTCCAGCGCCGGTCCGTCCGCGTGCAGCAGGGCCAGCGCCTCGTCGTCGGTGAGGCGGGTGGGGTCGTCGGCCGCCGTGGCGAGGGCGGAGCGGACGTCGGTGTCGATGCGCTGCGGGACCATGCCCGGCGCCGCCTGCTCGCGCAGCGCCTCCCAGTCCCCGTACACCTCGTCGAAGTCGGTGCGGCGGTCGCCGGTGCGGCCCGTGGTGTCGATGGTGGTGTGCAGGTCGACGCGGCCGGAGGAGGAGAAGCCCTCGTCGGGCTCCTGCCAGGGGCGGCCGACCACGGGCGCGCCGGGGACGGCGAGGCCGGTGGCGGGGTCGGCGAGGGCGCGCACGTGCGGCAGCAGGCGGGGGTCGAGCCAGGGCTCGCCCCGGGTGACGAACTCCGGGTAGACGCAGAGGCGTTCGGCGAGGCGGAAGCCCGCTTCGGCGGAGCGCTCGGCGAGCTGCTCGATGGCCGGCCAGGGCTTCTCCGGGTTGACGTGGTCGATGGTGACCGGGGAGACGCCGCCCCAGTCGTCGACGCCCGCCGCGATCAGGCGCGCGTACTCGCCGTCCACCAGGTTGGGCGGGGCCTGGAGGTTGCCGGAGGGGCCCATGATGTGGCGGGCCACGGCGACGGTGGCGACCAGGTCGTCCAGTTCGGCGTCGGGCATGCCGCGCATCGCCGTGTCCGGCTTGGCGCGGAAGTTCTGGATGATCAGTTCCTGGATGCCGTGGTGGGAGCGGGCGATCCGGCGCAGCGCGAACAGCGACTCGGCGCGCTCCTCGTGGGTCTCGCCGATCCCGATGAGCAGGCCGCTGGTGAAGGGGACGGAGGAGCGTCCGGCGTCCTCCAGGACCCGCAGGCGCACGGCCGGTTCCTTGTCCGGGGAGCCGTGGTGGGGGCCGCCGGGCTCGGACCACAGGCGGGTGGCGGTGGTCTCCAGCATCATGCCCATGCTGGGCGCGACGGGCTTGAGGCGCTGGAAGTCGGTCCAGGACATGACGCCGGGGTTGAGGTGCGGGAGCAGGCCCGTCTCCTCCAGGATCCGGATCGACATGGCCCGTACGTACGCGATGGTGTCGTCGTAGCCGTGGGCGTCCAGCCACTCGCGGGCCTCGGGCCAGCGGTCCTCGGGCTTGTCGCCGAGCGTGATCAGTGCTTCCTTGCAGCCCAGTTCGGCGCCCTTGCGGGCGATGTCGAGGACCTCGTCGGGGGACATGAACATGCCGTGGCCGGCGCGGCGGAGCTTGCCGGGCACGGTGGCGAAGGTGCAGTAGTGGCACTTGTCGCGGCAGAGCCTGGTGAGGGGGATGAAGACGCTCTTGGAGTACGTGATGACGCCCGGCCGGCCCGCCGCCTCCAGGCCCGCGTCGCGGACGCGGGAGGCGGAGGCGGTCAGGTCGTCGAGGTCGGTGCCGCGCGCCTGGAGGAGGACGGCCGCTTCGCTCACGTCCAGCGCGACGCCGTCGCGCGCCCGCTTGAGGGCGCGGCGCATCGAGTTGGCGGTGGGTCCGGTCTGCGCACTCGTCGTCATCCCACGAGCATACGATCGGTGGTCGAACGCCCTCACCTGCGCCGCCGCCCCTCCCCCGCTCCCCGGCCCGCGGGAGGTCAGAGGTAGCGGGCGTACCCGTCGAGCACCCCCAGCACCTCCTTCTCCCCCGCCGAGGGGAGTTGCAGGACGACCTCCTCGATGCCCAGGGCCTCGTAGTGCTCCAGCTTCCCCGGGGTGGGCTGGACCGCGTACGGGACGATCTCCAGGTCCTCCGGGGCGCGGCCCGCGGAGCGCCAGGCCTCGGTGAGCCTCGGGACGGACTCGGTGAGCCCGCCGCCCCCGATGGGCATCCAGCCGTCCGCGTACGCCGCGATGTGCGCGAAGAGCTTCGGGCCCGCCGCGCCGCCCACCATGACCCGGGGGCCGACCGGCTTGGGGAAGGCCAGGGAGGCCCGCACCGAGGCCAACTCCCCCTTGTACGCGGCTGGTTCGGGGCTCCAGAGGGCCTTCATCAGCCCCATCCGGTCCAGCACCAGGTCCCTCCGCCGCGACCACTCCACGCCGTGGTCGGCGGCCTCCTCGCGGTTCCAGCCGAAGCCGACGCCCAGGGTGACCCGGCCGCCGCTGAGGTGGTCCAGGGTGGCGACCTGCTTGGCCAGGGCGATCGGGTCGTGCTGGGCGACCAGGGTCACGCCGGTGCCCAGGCCGAGGCGCTCGGTGACGGCGGCGGCCTGGCCGAGGGCGACGAACTGGTCCAGGGTGCGGCTGTACTCGCGCGGCAGCTCGCCGCCCATCGGGTACGGGGTGGTCCGCTCGACCGGGATGTGGGTGTGTTCGGGCAGGTAGAGGCCGGCGAAGCCGCGCTCCTCCAGTTCCCGGGCCACGCGTACGGGCGTGATCGTCTCGTCGGTGAGGAAGATCGTGGTGGCGATGCGCATCCGGAGCCCCTCCGTCATCGGTCTGGTCGGGGGCCAAGGTATGCCGTACGGTGCGGATTTCCGAGAGCCATGGGGGCTCCACACGACGTGGGGGAAGTCGGGAACCGTGCGGATCACCACCACCTTGCTGCTGGCCTGCGCGCTGGCCCTGGGCGGGGCGCACGCCTCGTCCGCGGCGCAGCCGCCGGCCACCGTCACCACCGCTGTCACCACCACCGCCGCCGGTGCCGCCGCCGAGGCCCGGGCGGGCCTCGGGGACCTGGCGCTGCGGCCGAAGCCGGTCTCCAAGTCCGACTCGGCCTCCAAGGCGAAGTCGAAGTCCGACTCCGTGTCCAAGTCCAAGCCGAAGAAGAAGAAAAAGAAGAAGGGCCTCTCCGGCGGGACCGTCGCGGCCGTGGTGATCGGCGTGCTGCTGGTGCTCATCGCGCTGGTGGTCGTCGTGGTGGTGCTGCGCCGTCGCAACCGGCACGACGACTGACAACCACCCCTTCTTGTACGGGAGTTCACCCCCCGGGAGGAGAGTGTCGGGCATGAGCATCGGCAGGCGTGGACTCATCGTGACGGGCGCCGCGGGCGCCCTGACGCTGAAGGGCGTGGGCTTCGCCGAGGCCGCCCCCGGGAGCGAGCGGAGCCAGGTGGTCCGGGGCACGCTCGCCCCGGGCGCCCCGGACTACGTGTACCTGCCCGTGGAGGTGCCGCGCGGGGTGCGCGAGCTGCACGTGGCGTACACCTACGACCGGCCCGCGGTCCCGGCGGGCAGCGTCGGCAACGCGCTGGACATCGGCCTCTTCGACGAGCGCGGCACCGCACTGGGCGGCGAGGGGTTCCGGGGGTGGTCGGGGGGCGCGCGCACCGAGTTCTTCGTACGGGCCGACGACGCGACGCCCGGCTACCTGCCGGGGCCGGTGCGCGCCGGGACCTGGCACGTCGCGCTCGGCCCCTACACGGTGGCGCCGCAGGGGCTCGCGTACGAGGTGACCGTGACGCTGCGGTCGGGCGAGCCGGGCCGCACCCCGCGCCCGGTGTACCCGCCGGAGCGGGCGCGCGGGCGCGGGCGGGCCTGGTACCGGGGCGACTGCCACCTGCACACCGTGTACTCGGACGGGCGGCGCACCCCCGCCGAGGTCGCCGCGCTGGCCCGGGCGGCGGGGCTGGACTTCGTCAACTCCTCGGAGCACAACACCCATTCCGCGCACCGCGCGTGGGCCGGGCACGCGGGCGAGGACCTGCTGGTGCTGCTGGGCGAGGAGCTGACCACGCGCAACGGGCACGTGCTGGCGCTGGGCACCGACGCGGGGACCTTCGTGGACTGGCGCTACCGGGCGCACGAGAACCGCTTCGGGCGCTTCGCCCGGGAGGTCCGGCGCGCGGGCGGCCTGGTCGTGCCGGCGCACCCGCACGCCACCTGCGTCGGCTGCGCCTGGAAGTTCGGCTTCGGCGAGGCGGACGCGGTGGAGGTGTGGAACGGGCCGTGGACGGCGGACGACGAGGTGTCCCTGCAGAACTGGGACGCGGCCCTCGCCCGGGGGCGCTGGGTCCCGGCGATGGGCAACAGCGACGCGCACCGCGACCCGGACCGGGTGGGCCTGCCCCAGACGGTGGTGCTCGCCGACGACCTGACGCGCGAGGCGGTCCTGGAGGGGCTGCGGGCGGGCCGGTCGTACGTGGCGGAGTCGGCGGCCGTGACGCTCGCGCTGACCGCCGCCGACGGGCGCGGCGGGCGGGCCGGGATCGGTGAACGCCTGGGCGCGCGGGAGGGGGACCCGGTGACGGTGGCCCTCGAGGTGTCGGGGGCGCCCGGCTGCACCGCGCACCTGGTCACCGACCAGGGCACCCTGCACTCCGAGCCGCTGCCGGCCTCGGGCGCGGGGACGGTGAGCTGGCGGACGACGCCGCGCAACGCGACGTACGTACGGGCGGAGGTGCGCCACCCGGCGGTGGCGCCGCCGCTGCCGGGGGCGATGGCGGGGTTCACGAATCCGGTGTTCCTGGGGCGGGGGTAGGGCCCGCGCGGAACCGAGGCCCGGGGTGCGGGCTTTGGAGTCCACTCCCCGCAACTGAAGTGTTTGACGGGACAGTTGGTACCCCTGTTACCTTCGTGGCGTTTGCTCACGCTTGACCTGGGGGGTCCACATGCGCGTACGCGATTTCATCGGCCTGGCACTCGTGCCCACGCTGGCGCTGGGGGGCGTCGGCATCGGCCTCACCACGGCGGCGCAGGCGGCCCAGACGTCTCCCGCTCCGCAAGCCGCCCCGCGCGCCTGGGGGGCGCCCGAGGCGCTCACCTCCGACGAGCGGAACAGCAGCATCCGCGGCCGGCTGACCACCAAGGACGGCACCTCCGTCCTCGTGTGGAGCACCGACGAGGCCGGCGAGCAGCAGACGCTGTGGGCCGCCACCCGTGCCGTGGACGCCACCGCCTGGAGCTCCCCGGTCGCCGTCCACCGGGCCCTGTCGAAGATCGAGGACGTCGACCTGGTGGCGGGCGGTGACGGGTCCGTCTCCGTCGCCTTCAAGCACATCGCCCCCTTCAACCCGGGCATCCTCTACAGCGTCTCCACGCTCCCGGCGGGCGGCACCGCCTGGTCGGCGGCGACCAGGATCTCGAAGATCGCCAGTCCCGACGCGCTGGCCCTGGCCAGTGGCAGCGGGGGGCGGCTGTTCGCCGTGTGGTCGTCGCAGGGCGGCTCCTCGACGACCGTCCAGAAGGGGCTGTACGTCGCGGAGTTCGCGCCCGGGTACCCGTGGACCGACCCGGTGCGGATCTCGGACGTGGCCCCGAAGACGCTGATCGCGGACGTCGCGTCCGAGGGGACCTCCGTCATCTGGCAGGAGGACACCCCCACCGGCGGCGGCAAGCTCCAGATGCTGCACCGGGTGCTCGGGGAGACCCGCTGGGAGGAGCCGGTGACGCTGGCCACCAGCACCTACCCGGTCCACGACCTGGCCCTCCAGCGCTCCGGCGCCGCCCTGCTGACCTGGTCGGAGGGGTCTTCCGGCTACTACCAGCGGCGCTACGCCGTACGCCCGGGGTCGAACCCGCGCTTCGACGCGGCCGCGACGTTCCCCGGGGCGAGCGGGCCGGGCGTGGCGTACGCGGAGGCGGTGCTGAGCCCGGACGGCACGGTCACCTCGCTGTGGGGCGCGCCCGGCGGCGGGGTGCAGAGCGCGACCCGGTCCGCCGCGGGCACCTGGTCGGCGACGACCACCCTGCCGGGCGGAGGGATCGACGGGCCGCTGTGGAAGCCGGGGGTGGCGCCGGACGGCTCGCTGAACGTGCTGTACGTGGACGCCACCAACTGGCTCAGGTCCGCCACCCGCAAGAACGGGGCCTGGGAGGACTCGGTCACCGTCGGGCAGGTGCCCGCCGACGTGCGCGCGCGCGGCGGGTACACGCTGCCCGGGGCCGACGGCCGCGCGGTGGCCGTGTGGGAGCAGGGCGTCACGCTGCAGTGGCCCCAGGGGCTCGCCGGCCTCCAGATCTGGACGGCCGCCACGGGCGCGCCGAAGCCGCCCTCGGTCCCGTCCAAGCGCCGGGACTACGTGGGTGACGACGGCTACCCGGACCTGTATGCCCGTACCGCCGCCGGGGCGCTGACCGTCTACCAGGGCACCGCCGCGGGGACGGTGTCGGCGAAGGCCGAGGGCGGGGACTGGTCGCTGTACGCGGCGGTGGTCCCGTTCGGCGACCTGGCGGGCGACGGGGCCAACGACACGCTGGCCGTGACGTACGGCGGCGACCTGTACCGCGTCACGCCGGAGCGCGGCAAGGTGGCGACGCCGACGTCCGCCAAGGCGAAGATCGGCACGGGCTGGGGGACCTTCGACGGGCTGACGTACTCGGGCGACTTCACGAACGACGGCGTCCCGGACCTGGTGGCGCGCCAGTCGCTGACGGGCGACCTGTACCTGTGGCCCGGCACCAGGGCGGGCGCCTTCGGCAAGGGCGCGAGGATCGGCACCAGCTGGAAGGGCCTGACGATCGTCGGCGCGGGCGACCTCAACGGGGACAAGCACGCCGACCTGGTGGCCCGCACCGCCAACGGCGACCTGTACCGCTACTACGGCACGGGCAAGGGCACGGTCTCCTCGGGCGTGAAGATCGGCTCGGGCTGGAACGGCATGGCGGACTTCGTCGGCATCGGCGACCTGACGGGCGACGGCAGGGACGACGTCCTGGGCCGCACCAAGACGGGCGACCTCTACCGCTACGCGGGCAACGGCACGGGCGGCATCGGCTCGGGCGTCAAGATCGGCTCGGGCTGGTCGGGGTTCAGCTCGGTGAGCTGAGGCCCGTCGACGGGACGTACGGATACGGGCACACCGCACGGCGTGCCCGTACCCCTCGACCCCCGTGCGTGCCCTCGTCGCCGTTCGTATCGTTGTACCGCGCGGCTGCGTGCGATCGGGCGGCAGCGGGGAGGAGCGGCGCGGTGACTGTTCTCGACGAAGACAGGAACGACATGGCCGACGCGAACGAGACCGGGCGCACCCTGGACGAGATGTTCGAGGGCCTCGAAGGCGGCGCGGTCCCCCCTGGGTACAAGGTCGAGATCGTCGAGGGGGCCATCTACATGTCGCCGCAGCGGGACACGCACTGGGAGATCACCGCCCACCTCTACGAGCAGCTGCGCACCCGGTACCCCCTCAAGCGGCTCAAGTCCGACGTGCGCATCGACTACCCCGGTGGGCTCAACGGCTTCGCGACCGACCTGACGCTGCTCGCGGAGGACGCCGCGAAGGACGCCCGGGGGCGGTGGCGGGCCGAGGACGTGCTGCTGGCGGCGGAGGTCGTCTCGCGCAGCACCGCCGCCAACGACTACGGACCCAAGCTGCGGGCCTACGCGGCCGCCGAGGTGCCGGTGTACCTGGTCGTGGACCCGTACCAGGGCCGGTGCCACGTCCACACCCAGCCCAAGGACGGCGAGTACCTCAGCGAGCTGACCGTGGCGTTCGGCGCCGACGTCGACCTGACCGGGACGCCGGTCGGCCTCACCCTGGCCACGGGCGAGTTCCCCCGCGACTGACGCCCGCCGTCCGCCCCCCGCGGGCTCAGGCCTTCCGCGGTGACAGTTCCGCCATCGTGTTCCAGCCCTCGTGCGGGACCTCGACGTTGATGATCTCGGGGACCTCGGCGATGGCCGTCGCCATGGCCTCCATGCCCGCCGCGAAGTGGGCGGAGGCGACGTGCGCCGCGCCCGCATCGGCGTCGCGGAAGCCCTCGACCAGCGTGTAGCGGGTGGGGTCGTCCACGCTGCGGGACCAGTCGTAGAAGAGGTTGCCCTCCTCGGCGCGGGTGGCGCGGGTGAAGTCGTCGACCACGGTGAGCCACTGGTCGGCGTACTCGGGGCGGACGGTGAAGCGTACGGCGATGAAGATCATGGGGTGATGGTGCCGCGTCCGCGGGCGGCGCCCGTGATCCGGGTCAGCCCGATTCCGGCAGGGTCGGAAAGATCCGTGCCGCCCCGGCGAGCGCGGCCCTGAGCGTCCCGTGGCGGCGCCGGAAGTCGGCCGTCGGCACCGATACCGACAGGGCGTGCACGGGGCCGTCGCAGGGGGCAGTGAGGGCCACCGCGAGGCAGGTGTGGCCGGGGTCAGCCTCGCCCACCGACACCGCGTAGCCGCGGGCCCGCACCCGCTGCACCTCCGCCTCGAAGCGGTCGGACGCGGTGATCGTGCGCTCGGTGAAGCGGGCCATCCCGTGGGCGTCCAGGTAGCGCCGCCGCTCGGCCCGGCCGACCCGGGCGAGCAGCGCCTTGCCGTGCGCGGTGGCGTGCGCGCGCAGCTCGGGGCCGGGGGCGAAGGGCTGGGCGCCGTCGTCGGGGGCGGTGCTGTCCAGGACGGTGATCAGGCCGTCGCGGTAGGCGGTGAAGTACGCCTCGGCCCCCGCGTGCTCGCTCAGCCGCGCCAGTACGGCCCCGGTGCCGCCGGCCACCCCGAGGTGGCGCCGGTGGGCGCGGTGCAGGGCGACGGCCCGGGCCCCGGTGACGTACCCCTGCCCGGTGCGCACCAGGTGGCCGCGCGCCACGAGGGGGGCCAGCAGGTGGTAGACGGTGGACAGGGAGCAGTCCAGGTGCCGGGCGAGCGCCTTGGCCCCGACGGGTCCTGCGGAGTCCGCGACGACGTCGAGGATCTCCAGGGCGCGGTCGACGGAGTGGGGGCCTGCGGACATGCGTTCCAGGGTACGGGGGCCCGGAGCGGGCCCCCGTCTAGTCCTCGACCACCAGGGACGGGGTCTCCTTCGTCAGGACCTCGCCGCGGAAGAACGCCGGGCTCCTGCGGCGCATGAGCTCCATCAGGACCGCGCCGAGCAGCAGCAGGCCCACGCCGATGACGAAGACCGAGCCGACGCCGAGCACCGACGAGCCCGAGCCGTACTCCGGGTTCCACATGTCGTACAGCGTCTTGGCGAAGACCGCCGACAGGAGCAGTCCGCCCAGTACCGGGAAGACGCCCTTGAAGACCAGGTCGCGGGCGCTGCGGGTGAGCTCGCGGCGGAAGTACCAGGCGCAGGCGAACGCGGTCAGCGCGTAGTAGAAGCAGATCATGAGGCCGAGCGCGTAGATCGTGTCGACCAGGACGTGCTCGCTGACCAGCGTCATCACCGTGTAGAAGACGCCGGTGGCGACCCCGGCGACGACCGTGGCGCGGCCCGGGGTCTTGAAGCGCGGGTGGACGCGGGCGTAGGAGGCGGGCAGCGCCTCGTAGGTGGACATCGCCAGGACCGTGCGGGCGACCGGGATGAACGTGGTCTGCAGGCTGGCCGCCGCCGAGGCGAGGACCGCGACGAAGAGCAGGATGCCGAGCACCGGGCCCATCACCGGGCCGGCCAGCGCGGCGAAGACGTTGTCCGAGGTGGCGGGGTTGGCCAGGCCGAGGCCCTGGCCGCCGGAGCCGACGGCCATCTGCGCGGCGACGCCGGTGGCCAGGTAGGAGCCGACCAGCACGACCATCGCGATCAGGGCCGCGCGCCCGGGGGTCTTGTCGCTGCCGACGGTCTCCTCGTTGGCGGTCAGGCAGGTGTCCCAGCCCCAGTACATGAAGATCGAGAGCGAGAGTCCGGCCGTGAAGGCGGCGAAGGACTGCACGGCGAAGGGGTTGAGCCAGGACCAGGAGAAGTCCAGCGAGGTGGCGAAGGAGCCCGCCTTGTCCAGGGCGAGGCCGACGAAGAGCGCGAGGACGACCAGCTGGAGGGCGACGAGCGTGTACTGGACGCCCTTGGTGGCGGTCATGCCCCGGTAGCTGATCGCGGTGGCGGCGGCGATCAGGACGAGGCAGGTGACGATGTGCACGGCCTTGTCGTCGTCGAGCGCGGCGACCGAGGCGTTGTTGCTGATCTCGCCGGCGAGGAGCCAGAAGTAGGAGGTGGCGACGCCCGCGAGGTTGGAGAGCACGATGATCGTGGCGATCACCAGGCCCCAGCCGCACATCCAGCCGACGCGCGGCCCGAAGGCCTTCACGGTCCAGGTGAAGGAGGTGCCGCAGTCCGGCATCGCCTTGTTGAGCTCCCGGTAGGCGAAGGCGACCAGCAGCATCGGCAGGAACCCGGCCAGGAAGACGGCGGGCATCTGCACGCCGACCTCCCCGGCGGTGGAGCCGAGGGTGGAGGTCAGGCAGTAGACGGGGGCCACGGTCGAGATGCCGATGACCGCGCTGCCGGTCAGGCCGACCGAGTTGCCGCCGAGCCCCTTGGTCCGCACGCCGCGCGCGTCGCCGTCGGGACGTCCCGTTACCGTGCCCCCGGTCCGGGGCCGCGCATCCAGCTGAGTCATGAACAGGACGTTAAGTGCTGCGGTTTCCACATCCGGAGGACTTAAGTCCAGATCCAATGCCTTTGCTTTGAAGGTCGTTTACCGCTGGTAGCAGGTAAATCCAATGGAGTACGCGGACGAGGGTGCGCGAACGGTGGGTTCTAGACCCACCGTCCGCTATGCGGGAACCGCAGCACCGCCCGTTTTGACCCGTTTCAAAATTTTCCCGTACGTCCCCGGAATCACCCCGGCCAGACCACCGCCTGCAACTCTCCGTAGGCGTGCAGGGCGTACGACCCGACGTCCCGGCCCACCCCGCTCTTCTTGAACCCGCCGAACGGCGCCTCCATGTTCCGGCCGATCGTGTTGATCCCGACCCCGCCCGCCCGCAGCCGGGCCGCGACCCGGAACGCCCGCGCCACGTCGCCCGAGAACACGTAGTCCAGGAGGCCGTAGTCGCTGTCGTTCGCCAGCGCGACCCCCTCCTCCTCGTCGTCGAAGGGCACCACGACCACCACCGGGCCGAAGATCTCCTCGCGGGCCACCCGCATGTCGTTGGTGCAGTCCGCGAGCAGCGTCGGCGCCACGTAGAAGCCCCGGTCGAAGTCCGGCCGCTCGCCGCCCGCGACCACCCGGGCGCCCTCCTTGCGGCCCAGCTCCACGTACGACTCCACCCGGTCGCGGTGCGCCGCCGAGATCACCGGGCCGACCACCGTGCCCTTCTGCCTCGGGTCCCCCACCTTCATGAAGGCCAGGTAGCCGGTCAGCTTCTCCACCAGCCGCTCGTAGATCCCGCGCTGGGCGAGCACCCGGGTCGGGGCGGTGCAGATCTGCCCGCTGTAGAAGGCGAACGTGGTGCCGATCCCGGCCACCGCCCCGTCCAGGTCGGCGTCGTCGAAGACCAGCGCCGCGCCCTTGCCGCCCAGCTCCATCAGCTGCCGCTTCAGGTCCCGCCCGCACACCTCGCCGATGCGCTGCCCGACCGCCGTGGAGCCGGTGAAGGAGACCATGTCCACGTCCGGGGAGGCCACCGCCGCCTCGCCGACCGCCGGGGCGGAGCCGGTGACCACGTTCACCACGCCGGGCGGGGCGCCCGCCTCCTGAAGGGCCCGGGCCATCGCGAAGACCGACAGCGGGTCCTGCGGCGCGGGCTTGACCACGACCGTGTTGCCCATGGCGAGCGCCGGGGCGACCTTGCCCGCCGGGTTGGCCCAGGGGTTGTTGTACGAGGTGATGCAGGTGACCACCCCGACCGGGCGGCGCACCGCGACCGCCCCGAACACTCCCGCCTTCCCCATCGGGCCCGCCTCGTTGATCTGCGGCGGCAGCGCCTGCTCGACCGGCTCAAGGGCGCCCCGGGCGTAGCGCCGGAAGCGGGAGATCCCGACGGCGACCTGCATGCCGCGGGCGGTGCCGGGGGTGGCGCCGGTCTCGGCCTGCGCGATCACCGCGTTCGCCTCGAAGTCCCGGGCCATCAGGTCCGCCGCCCGGTCCAGGACCGCGGCGCGCTCCTCGGGCGTGGTGCGCGACCACGTGGCGAAGGCCTCCTTCGCGGCGGCCGCCGCCTGGAGCACCTGGGCGCCGCTGGCCTCCGGGGCCAGGCCCACGACCTCCTCGCTCGCCGGGTCGACCACCTCGTAGTGGCCGCCGTCGGGCTCCGTCCAGGCGCCGCCGATCAGCAGCTTCTCGCTCCTCGGTCCGCCGCTCATCGCGTCGCCACCGTCCTGGTGTCGCGGCCCGAGCGCAGCACCTTCCCGGGCACCGCCCCGGTCAGCTCGTCGTCCCGTACCGTCTCCACGCCGTTGACCCGGACCGAGACCACGCCCACCGCGCGCGAGTCCAGGCGCGGGCTGTCGCCGGGCAGGTCGTGGACCAGGACGGCCGGGCCCGCGTCGATCCGCCCGGGGTCGAAGAGGACCAGGTCCGCGTGGTAGCCCTCGGCGATCCGGCCCCGGTCGACCAGGCCGAACAGCCGCGCCGGGTCGTCGCTCAGCATCTTCACCGCGTCCTCCAGCGTCGCCAGCTTCCGCCCGCGCAGGCAGTCGCCCAGGAAGCGGGTGGTGTAGGGCGCCCCGCACATCCGGTCCAGGTGGGCGCCCGCGTCGGAGCCGCCGAGCAGGACGTCCTCGTGCCGCCAGGCCTCGGCGCGCATCGCCCAGGAGTCCGGGTCGTTGTCGGTGGGCATCGGCCACAGGACCGTGCGCAGCTCGTCGTTGGCGCAGATCTCCACCAGGCAGTGGAAGGGGTCCTGGCCGCGCTCGGCGGCGACGTCCTTGACCACCCGGCCGGTCAGGCCCTCGTTCGCGGCCGAGTAGGTGTCGCCGATGACGTACCGGGCGAAGTCCGCCAGGCGGCGGAAGACGCCCGCCTCCTTGGAGGTGGCCCGCTCCAGCAGCACGGCCCGCACCGCCGGGTCGCGCAGCTTCGCGATCCGCTCCGGGACGGGCAGCCCGAGGACCTCGCCCCAGCCGGGGATGAGGTTGAGGGCGCAGAAGGTGCCCAGCGACATGTTCATGGGCGTGAGGATCGGCATGGTCAGGGCGACGACCCGGCCGCCGGCCTTGCGGGCGCGCTCGCTGGGCACCAGCTGGCGCGGTACGCGTTCGGGCACGGCGGAGTCGATGGTGAGCACGTTCCAGTTCAGCGGCCGTCCGGCGGCGGCGCTCATCTCGACGAACAGGTCGATCTCGTCGTCGCCGAACTGGTCCAGGCAGCCCGCGACGATGGCCTCAAGCTGGGTGCCCTCGTGCTCGCCGACCGCCCGGGACAGCGCGAGCAGCTCCTCTGGGCCGGCGTGCCGGGAGGCGACCGGCTGTCCGTCGCCGTCGGAGTGGGTGGCGGACTGGGTGGTGGACAGGCCCCAGGCGCCCGCCTCCATCGCCTCGTGCAGCAGGGCGAGCATGGCGTCCAGCTGCTCGGGGGTGGGCTGCCCGCCGACCGCGTCGGGGCCCATCACGTACCGGCGCAGGGCGCAGTGGCCCACCATGAAGCCCGCGTTGACGGCGGTCCGGCCGTCCAGGGCGTCCAGGTACTCGCCGAAGGAGCTCCAGTTCCACGGCGCGCCCTCCTCCAGGGCGACCAGCGACATGCCCTCGACCTTGGACATCATGCGGCGGGTGTAGTCGGCGTCCTCGGGGCGCTCCGGGTTGAGCGGGGCGAGGGTGAAGCCGCAGTTGCCGCCCGCGACGGTGGTGACGCCGTGCTGCATGGACGGGGTGGCGTACGGGTCCCAGAAGAGCTGGGCGTCGTAGTGGGTGTGCGGGTCGACGAAGCCCGGGGTCAGGACGAGCCCGGTGGCGTCCTCGGCGGTGCGGGCCTGTTCGGTGACGGTGCCCGGCTCGGCGACGACGGCGATCCGCCCGTCGCGCAGCCCGACGTCGGCGGTGCGGGCGGGCGCGCCCGTGCCGTCGACGAGGGTGGCGTTGCGGATGAGGTGGTCGAGCATGTGGCGTCCCTTTCGCTGCGCGTGGACGTGAACGCGCCCCGGCCGGGTGCCGCCGCGGCTGGCCGCAGCCGCGTCGGCCCCCGGCCGGGGCATGGGTGGGACGGCGGTCCGGGAAGACGCCGCCCACGTCCTCGGTCGTGAGGAGGGTCAGGCCGCTTCGCGGAAGCGGGTGGTGCGGTGCACCGGGTCGGTGTCGATCTGCGGGATCACGTGCTCGCCGATCAGCTTGATCGTGTTCATCGTGTCCTCGTAGGAGATCCCGATCGGCAGGCCGAAGGAGAGCTGGTCGGCGCCGGCCTGCTCCCAGCGCTTGCACTGCTGGAGCACCTCGGTGGGGTCGCCGCAGATCATCAGCTCCTCGGCGATGAGGAGTTCGATGATCTCGGCGGAGTACTCGGGCAGCAGCTCGGGCCACTCCGGGATGCCCTCGGGGCGCGGGAAGGTGTCGTGGTAGCGGAAGAGCAGCGACTGCAGGTAGTTGAGCCCGCCGCCGACCGCGATCTCGACGGCCTTCTCGTGGGTCTCGGCGCAGATGGCGGTCGAGGTGACCATCACGTTGTCGTTGACGAAGTCGCCGACCGGCCGGGCTTCCTTGATCGCGTTCTTGTAGGACTCCAGGACCCACTCCATGTCGGAGACCTTCTGCACGCTGAAGCCGAGCACGCCCAGGCCCTTCTGGCCCGCCATGGCGTACGAGGACGGCGACCCGGCCGCGTACCACATGGCCGGGTGGCTCTTGCCGTACGGCTTGGGCAGGATCTTGCGCGGCGGCAGCGACCAGTGCTTGCCCTGGAACCCCTGGTACTCCTCCTGGAGCCACATCCTGGGGAACTCGGCGATGGTCTCTTCCCAGATCTCCTTGGTGTGGTTCATGTCGGTGATGCCCGGGAAGAAGCCGAGGATCTCGTGCGAGCCCGCGCCGCGCCCGGAGCCGAACTCGAAGCGCCCCTCGGAGAGGTGGTCGAGCATGGCGACCTTCTCGGCCACCTTGACCGGGTGGTTGACCTGGGCGAGCGGGTTGAAGATGCCGGAACCCAGGTGGATCCGGTCCGTGGCGTGGGCCAGGTAGCCCAGGTACACGTCGTTGGCCGACAGGTGCGAGTACTCCTCCAGGAAGTGGTGCTCGGAGGCCCAGGCGTACTTGAAGTTGGACCGGTCGGCCTGGATGACGTACTCGGTCTCCTCGATCAGCGCCTTGTGCTCTGCCTCGGGGTCGGTCTCGGCTCGCTTGCCGACGTAACCCTGTACAAAGAGCCCGAATTCCAAGGGGGTTCACCGTCCCTGTGCCGTGACGGTTTCTGACGAACCGTCAGATCTGGATGGGGTCGACTGTCGCACCGCCCGCGTGGGGCGTCAATACCTGACGAGCCGTCAGAACAAGGGGAGTGCGCGGACCCTCAGAAGAGGGCCACGCCCGCCAGCCAGCCGCCGTCGATCACGAACGGCTGCCCGGTGACGTACGAGGAGTCGTCCGAGGTCAGGAACAGCGCCAGCGCCGCCACCTCCTCGGGCCTGCCGACCCGCCCCAGCGGCACCACCTTGCGGTACAGGCCCGCCACCGCCTCCGGGTCCACCCCGTCCGGGTTGCTCATCGGGGTGTCGATCGCCCCCGGGCACAGCGCGTTCACCCGGATCCCCCGCGCCGCCAGCTCCACGGCCGCCACCCGGGTCAGGCCCAGCACCGCGTGCTTGGTCGCCGCGTAGGCGCCGACCCCCGCCATGCCGGTGAGCGCCGTGTAGGAGGCGGTGTTGACGATGGTGCCGCCGCCCGCCGCCGCGATCTCCGGGGCCACCGTGCGGATGCCCAGGAAGCAGCCCGTCTGGTTGACGTCCACGATCCGGCGGAACTCCTCCAGCGACGTGGACACCAGCTCGTTGAAGCGCAGGATGCCCGCGTTGTTGACCAGGCCGTCGATCCGCCCGAAGGCCTCCTGGGCCGCGGCCACCGCCGCCGTCCAGTCCTCCTCGCGGGTCACGTCCAGGCGCACGTAGCGCGCGTTCTCCCCCAGCTCCTTGGCCAGGGCCTCGCCCTGGTCGTCCAGCACGTCGCCGAGCAGCACCCGGGCGCCCTCGGCCACGAACAGCCGCGCCTCCTGCTCGCCCTGCCCGCGCGCCGCGCCCGTGATCACGACGACGCGCCCGTCCAGCTTGCCCATGGCCGTACCCCTTCTCCGTCACGTCCTGGCGCCAGGAGGGCGCCCCTTCGCCGCGCCGGTGCCGCGGTCAGCCCAGGTGCGGGGCCACCTCGGCGCCGAACGCCCGCATCTGGTCGGTCAGTTCGTCCACGCCCCGGGAGCGGAAGCGCACCTGGATCTGGTCCACGCCCATCTCCCGGTACGCCCGCAGCGACTCCGCGAGCGCGTCCGGCTTGCCGCTCAGGGTGCGCCGGCCCACCTCCCAGGCGGCCTCGCCCACGTACAGCGGCTCGACGATGGCGCCGACCGTGATCGGTTCGGTGACCCCGGCCTCCTCGCGCAGCCGCTTCAAGGTGGCGATCTTCGCCGGGAGTTCGGTGCGCGGGTCGCCCTGGGGCAGCCAGCCGTCGCCGCGCACGGCGGCGCGGCGCACCGCGGCGGGCGAGGAGCCGCCCACCCAGACGGGCACCCGCTCCTGGGCGGGCCGCGGCCGCTGGCCCAGGCCGCCGAAGGAGAACCGCTCGCCCGTGAAGTCGGGGAACTCCTCGGGGCCCAGCAGGGCCCGCAGTGCGTCGATGGTCTCGTCCAGGAGCGGGCCGCGCCCGTCGAAGTCGGCGCCGACCGCCTCGAACTCCTCCCGCACGTGCCCGGCCCCCACCCCGAGGACCAGCCGGCCGCCGGAGAGGTGGTCCAGGGTCGCGTACCCCTTGGCGGTGACCAGTGGGTGGCGCAGGCCGACCACGGCGACGTGGCTGAGCAGGCGGACCCGCTCGGTGGCGGCGGCCAGGAAGGAGAGGGTGGCCACCGGGTCGTACCAGATGGTGCTCATCGGCCCGGCGAGCCGCCGCGGGATGGCGACGTGGTCGCAGCAGGCCACGTAGTCGAAGCCGGCCCGGTCGGCGGTGCGGGCGACGTCCAGGAGCTCGGCGGCGCCCGCGCCCGCCTCCCACGGCTCGGCGTACATGGTGCTCTGGGACTGCACGGGCAACTGGATGCCGTACGTGAGCGTGCGCGTGACCACAGGGCCACCCCCTAACCTGACGACCCGTCAATTACGGACGGCCCCATCGTGGTATCTGACGGAGCGTCAGGCAAGGGGTGCGGCGCCGGTCGCCCTCACGGGAGGGGGCGTACGGGGCGCGGGGCGGGCGGCCCTACGGCACCCAGAGCCCCTCCGGGCTCAGGCCGAGCAGGTCGATCGCGTTGCCCCGCACGAGCCGCTCCACCACGTCCGGCTCCAGGTGCCCCATCTGCGCCTCGCCGACCTCCTTGGACCTGGGCCAGGTGGAGTCGGAGTGCGGGTAGTCCGTCTCGTACAGGACGTTGGCCGCGCCGATCGCGTCGAGGTTGCGCAGTCCGAAGGCGTCGTCGAAGAAGCAGCCGTAGACGTGCTCGGCGAACAGCTCCGACGGCGGGCGGGTGACCTTGTCGGCGACCCCGCCCCAGGCCCGGTTCTCCTCCCACACCACGTCGGCGCGTTCGAGGATGTACGGGATCCAGCCGATCTGGCCCTCCGCGTACATGATCCGCAGCCCGGGGAAGCGCTCGAACTTCCCGCTCATCAACCAGTCCACCATCGAGAAGCAGCAGTTCGCGAACGTGATGGTGGAGCCGACCGCGGGCGGCGCGTCCGCCGAGGTGGACGGCATCTTGCTGGAGGAGCCGATGTGCATGGCGATCACCGTGCCGGTCTCCGCGCACGCCTCGAGGAACGGGTCCCAGGCGTCGGTGTGGATCGACGGCAGCCCCAGGTGCGGCGGGATCTCGGAGAACGCCACCGCGCGCACCCCGCGCGCGGCGTTGCGGCGCACCTCGGCGGCGGCCAGCTCCGGGTCCCACAGCGGGATCAGGGTGAGCGGGATCAGCCGCCCGTGCGCCTCGGGCCCGCACCACTCCTCGACCATCCAGTCGTTGTACGCCCGCACCGAGAGCAGGCCGAGCTCGCGGTCCTTCGCCTCCGTGAAGGTCTGCCCGCAGAAGCGCGGGAAGGTCGGGAAGCACAGCGCCGACTGGACGTGGTTGACGTCCATGTCGGCGAGCCGCTCGGGCACCGAGAAGGAGCCGGGGCGCATCTGCTCGTAGGTGATGACCTCCAGGCGTATCTCGTCGCGGTCGTAGCCGACGGCGGTGTCGAGCCGGGTGAGCGGGCGGTGCAGGTCCTCGTAGACCCACCAGTCGCCGATCGGCCCGTCGGTGCCCGGATCGCCCATGACCGGCGCGAACTTGCCGCCCAGGAAGGTCATTTCCTTCAGGGGGGCGCGCACGATCCGCGGTCCGGTGTCGCGGTACCTGGACGGGAGCCGGTCCCGCCAGACGTTCGGGGGCTCCACCGTGTGGTCGTCCACGGAGATGATCTTCGGGAAAGTCTCCATGGCACTTCACGGTAGCGCTGATCTGACGGTCCGTCAGCTCCCCGGCGGCCGGTTCCGGTCCGGATCCCGTGAACCAGGTGTCCAGACCTTGTGCAGTGCGGCACCCACTGCTGACGCACACGGCATGAACAAGGCAGACTGTGCGAGGCGACACCAGCGGTACGGGCAGGGGGAGCTATGGACCGTGGGAACGGCCCGCGCGTTCCGGAGCAGCGGGTTCCGCAACAGAGCGAGCACGGCACGAGCGCCGCGCTCGCCTTCGGCGTGCTCGGGCCCGTGCGCGCCTGGCGTGGCGACGAGGCGCTGCCCTCCGGTTCACCGCAGCAGCGCGCCCTGATGGCCGCCCTGCTGCTGCGCGAAGGACGCACCGCCACCGCCTCCGAACTCATCGACGCCCTGTGGGGCGAGGAGTCGCCCTCCCAGGCGCTCGCCGCCGTACGCACCTACGCCTCCCGGCTGCGCAAGGTCCTCGACCCCGGCGTCCTGGTCAGCGAGTCCGGCGGCTACGCGCTGCGCATCGACCCCGACAGCCTCGACCTGCACCGCGCCCAGGAACTGGCCGCCGCCGCCGAGAAGGCCCGCGCCTCCGGCGACCGCCCCCAGGCCCGCGACCTGCTCAACCGGTCCCTGGCCCTGTGGGACGGCGAACCGCTCGCCTCCGTGCCCGGCCCGTACGCCGAGAACCAGCGCGCCCGCCTGGAGGAGTGGCGCCTGCAGCTCACTGAGGCGCGCCTGGACCTCGACCTGGAGCTGGGCGCGCACGCCGAGGCCGTCTCCGAGCTGACCGCGCTCACCGCCGCCCACCCGCTGCGCGAGCGGCTGCGCGAACTGCTGATGCTCGCCCTGTACCGCTCGGGACGCCAGGCCGAG
>NZ_JBEOYE010000061.1:0-57311 GCF_040296945.1 Streptomyces sp. NPDC001941 | reverse complement strand
GCAGCGCGCCCGGCGAGACGCGCGCCCCGGGCCGCGGCACCACCACCGCCAGCGGGCGCTCCTGCCAGCGCGGGTGCGGCGCCGCGACGACGGCCCTTTCGCGTACCTGGGTGGTTCGCCTACCCGGGTGGCCGCCCCCGTCCGAAGGTCCGGTCCCGGGGCTCAGGCCACCAGGCCGGAAAGTTTGCGCAGCGACTCGTTGAGCGCCGCCGTCGCCGAGTCCTTCAGCTTGCCGGCCATGAGCGAGACGGCCGCGCCCTGGAAGGTGCCCTCGATGCGGACCGTGGTGGCGTCCCCGTCCGGGACGAGCGCGTAGCGCGTCGTCACGTTGACGCCCATCGGGCCCTTGCCGCTGATCGCGAACACCCGGGCGGTCTCCAGCTCGTCGATCGTCCAGTTGACCTCGGCGGGGAAGCCCATCAGCTTCATGTTCTCGGCGAAGGTGGCGCCCGTCTCCAGCTTCTCGGGGCCGCCCGCGGGGAAGTTGGTGTGGGTGGCGTTCCACTGGCCGTACGCGGGGAAGTCCGTCAGCTGGGCCCAGACCTTCTCGGCGGGTGCCTCGATGCGCGCCTCTGCACTGACTTCGGCCATGCGACCACCCCTTCTCATCGGGTTACGGTGTCGCGGAACGTAGCCGCAGGGCCGCGAACATTCAATACTGATGAACCGTCAGATCTCGGTGGCGTCCGCGCGCCGCGCGCCCGCCCGCCAGATCTCCGCCGAGTCGAAGCAGTCCGAGGCGCGCGGCCGTCCGCCCTCCTCGTCGTGGCAGTGGAACGCCGCCCAGAACAGGTCGCCCGGCAGCGCGTCCACGGGCGCGTACACGCGGTAGACGTACTGCCGGCCGTCCAGGGCGAGCAGGGCGACCAACCAGAACATGCCTGTGTGACGAACGAGGGGGGTGCAACGGTTGCGCTGCGCGGGCCGGTCACCTCGCCGTGCAGGGTGCCGCGGACGCCCTCGTCGCGGATCCTCCCGATGTCATCCGTAAGGAGGAGGACCCGTGCGCGCGTGCCCAACTTCGGTGGGATGCGCAAATGCTCCCCGCCGGGGATGCCCGTACGCCGCGATGCTGATGGGGTGGAAGGGTGCGAAGCCCTACCCCGCGGACGCCCCGGCAGCCCGCAAGCGAACGTGCCGCGACCGAGGACCAGCTCAGCGACGAGATGGCCGCCGTGGTCACGGCCGCGCGCAGACGGGCCCAGCGCGACGGCGACCGGCAGGTCGACACGGCCCATCTGCTGCACTCCCTGATCGAGGCCGACCCCGACGTGCGCACCGCCTTCGACGGGCGCACCCAGCTCGCCCGCGTCCTCGGCTACCTCGTCCAGCGCAGCATCGGCTACGGGCTGCGCTGGCAGGGCTCGGTGGAGGACTCCGGGGCCGTGCCGGTCCTGGGCGGCGCGCCCGGCGCGCCGCGTACGGGCGGTTCCCGGGCGGGCGGGCGCGAGGGCGAGTCCGCCGGGTGGTCGCCCGCCGCCGCGGCCGCGATGGACGCCGCCCTGCTGCGGGCCGGGGAGCGCGGCGACGGGCGGGCCACCGGGCTCGACCTGCTCGCCGAACTGGCCGGTGACCGCGAGTCCCGGGCCGTCCAGGTGCTGGAGCACGCGGGTGTCGACCCCGGTGCGATCGGGGTGCGCGCCGACGAGCTGTCTCAACAGGTGTAACGGCCTTTACGCTCCTGACCCCGCTCTGCCATGATGCGCCGATGCGCGCGTCTTCGGTCAGAAGCGCCGGCCTGGGCCTCGCCCTGGTCTCGGCCTTCGCCTTCGGTGGTTCGGGTGTCGCGGCCAAGCCGCTCATCGAGGCGGGGCTCGACCCGCTGCACGTGGTCTGGCTCAGGGTGGCCGGCGCCGCCCTCGTCATGCTTCCCGTCGCCTGGCGCCACCGCGACCTGCCCCGGCGCAAGCCCGCACTGCTGGCCGGCTTCGGCCTGCTGGCCGTCGCGGGCGTCCAGGCCTGCTACTTCGCCGCCATCTCCCGCGTCCCCGTCGGCGTCGCCCTGCTCGTCGAGTACTTCGCCCCCGCCCTCGTCCTCGGCTGGGTCCGCTTCGTACAGCGCAGGCCCGTCACCCGGGCCGCCGCCGTCGGCGTGGTCCTGGCCGTCGGCGGACTCGCCTGCGTCGTCGAGATCTGGGCCGGCCTCGGCTTCGACGCCGTCGGGCTGCTGCTCGCGCTGGCCGCCGCCTGCTGCCAGGTCGGCTACTTCGTGCTGTCCGACCACGGCGGCGACGAGGCCGAACCGGCCGACCCGCTGGGCGTCATCGCGTACGGACTGCTCGTCGGCACCCTCGTCCTGACCGCCGTCGCCCGCCCCTGGGGCATGGACTGGGCCGTCCTCGGCGGCAGCGCCCGCATCGGCGGCGCCGACCTGCCCGCGTGGGTCCTGCTCGGCTACGTCGTGCTCATCGCGACCGTCCTCGCGTACGTCACCGGAGTCACCTCCGTGCGCAAGCTCTCCCCGCAGGTCGCGGGCGTGGTCGCCTGCCTGGAGGCGGTCGTGGCGACCGTGCTGGCCTGGGTGCTGCTCGGCGAACACCTGTCGGCGCCCCAGGTGGTGGGCGGCGCGGTGGTCCTCGTCGGCGCCTTCATCGCCCAGTCGGCCACCCCCAGGGCGCCCGTGGCGCAGCCGGTGGCCGCGGGCGGAGCCGTCGACCTGCCCGACCACGAGCGGGAGTTGTCAGCCGGTCGGGGCGCCCCGTAGGGTGACGCCGTGCCCATGACTGTACTTCCGCCGCCCGCCGCGTAACGCGGGCCGCACCTTCCGGCGAACTCCCCGCTCGGGCAGTCCCCGAGCGGCTCGTCGCTGCCCGCGTCCGGAGCCGAGCGACCAGCCGATCCGTACCCACGCGGCCGGCGGCCCGCGCCTGAGCGGCGCAGTCCGGCGCGCGTGGAGCGTCATGGGGAAGAAACCACGTGTCGAACCTTTCCACTCCGTCCTCCGTACCCGCTGCCTCCACCTCCCTCCCGTACGCCCCCTCCGACCTGCCCGCCCACGGCAACGGCGATCCGGTCGGGCGGAGCCTGCTCTACCTGGTCGTCGCCGGGATCGCCTGGGGCACCGCAGGGGCCGCCGCCTCCCTGGTCTTCCGGGCCAGTGACCTCGGGCCGCTCGCCCTGTCGTTCTGGCGCTGCGCGGGTGGACTCGCCCTGCTCCTGGGCGTGCTGGCACTGCGCGGGCGCCGGGGCAAGGGCGGCGCCGTCGTGCGGCCCGCCGAGCCCCGCCGCCGGAAGGTGCTGCGCATCCTCGCCACCGGCGTGGGCCTGACCGTCTTCCAGAGCGCCTACTTCGCCGCCGTGCAGGCCACCGGGCTGGCCGTCGGCACCGTCGTCACCCTCGGCGCCGGACCCGTGCTCATCGCGCTCGGCGCCCGGATCACCATGGGGGAGCGCATCGGCCGCGGCGGCGCGCTCGCCGTCACCGGGGCCCTGGCGGGGCTCGCCGTCCTGGTCCTGGGCGGCGGCGGGAGCGGCGAGGTGCGCCCGGCCGGGGTGGTCCTCGCGCTGGTGTCCGCCGCCGGGTACGCCGCGATCACCCTGCTGACGCGCTGGCTCGGCCGGGGCGGCGGCGGGGGCGACGCGCTGACCACGACCACCTGGGCGTTCGCGATCGGGGCCGTGGGCCTGCTGCCGTCGGCGCTCGCCGAGGGGATCCTGCCGCACACCGGTGAGTCGCTGCGCGTGGTGCTGCTCCTGGCGTACGTCGCCGCGGTGCCGACCGCGCTCGCCTACGCCCTGTACTTCGCGGGGGCGGCGGTCGTCAGGGCCGCAACCGTCTCGGTCGTCATGCTGCTGGAGCCGGTGAGCGCCGCCGTCATCGCGGTGGCCCTGCTCGGGGAGCGGCTGACGGCCGCGACGGTGACCGGCACGCTGGTGCTGCTGACCGCCGTCACCGCGCTGGCCGCGGCCGAGGCGCGCGGGGCGGCGGCGCGGCGCAGGGCGGGGTGACGGCCCGGGGCGCGGCGGCCCCGGACCGTGCCGTCACTCCGGAGCCGTCGCGCCCCGGCGCAGCAGGTGGGACAGGGCCGCCTCGTCGTGGTGGCCCGCCCGGGCGCGCAGTCCGGCCGCCACCTGCTCGCGCACGGCCTCGGGCTTGCGGCCCGCGTACTTGAACTTGGCGCGGACGTCGACCACTTCGAGCCGCAGTCCGCGCAGGCCCGGCAGCAGTCGGTCGAACGGGCCGCCGTCCGGGGTCACTTCGTCGGTGCCGCCCTCCGGCTGGAAGTGCGCCACCTGCCGGTTGAGCAGCCGGGCCTTCTCCCGCGGGTCGTCCACCAGGTGGGCGACACAGTGCAGTTGGACGGCGGCGTAGTACGACGTGGGCGTGCCGTGTCCGGGCGGGGCGCCCTCCGGGGCGGCCCAGGGGCCGGGGGAGAAGGCGTAGTCGTCGACCACGCTGAGCAGCACCCGGGGCGCGTCCCGCAGGGCGCGCCACAGGGGGTTGGGGCGGGCCAGGTGGAGCAGCACCTCACCGAGCGGCCCGGCCCCGGCGTCGTACAGGAAGTGCGTCGGCTGGACCCACGGCGCCTCGCCGGGGCCGCCGTTGACCGCCAGCTGGCCGAAGTCGTGGCCGGCCAGCCAGGTGCGCCACTCGGTCTCGTCGAGCGGCGCGTCCCAGGGGTGGATGAGCACGGCGGGCCCCCTACAGCGCGCGGAGGTAGTCGGGCAGGGCGACCGCCGGGGCGGGGGCGGGCGCCGGGACCGGCGTGCCGTAGCCACGGGTGAGCGGTACGACGCCGGTCCAGTTCGCCGTCCCCTCCTCGCCCGGCTCGGCCGACGGGTCGCCCGCGCGCACCTTGGCCGCCACCTCGTCCAGGTCCAGGCGGAGCACGGCCGTGGCGGCCAGCTCCTTGGCGTTGGCCGGGCGGGCGTCGGCGGCGCGGCCCGGGACGATGTGGTCGACCAGCGCGTCCAGCGCCCGGCGCTTCTCGTCCGGGTCGGTGACCTGGCGGGCGGTGCCGTGGACCACGACGGAGCGGTAGTTGAAGGAGTGGTTGAACGCGGAGCGGGCGAGGACCAGGCCGTCGAGGTGGGTGACGGTGAGGCAGACGTCCAGGCCGGGGTCGTCCGCGCCGCCGGCCGTCCGCATCGGGCGCGAGCCGGTCGAGCCGTGCACGTACAGCCGCTCGCCGACGCGGGCGTAGGCGGTGGGCAGGACCACCGGGGCGCCGTCGCGGACGAAGCCGAGGTGGCATATGTACGCTTCGTCGAGGATCGCGTGCACCAGTGCGCGGTCGTAGGAGGCGCGGTCCGCGTACCGCGTGGGCACGGTGCGCCCGCTCGCCGCGTACGGGCGGTCCTCGTCCCCGGCTTCCCCGGCTCCCCCGGCGGGGGTGGTGGACGCGTGCTGCGTGGTGTCCGGCATTGCGCACTCCATTGCACTAGTGCATAATCTGGTTTGTGCTAGGAGAGTATCGGATCGTCGGGCGCGGCGCATCGGACATTGCGGCCAGCGTGGAAGAGGGCGTGGGCAGCGGTGCCCTGCCGCCCGGTCAACTACTGCCCCCCATGCGGGAGTTGGCGGCCGAGCTGGGTGTCAATCCGAACACCGTGGCCGCCGCCTACCGGCAGCTGCGCGACCGGGGCGTCATCGAGACCAACGGCCGGCGCGGCAGCCGGGTGCGCCCCCGCCCCGCCAGTACCGCACGCGACGCCATCCGCGTGGACGTGCCCGAGGGCGTGCGCAACGTCGCCGACGGCAACCCCGACCCCGCGCTGCTCCCGCCGCTGGCCGACGCGCTCGCCGAGGCCGCCCGCCGCGAGGCGGAGAGCGCCGAGATGTACGGCCAGGACCCCGTCGACCCCGACCTCGCCCGGCTGGCCCGCGCCGACCTGGACGCCGACGGCGTGCCCGGGGGGCCCGTCGCGGTGCTCTCCGGCTCCCTCGACGCGATCGAGCGGGTCCTCGCCGCGCACCTGCGCCCCGGGGACGCCGTCGCGATCGAGGACCCCGGGTGGGGCTCGCTCCTGGACCTCGTACCGGCGCTCGGGCTGCGGCCGGAGCCGGTCGCGCTCGACGACGAGGGCCCGCTGCCCGGGGCCGTCGAGGCCGCGCTGCGGGCCGGCGCCAAGGCCCTCGTCGTGACCTGCCGCGCGCAGAACCCCACCGGCGCGGCCGTCTCCCGGGCCCGCGCCCGCGAACTGCGCCGGGTGCTCGACGACTTCCCCGGCGTCCTGCTCATCGAGGACGACCACGGGCACGGCATGGTCGACCTGCCGCCGCACCCGCTCGCCGGGGGCCGCACCCACTGGGCGTTCGTACGCTCCGTGGCCAAGGCGTACGGTCCCGACCTGCGGCTCGCCGTGCTCACCGGCGACGCCGTCACCGTCGACCGGGTGCGTGGTCGGCAGCGGCTCGGCCCCGGCTGGGTCAGTCGCCTCCTCCAGCGCGCGGTGGTGCACCTGTGGCGGACGCGGGCGGTGGACCCGCGGGAGGTGGCGCGCGCGTACGGGGAACGGCGCGACCCGCTCGTGGCGGCCCTGCGCGCCCGGGGCGTGGAGGCCCACGGGCGCAGCGGGTTCAGCGTGTGGGTGCCGGTGCCCGACGAGACCGGGGCGGTGTCGCGGCTGCTGCACGCGGGCTGGGCGGTGTCCCCCGGCGCCCGCTTCCGGATGTCCGCCGCGCCCGGGGTGCGCGTCACCGTCTCCTCGCTGCGGGCCGACGAGATCGAGCCGCTGGCCGACGCGATCGCAGGGGCGGTGCGGCCGGGGGGCGGGTGGCGTTACGACTGAGGGGCGCCTGTACGGGGGTGGCGGTACGACTGGGTGGCGCCTGTACCTGGGTGGTGCCTGTACGTGGGTGGGGCCTACGCGGCCGTGCGGCGCGGGCGCTGCTGGGTGAGGGCCGCGCCCGCCAGCACGATCGCCGCGCCCACCGGCGTGTTCCAGCTCAGCGGCTCGCTCAGCAGGGCCACGCCCGCCGCCGTCGCGATGACCGGGATGAAGTACGTGACCATCTGCGCGGTCGTCGGGCCGACCTCCGCCACCAGGCCGTACTGCAACAGCACCGCCAGGCCCGTACCCAGGGCGCCCAGGGCGATCACGGCCAGCAGCGGCACGGCCGGGAACGACGTCGGCCAGCTGGTGAACAGGGGCGTGACCAGAGCCAGTTGGAGCGTCGCCAGACCGAGCTGCGCACCCGTCAGGGACAGGTGGGACTCCCCGCTCCCGGCCAGCGTGCGGCGTACGTAGATCCAGCCCACCGGGTAGCTCAGCGAGGCCAGCAGCGCCATCGCCGTGCCCGTCACGTCGAGCCCCGAGAAGCCCTGCCAGGCGCCCAGCACGGTCAGCACGCCGAGGAAGCCGAGGCCCAGGCCCGCCACCCGGCGCCGGGTCGGCCGGTCCTCCGAGAGGGCCACCAGCGAGAGGACCATGCCCCACAGCGGGGAGGTGGCGTTGCAGATCCCGGCCAGGGTGGAGGGGATCGTCAGCTCCGCGTACGCGAACAGCGAGAACGGCAGGGCGTTGAGCAGGAACGCCGCGACCGCCAGGTGCGCCCAGGTGCGGGCGCCGCGCGGCAGCCGGTGCCGCTTGACCAGCATCGCCCCGGCGAGCACCGCCGTGCCGAACAGCAGCCGCCCCAGGGTGACCTGGAACGGCGCGTAGGCGTGCGTACCGACCTTGATCAGCAGGAAGCTGAAGCCCCAGATGAGGGAGAGCGCGCCGAACCGCACCCGCCAGTCGAGGAGGAGGGCGCGGGGGCGGCGGGCCTCGGGGGCGGGTCCCTTGGCGGTCGGGACGGCGGCTGCGGGGGCGGGTCTCTGGGTGGTCGGGGTGGCCGGGGAGGCGGCTGCGGGGCTCATGGCCCCAGCCTGCCGTGGCACGATCTCTAAGAACAAGCGAGAATTCCTCGACCTCTTTGCTTAGCATTGCTTACATGTTGAACCTGGAGCGCCTGCGGACCCTCGACGCCCTCGCCCGGCACGGCTCGGTGAGCGCCGCCGCCGACGGGCTGCACGTCACCACCTCGGCGGTCTCCCAGCAGCTGGCCAAGCTGGAGCGCGAGGTCGGCCAGCGGCTGCTCGCCAAGAACGGGCGCGGCGTGCGGCTGACCGACGCCGGGATCCTGCTCGCCGACCACGCCGCCCGGATCCTCTCCCAGGTCGAGCTGGCGCAGGCCGACATCGAGGCGCAGCGCGGACAGGTCGTGGGGGAGGTGCGCATCGCCGCGTTCCCCACCGCGGCCCGCGGCCTCTTCCCGGCCGCCGTCTCCCGGCTGCGCCGCGACCACCCCGAACTGCGCGTGCGCACCAGTGAGTCGGAGCCCGAGGTGGCGCTGCGCGACGTGCTGCGCGGCGACGCGGACCTCGCGGTCGTCCTGGACTGGAGCAACAAGCGGCTGCCGGTGCCGGGCGGGCTGACCATGGCGCGGCTGATGGACGACGCGGCGGACGTCGCGATGCCCGCGGACCACCCGCTCGCCGGCCGTGACGCGGTGGACCTGGAGGACTTCGCGGACGACGACTGGGTGTCCTGGCCGGAGGGCGAGTTCTGCTACGAGTGGCTGGTGTTCACCCTGCGCTCCAAGGGCATCGAGCCGCGCATCGCGCACCTGGCGGGCGAGCACCACACCCAGCTGGCGCTGATCGGGGCCGGGCTCGGGGTGTGCGTGGCGCCCCGGCTGGGGCGCGGCCCGGTCCCGGAGGGCGTCGCGGTGGTACCCGTACGGCAGCGGGTGCGCAGGCACGTGTACGCGGTGTGGCGCAGCGACGCCGACCGGCGGCCGTCCGTCCAGGCCGCGGCCCGGGCCCTGCTGGAGGTGGCCGGGCAGCTGGAGTGACGGGGGACGGCGGCCGCCGCGGGTGCGTGCCGGCCACCGGGTGCGGGTGCCGGCCACGGTGTGTGGGCGTCGGCCGCCGTGCGCCGGTGCCGGTCGGGGGCGGGGTCCGCGTCGCCGCCCGTCGTCAGAGGCCGCCCAGTTTGCGGAAGTCCCAGGAGGCGATCGCCGTCGGGGTGAGCCGCATCCAGGCGTGCCGGCCGTCGTGCGGCATGTCGTCGAGCCCGAAGTTCTTGGCCGGGAACAGCCTCTCGGGAACGTCCAGTTCGGGACACGGCTCGCCGGTGCGCGGTGCCTCGCCGACGAACTCGACCGTGCCGGACAGCTCCACGCCGCGCAGCTCGCCGTAGTCCTCGCCGTCGTCGACCACCACCGAGATCCGCGGATCGCGCCGCAGCTGGGCCCAGCGCTTGGAGCGGGTGATCGAGTACAGCCACAGCGAGGTGCCGTCCCAGACGAACCACAGGGCGCCGACGTGCGGGGTGCCGTCGGCCGACACCGTCGCCACCCGGCAGGTGCGCGCCTCGCGCAGGAACGTGTCGAGCTCCTCGGGCGCCATCATGATGCGGCGGCCACGGCGCTGGGTGCTGGCGGCCATCTGCCGCCCCCTCTCCAGAGTCTGACTGAGTGTCAGAAATCATGGGGGCTCTTCCCTCGGCGCGCAATGGTGGCTACTCTCGCGCGCTCCGGGGCTCCGCCGTCGCGCCCCCGGCTCCACAGCCGGATCCGCGGCTCCACGACCGGGACCAGCCGGACCCGCGGGCCCCGGCGCCCGGTCCACCGCCGGACCCCCGGCGGATCCACGGAAGGGGAAGGGCCATGCCGTCCTTCGAACAGCTCGCGGAGCAGCTCGATCCGGCCGTCACCGTCCTGCTCACCGTCGAGTGCCAGCAGGGCGTCGTCGGCACGCAGAGCGCACTGCCCGAACTGGCGGCGGAGGCGCGCTCCTCCGGCGCCCTGCTCAACGTCGCCCGGCTGGTCGCCGCCGCCCACGAGGCGGGCGTCCAGGTGGTGCACGCCATCGCCGAGCGCCGCCCCGACGGGCGCGGCGCCAACCACAACGCCAGGCTCTTCCGCGCCGCCGAACGGCTCCCCGTGCAGCAGCACTCGGGCAGTACGGCGGTGCGCGTGGCCGAACCGATCGAGGTGGCCGACGAGGACCTGGTGGTGCGGCGGCTGCACGGGCTCTCGCCGATCGCGGGCACCGACGTGGACCCGCTGCTGCGCAACCTGGGCTGCCGCACCCTGGTGGTCACCGGCGTCTCCTCCAACGTGGCCGTGCCCAACGCGGTGTTCGACGCGGTCAACCTCGGCTACACCGCCGTCGTCCCGTCCGACGCGATCGCGGGGGTGCCCGCGGACTACACCCCCGCGATGGTGAAGAACACCCTCGCCCTGGTCGCCACCATCACCACGACCGACGACGTGCTGGGGATCTGGAAGCGCCCCCGGCGCGCGGCGAAGCCCAGTGGAGCCAAGGGCTGAGGCCGGGTCCGCCGAGGGCCGGCGGCACGAAGGGCCGAGGCCGGGTGCTCAGGCCAGCTTGATCGAGCCGCCCTCCACGGTGATCGGCGCGGCGGGCAGCGGCGTACTGGCGGGACCCGCCTTGACGCTGCCGTCCGCCGGATCGAACTTGCTGCCGTGGCACGGGCAGTTGATGGTGCCGCCGGCGACGTCCTTGACCGTGCAGCCCTGGTGGGTGCAGGTCGCGGAGAACGCCTTGTACTCGCCGGCCCTGGGCTGGGTGACCACCACCCCGCCGACGACCTTTCCGCCGCCCTCCGGGATGTCCGCGGTCCTGGCCAGCACCTTGCCCTTGTCCTGCCCGCCCCCGGTGCCGCCCGTCGCGGGCTTCTCGGCGGCCGACTGCCCGGGCTCGGCGCCGTCGCCGCACGCGGTGAGGGCGGCGGCGAGGCCGGCCGCGCCGACCGCGGCGATGACCGTGCGGCGGCCCGGGGCCCCGGGCCCGGTCCGGAGTGACTCGGTGCTCATGCTGGCTTGTCCCTTCGACGTGACGGCGCTTTGTTCAAGGGGTACGCGGCGGGGTCCCGGAATGTTCAACGCCCGGTGGTTTCACTGGCGTACGTGCCTTCCATGCCTTCCATGCCTTCTGTGGTTTCCGTGGTCTCCGGGACTTCCGGGACTTCCGTGGTTTCCGTGGCGAGTGCTCGCCGCAGGAACTCCAGATCCGCCCGCAGCAGTGTGTCCGCCACACCCTCCGCTGTCACCAGGTGGGTCTGACCGGCGAGCGGGAGCACGGTGTGCGGCCGTCCCGCCGCGAGCAGCGCCGCCGAGAACCGCAGCATGTGCGCGGGCACCACATTGGTGTCGGCCATGCCGTGGACCAGCATCAGCGGGCGCGTCAGCCGGTGCGCGTGCGCGACCAGCGAGCACCGCTCGTACGCCTCCGGACACACGCCGGGGTGGCCGAGGTAGCGCTCCTTCCAGTACGTGTCGTAGAGCGCGGGCTCGGCGGTGGCCGCCCCCGCCACGGCCGCGTGGAAGACCTCGGGGCGGTGCAGCACGGCCGCGGCAGCCAGGAAGCCGCCGAACGACCAGCCCCGGACGCCCACCCGGCCGGTGTTCAGGTCGGGGCAGTGCCGGGCGGCCGCCCGCAGCGCGTCCGCCTGGTCATCGAGGACCGGGGTCGACTGGTCGCCGTGGACGGCCACCTCCCAGTCCCTGTCGCGCCCCGGGGTACCGCGCCCGTCCACCGTGAGGACGGCGAAGCCCTGCTCCGCGTACCACTGGTTCACCGCGTGCCACCACGCGCGCGTGCGCACCGCGGTCCGGACGCCGGGGCCCCCGTACGAGTGCACCACCACCGGCAGCCGCCCGCTGCCCGGCTCGTGCCCGGAGGGCAGGTACAGCGCCGCGCGCAGCCCCCGTTCCCCCAGGGTGAGGAACTCCGGGCGCGGCGCGACCAGCGGGTCCTCCGCGAGCACGGCGACCGTCCCGGCGGGTTCGCCGTCGCGCAGGACCTCCACGGTGTGGTCCGACACCGTGCGCCGCTCCAGGACCATGGCGCCGCCGCCCACCACCGCGGTATGGGTGCCCGGTTCCCCGGTCAGCCGGGTGAAGCCGCCGCGCGGTTCGTGGCACCACACATGGGTGTCGCCGCTGTCCTCGACCGCGGTGAAGTACAGCCGCTCGCCGTCCGCGCCGAGCAGTTCGTCCACGTACAGCTCCTCGGGCGTGCGCCGCCCCGTACCGGTCATCAGCAGCCCGCGGCGGCCCTCGCGCACCGTCACCACCCAGCCGCGCTCCCGGGTGCGCAGCGGTGTGCCCGGCACGAACTCCAGCCAGGCGTCGTCGTGCCGCCGGTCGAGCACCTCGACGCGCCCACTGGCCGGGTCGGCGCCCAGCAGGTACGCGGTGCGCTGGTCCCGGGTCTGCGTCAGCGCGTACGGCCCCGACGCGTCCCAGCCCGCCGCCACCAGGTACTCCAGGGCCCGGTCCGTCCACGCCCCGCCCGGGTGCCCGTGCGCCTCGGCCTCCCCGGGCAGCTCCACGCGCACGCGCGTGCCGTCCAGGCGCACCACGTGCAGCTCCACGCGCGCGTTGGCCGTGCCCGCCGCGGGAAAGCGCAGCACCCCGGGCCGCGCGCCGGGGTCGGCCGGGTCGCCCAGGTGCAGGCGGCCCACGGGGGAGTGGTCCACCCGCACCACGAGGAGCGCGGAGCCGTCGGGCGCCCACCAGTACGAGCGCGCGCGGCCGATGGACCCGGCGGACACGTGGTCGGCCGTGGCGTACTCCACCTCCGGGCCCTCCGGCACGGCCAGCGGACGCCCGCCCCGTCCGTCGGCGCCGACCACGTGCAGCGCGCCCCGGCTCACGTAGGCCACGTGCCGGCCGTCGGGCGAGGGCCGCGGATCGCCGACCGGGCCCGCGGCGGGCAGCCGTCGCACCGGCCCGCCGTCCGCGGACGCCAGCCACAGCGCGCCGTCCACGGCCAGGGCCACGGTCCGCACGGCGTCGTCCGTCGCGTACGCGGCGACGCCCCCGCGCGCGCCCAGCGCCCCGGGGTCCACCAGCAGCCGCTCGCCGCCGCCCTGGTGGCTCCACAGCCGGGCCACCGGGTCGCGCCCGCCCGCCGAGCGCAGGAACAGCACCCGGGCGCCGTCCGGGGCGACGGTGAACGCGCGCGGCACGCCGTGCGTGAAGCGCTTGGTACGGGCCAGCTGCAGGGGCAGGTCCTCGTCGTGCACGCGGGCTTCCTCTCCTGGGACGCGGGGTCCCTTCTCGGTGCCCGCCGGGGCCGGCGGGCGGGTCGAAATCCGATCGGACGTGCGCATCCGCGCCAGTAGCCTGGGGGGATGCTCACTGAAGTCACAGCGACCCGCTACGTCACGCCGTTGCGTGAGGGCGGCTCGCTCCCCGGGATCGTCGAGGCCGACGACCTCGGTACGTACGTCATGAAGTTCACCGGCGCCGGACAGGGCAGGAAGACCCTGGTGGCGGAGGTGATCTGCGGCGAGCTCGGGCGGCGCCTGGGGCTGCGCGTACCGGAGCTGGTCACCATCCAGCTGGACCCCGTCATCGGGCTCGGTGAGCCCGACCAGGAGGTCCAGGAGCTGCTGAAGGCGAGCGGCGGGCTGAACCTCGGGATGGACTACCTGCCCGGGTCGCTGGGCTTCGACCCGCTCGCGTACCGGGTCGACCCCGCCGAGGCGGGGAAGGTCGTCTGGTTCGACGCGCTGATCAACAACGTAGACCGTTCGTGGCGGAATCCCAACATGCTGGTCTGGCACGGGGACCTGTGGCTCATCGATCACGGCGCGACCATGATCTGGCACCACAACTGGCCCGGCGCGCAGGCCTCCGCCGCCAAGCCGTACGACGCGTCCGACCACGCCCTCGCGCCGTTCGGCCCCGACGTGGCCTCCGCCGCCGCCGAACTGGCCCCCCTGGTCACCGGGGAACTGCTCACCGAGGTCACCTCCCTGGTGCCCGACGAGTGGCTGGTCGACGAGCCGGGCTTCGACACGACGGACGCCCTGCGCCGCGCCTACGCGGCGCCGCTGCTCGCGCGCGCCGCCACGATCCACGAGCGGATCACGCTGGGCGCGCCCACGGCCGACAAGCCCTCGCAGGCCCCGGGCTGGCTCACCGAGCACGCCAAGCCGTGGCCCCACCCGACCAGGAAGCCCCAGCAGGACGAGGACGCGGCCGGTGAGTGAGCAGCAGGTCCGGAGGGACGTCTACGAGTACGCGCTGCTGCGCGTGGTGCCGCGCGTGGAGCGCGGCGAGTGCTTCAACGCGGGCGTGCTCGTGTACTGCAGGGCGCGGTCCTTCGTCGCGGCCCGCACGCACCTGGACGAGGGCAAGCTGCTGGCCCTGGACCCCAAGGCGGACGTCACGGGCGTGCGCGCGGCCCTGCGGGCCGTCGAGGGGATCTGCGGCGGCGGCGAGGGGGCCGGACAGGCCGCCGGGGACGAGCCGGGGCGGCGCTTCCGCTGGCTGATCGCGCCGCGCTCGACCGTCGTACAGCCCGGTCCGGTGCACACCGGTCTGACGGCCGACCCCGAGGCCGAGGTCGAACGGCTGCTCGACCTGCTGGTGCGCTGATCGGCCCGGTGGTCCGCGGCGCCCGTTGACACCGGGTGCCAGGGCTTCTAGCGTCTCGTCTGCTGAAGCTACTAAGCGGTTGCTCAGGGACCGGGCGCCGCGGACCCCAAGGCCGAGGAGAACCAGCATGTCCACCACCGAGCAGCGCGTCGCCGTCGTGACCGGAGGGGCGCGGGGCATCGGCGCGGCCACCGCCGTGCGCCTGGCGGCCGAGGGCCGCGCCGTCGCCGTGCTCGACCTCGACGAGGCCGCCTGCAAGGACACCGTCGACACCATCACGCAGGCCGGGGGCAAGGCCCTCGCCGTGGGCTGCGACGTCTCCGACGGCGCCCAGGTCGAGGCCGCCGTCGCGCGTGTGGCCGCCGAGCTCGGCGCACCCACCATCCTGGTCAACAACGCCGGCGTGCTGCGCGACAACCTGCTGTTCAAGATGAGCGAGTCCGACTGGGACACCGTCGTGAACGTCCACCTCAAGGGCGCCTTCCTGATGGCCAAGGCCTGCCAGAAGCACATGGTGGACGCCGGCTTCGGCCGCATCGTCTCGCTCTCCTCGTCCTCCGCCCTGGGCAACCGCGGCCAGGCCAACTACGCCGCCGTCAAGGCCGGCCTGCAGGGCTTCACCAAGACCCTCGCCAAGGAGCTCGGCAAGTTCGGCATCACCGCCAACGCCGTCGCCCCCGGCTTCATCGTCACCGAGATGACCGCCGCCACCGCCGCGCGCGTGGGCATGGGCTTCGAGGACTTCCAGGCCGCCGCCGCCACCCAGATCCCGGTGCAGCGCGTGGGCCGCCCCGAGGACGTCGCCAACGCCATCGCCTTCTTCGCCGGCGACGACGCGGGCTTCGTCTCCGGGCAGGTCATGTACGTGGCCGGCGGCCCGCTCAACTGAACCGGAAGGACGAGTCACACCCCATGAGCAACCTCCCCGCACTCTCCGGCAAGGTCGCCCTGGTCACCGGCGCCAGCCGGGGCATCGGCTACGGCATCGCCGAGGCGCTCCTCGCCCGCGGCGACCGCGTCTGCATCACCGGGCGCAACGAGGACGCCCTCAAGGAGGCCGTCGACAAGCTCGGCGCCGACCGCGTCATCGGCGTCGCGGGCAAGGCCCACGACGAGGCGCACCAGGCGGTCGCCGTCGAGCGCACCATGGAGGCGTTCGGCCGCGTCGACCACCTGGTCAACAACGCCGGTACGAACCCGGTGTTCGGCCCGATGGCCGAGCTCGACCTGAACGTCGCCCGCAAGGTCTACGAGACCAACGTGATCTCCGCGCTCGGCTTCGCCCAGCAGACCTGGAAGGCCTGGCAGAAGGAGAACGGCGGCTCGATCGTGAACATCGCGTCCGTCGCCGGGATCTCCGCCTCGCCCTTCATCGGCGCGTACGGCATGAGCAAGGCGGCCATGGTCAACCTGACCGTGCAGCTGGCGCACGAGTTCGCGCCGTCGGTCCGGGTCAACGCCATCGCCCCGGCCGTGGTCAAGACCAAGTTCGCCCAGGCCCTGTTCGAGGGCCGCGAGGAGGAGGCGGCGGCCGCGTACCCCCTCGGCCGGCTCGGGGTCCCCTCCGACATCGGCGGGGCGGCCGCATTCCTGACTTCCGGACAGGCCGACTGGATTACCGGACAGACCCTCGTCGTCGACGGGGGAATCTTCCTGAATGCCGGAGTGGGCTGAGCCCGAAATTCCTGATTGACCGCTGAATGCCTCAAGTGCCCCGCCGGGCCTCACCGTTGACCCGGCGGGGCACTGCGGTATGGTCGGCCGACCCATGGCTGAACGAGGAGCGTGCACGTGTTCAACCGGACCAGTCTGCAGGTCTCTGCGGCCCTTGCGTCCATATCCCTGGTAGCCGGCTGCGGCGTTTTCTCGGAGGACGGCGGAACCGCGGACCAGAAGATCACCGTCGGCACGACCAGTGCGCCCAGCTCGCTCGATCCGGCCGCCGCGTGGGACGGCTCCTGGGAGCTGTACCGCAACGTCTACCAGACCCTCCTGAGCTTCCCCACCGGCAGCGTGTCGCCCCAACCCGACGCCGCCGACTGCAAGTTCGACGGCACCTCCAGCCAGGTCTTCCGGTGCGAACTGCACGAGGGCCTGAAGTTCTCCAACGGGGACGAGCTGGACGCCGCGGCGGTCAAGCACTCCTTCGACCGCATCATCAAGATCGACTCGCCCACCGGCCCCGCCGGGCTCCTCGGCTCCCTGAAGTCGGTGAAGACCGAGGGCGACCGCGTCGTCGTCTTCCAGCTGAAAGAGCCCGACGCGACGTTCCCCTTCATTCTCGCCGCTCCCGCCATGTCCATCGTCGACCCGAAGGACTATCCGGCGGACAAGCTCCGCACCGGGAACGAAATCACCGGCTCCGGTCCTTACGTGCTCGACGGGTACGAGAAGAAGAAAAAGGCCGAACTGTCCAAGAACCCGAACTACAAGGGCTTCGCGGACCGCAAGAACAATTCCGTCACCATCGAGTACTTCGAGGACTCCGACACCATGGTGACGGCCCTCAAGGACAAGCGGATCGACGTCATCTACCGCGGCCTCACCGCGAGCGAGGTCGTCGACCTCCAGGGCAAGAAGGGCGGCGACAGCGGCATCAACCTGGTCGAGTCGACCGGCGCCGACATCCGCTACCTGGTCTTCAACGCCAAGGACCCGGCCGTCCGCAAGCTCCCCGTGCGCCAGGCCATCGCCCAGGTCATCGACCGCGGCGCGCTGGTCTCCACGGTCTACAAGGGCACCGCCGAACCGCTGTACTCGATGGTCCCCAAGGGCATCTCCGGGCACACCACCAGCTACTTCGACCGCTACGGCGAGCCCGACCCCGCCAAGGCCAGGCGGACGCTGCGGGCCGCCGGCATCACCGAGCCCGTCGCGCTCACCCTGGGGTACACCACCGACCGCTACGGCTCCTCCACCAAGGCCGAGTTCACCGAGATCAAGCGCCAGCTGGAGGCGTCCGGCCTGTTCAAGGTGACCCTCCAGGGCGCCCCCTGGGACACGTTCCAGGAGTCCTACGGCAAGGGCGAGTACCCGGTCTTCGGGCGCGGCTGGTTCCCCGACTTCCCCGACCCGGACAACTTCATCGCCCCGTTCGTCGGCAAGCAGAACGCCCTCAAGACGCCGTACGAGAACGCGAAGATCACCAAGGACCTGCTGCCCGACTCGCGCCGCATGACCGTCCGCAAGGACGCCGCCGACGTGCTCAAGGCGGCCCAGGAGGCGCTCGTCGACGACACCCGGCTGCTGCCGCTGTGGCAGGGCAAGCTGTACGTCGCCGGCAGCGAGGAGATCGCGGGCAGCGAGCGCGCCCTCGACCCGCAGACCGTCATGCAGATGTGGGAGTTCCAGCGCAAGGCCAGCTGGTAGCACCCCCCGGGGCCCCCGGCCCGGTCGCCACCGACGCCGTCCGCACAGGTCAACGACCTGGCGGACGGCGTTGTCAGTGGTCCCCGGTAGGTTCTGTCCCAGTGGTCGAGAAGTCTTTGCGTACCGGAGGTTGTTGACGTGACCGACATCCAGATGCTGCCCGAGTCCTGGCGCGGTGTGCTCGGTGAGGAGCTGGAGAAGCCCTACTTCAAGGAGCTCACCGAGTTCGTCGAGGAGGAGCGGGCCAAGGGGCCGGTCTACCCGCCGCGCGACGAGGTCTTCGCCGCCCTCGACGCCACCCCGTACGACGAGGTCAAGGTCCTGGTCCTGGGCCAGGACCCCTACCACGGCGAGGGCCAGGGCCACGGCCTGTGCTTCTCGGTGCGGCCCGGCGTGAAGACGCCGCCCTCCCTGCGCAACATCTACAAGGAGATGAAGGAGGAGCTGGGCCACCCCGTCCCGGACAACGGCTACCTGATGCCGTGGGCCGAGCAGGGCGTCCTGCTGCTCAACGCGGTGCTCACGGTGCGCGCGGGTGAGGCCAACTCGCACAAGAACAAGGGCTGGGAGAAGTTCACCGACGCGGTGATCCGCGCGGTGGCGTCCCGCCCCGACCCGGCGGTCTTCGTGCTGTGGGGCAACTACGCGCAGAAGAAGCTCCCGCTCATCGACGAGGAGCGGCACGTGGTGGTCAAGGGCGCGCACCCCTCGCCGCTGTCCGCCAAGAAGTTCTTCGGCTCGCAGCCCTTCACCCAGATCGACCGGGCCGTCGCCGCCCAGGGCCACGAGGCGATCGACTGGCGGATCCCGGACCTGGGCTGAGCCCCGGTACGGCCTCCGGCGCCCGTCCGTCCGGGCGTCCGGCCGGGTACCCGCGCGGCTCCCGTCCGGGCGGGGGCCCCGGGCCCCGGGCGCCTGCGCGGGATCCGGAGCGGTGGCGGCTACCGTCGGCAGCGGACACCCGAGGATCGCCCGACCGGCAGCGGAGGCCGTAAGTGACGGAGCAGCAGCAGGCGTCTGACGACGCCGTCATGACCAGGATCGGGCAGGCGATGATGCTGCTGCACGGCGGCGACCGGGAAGAGGCCCGCAACCGGTTCGGGGAGATCTGGCAGCAGCTCGGCGCCGACGGCGACCCGGTGCACCGCTGCACGCTCGCCCACTACATGGCCGACGCGCAGGACGACCCGGACGCCGAACTGGCCTGGGACCTGCGCGCGCTGACCGCCGCCGAGGGGAAGGCCGCCCGTACGGCCGCCGTACGGGCCCTGTACCCGTCGCTGCACCTCAACCTGGCCGCCGACTACGTGAAGCTGGACCGCCCCGACGCCGCGCGCGACCACCTGGACCGGGCGCGCGCCGCCTCGGTGACCCTCGCCGACGACGGGTACGGCAACGGGGTGCGGGCGGACATCGCCCGCCTGGAACTGCGGATGCGGGAGGCGTAGGGGACCCGGCGCCCTGGACCGGCGAGGGTTTCCGGGGCGCGTGCACTTCGGGCGAGCGGCCTTCGGCGCGCGGTCTTCGGGGCCCGGGCCCCGGGCTTCCGCCCGGGGGCGGTCAGTCGCCTCCGTACGCGTCCGAGCAGATCCGGGACTCCGGGCTGTCCGCCCGCCAGCCGCCGTACTGCCGGCCCAGCGCGCACACGTCCGTGCCGGTGACGCGCACCGGTGGCGGGTCCTGTCGCGCGGGCGCCTGCGGGCGGGCGCGCGGCGCCTGGCGCGGCACCGACCGCTCCTCACGGTGCGCGGGCCCGGCGGGGCGCGGCGCGGGGACGTCCGGTGCGGTGGACGGCGACGGGCCCGGCGCCGCGTCCGGCGCGGGCTCCACGACCGCCAGGGCCTCGCGGGCCGGGGCGGGCACGATCTGCGGGGCGACCTCGGGCGCGGTGCGCACGGCGTCGGGCGTGGACGGGGGAGCCGGGGGAGCGGGCGGCTGGCGCACGGTGACGCAGCCGGTGACGGCGGCCGCCGCGATGCCGAGCCCGGCCAGGGCCTTCACGGTGGTGGTTCGGGAGTGCACCCGGGCAACTCTGCTGGTACGGCCACCGCTTCGGGGACGAACCGGGCCCGAATGCCCCGCACGGGTGACCTGCCCCGGCCGGCGGGCGCCCCGGACCGCGGAGCCCACCGCGCTCCACTCGTCGGCATCCGTGCGGCCCGTCGTCCGCGATATCCGCCCGCGCCGCCCCTCGGCCCGGACCCGCCCCGGTGCCGTACACCCCGACGGCATCGCCGACCGGCGCCCGCCCGTCGCCACGTATCCTGCCGACAGGGACGACCTGCGGGAACACACCCCGAGGTCACGGCACGCGACGCGGTAGGAGACCCCCGTGAACACCCCCGTGAAGATCGGCTGCATCGGGCTCGGCGACATCGCGCGGAAGGCCTACCTGCCGGTCCTCACGACCCTCCCGGGGACCGAACTGCACCTCCAGACCCGCACCCCCGCCACCCTCGCCGACGTCGGCGACACCCACCGCGTCCCCGACGAGCGGCGCCACACGGACCTCGACGCGCTGCTCGCCGCCGGGCTCGACGCCGCGTTCGTGCACGCGCCCACCGCCGCCCACCCCGAGATCGTCACCCGGCTCCTCGAAGCGGGCGTCGCCACCTACGTCGACAAGCCCCTGGCCTACGAGCTCGACGCGTCCCGGCGCCTGGTGGAGCTCGCCGAGGAACGGGGCGTCAGCCTCGCCGTCGGCTTCAACCGCCGCCACGCCCCCGCCTACGCCCAGTGCGCCGACCACCCGCGCGAGCTGATCCTGATGCAGAAGAACCGCGTCGGACTGCCCGAGGACCCGCGCACCCTCGTCCTGGACGACTTCATCCACGTCGTGGACACCCTGCGGTTCCTGCTGCCCGGGCCCGTCGAGCACACCGACGTGCGCGCCCGGATCCGCGACGGGCTGATGGAGCACGTGGTGCTCCAGCTCTCCGGCGACGGCTTCACCGCCCTGGGCACCATGAACCGCATGAGCGGTTCCACCGAGGAGGTCCTGGAGGTATCCGGGCAGGACACCAAGCGCCAGGTCCTCAACCTCGCCGACGTGGTCGACCACAAGGGCCAGCCCACCACCCGCCGCCGCGGCGACTGGGTGCCCGTCTCCCGCCAGCGCGGCATCGAGCAGGCCGTCCTCGCCTTCCTCGACGACGTGCGGGCCGGCAAGACGGTCAGCGCCCGCGACGCCCTGCGGACCCACGAGCTGTGCGAGCAGGTGGTACTGCGGGCCCAGGAGCAGGCTTCCTGAGCGCCCGCACCCCCTCCACCGCGCACAGCGCGGCCAGCACCACCAGGGCCAGGTACACGGCCCAGTCGCCCAGCCGCACGTACGGCGTGGCCGCCCGGGCCAGCGGCACCTCGTAGACCGCCGCCGCGCTCTCGTCCGTCCCCAGCGTCCCGCCGACCCGCGCGCCGTCCGGCCCGTACACCGCACTGACCCCGGTCAGCGTCGCGTGCACCATCGGACGGCCGCTCTCGGCGGCCCGCAGCGCCGCCAGCGACGCGTGCTGCTCCGGGGCCCAGCTGTGCTGGAACGACGACGTCGCCGACTGCGCCACCAGCAGCTGCGCACCGTCCCGGGCCAGCCGCCTGCTCATGTCGGGGAACGCCGACTCGAAGCACACCAGCGGACCCACCCGCAGCGGAGCCTCGCCCGGCAGCGCCATCACCACCGGCGAGGTGCCGCGCCGCCGGTCCTCGCCCGCCGCCTTGCCCACCGACGTCGCCCAGCCGAGCAGCGAACGCGCGGGCACGTACTCGCCGAAGGGCACCAGCCGCATCTTGTCGTAGCGGTCCCCGGTCGGACCGTCCGCGCCGATCAGCACGCTGCTCTTGAAGATCCCCGGCCGGTCCGAGCGGCGCGCGTCCACGTTGACCAGCAGCGGCGCACCCACCTGGCGCGACACCGCGCCGAGCCGCGCCGCCAGGTCCGCACGCGCCCCCAGGTCCGAGCCCACGCTGGACTCGCCCCACACCACCAGGTCCACGCCCTTCCCGGCCAGTTGGCGGGTCAGCGCCTCGCCCCGGTCGAACCGCGGCTCCGGACCGTCGACCACCCCCGGCTGCACCACCGCGATCCGCACCCGCCCGGTCTCCGGTGGTGGCGACACCCACCAGAACGCCGCACCCATGGTGGCGGCACACACCACGACCCCCGCCACCCCCGTCGTACGGGCCGATGGCACCGCCATGGCCAGGGTCAGCGCGGTATTGGCCGCCACCACCAGCAGGGACACCAGCCACACTCCGCCCAGCGACGCGAGCCGCAGCGCCGGGGGCACCTGCCACTGACTGGCGCCGAGCAGCCCCCACGGGCCGCCCAACCCCTCCCACGAGCGGGCCAGTTCCACCACCAGCCAGCCGCACGGCACCACCGCGAGCGCCACCACGGCCCGCCCCGGCGACGGCGCGCCCCGCAGCGCGTACCGCACGAGTCCGCCCCACGGCGCCCACAACAGACCCAGCAGGGCGGCCAGTACGACGATGAACACGTGCAGGCTCGGCATCAGCCAGTGGTGGACCGCCAGCATGAACCCCGTACCGCCCAGCCAGCCGTCCAGGGCCGCGCGGCGCCAGGTCGGCGCGGAGCGCAGGAGCAGCAGCCAGGGCACGAGGGCCGCGTAGGCCCACCACCACAGCGCCGGGGCCGGGAACGCCAGCGCGGGCAGCGCGCCCGCCGCCAGGGCCGCCGCACCGCGCCACCAGGGGGAGTCGAGCCGGGGGCGCAGGCGGGCGGGCGACCGGGGGCCGGGGGAGGCGGGGGCACCGGGCGGCGCGGAGCCGTCCGCGGGCGGCTCCGCCGGATCCGCGTGGGACGGCGGTGCCGGATCTCCCGGTGACCGTCCCGGGGGACCGTCCGCCGGTGTCCGCGGGCCGACCGGACCTCGCATGCCGCGCCTCCTCGCCGGGGTGAACCGGGCCGCTGGTGGTGCGGTCCAGTCTGCGGGAGCGGCCCGGGCGCCGACAGAGCGCGCCCCGGCGTGTCAGCGCGGGTTCAGCCCGGCTGCGCCCCGCCCGCGAGTGCCCCGGTGACGCGCCGCCACTTCTCCTGGACGACGACCGAGGTCAGCCTCCAGCCGTCGGCGACCCGGACCAGGGCGAACTCGTACCGGCCGCCGCCGACCAGTTCGTCGCCCGCCTCGGTGCGCATCGGGTTGAGGTAGTCGGCCCTGACCTCCGCCCGGTCGCCCGGGTAGCCGCCGAGGTCCTGGATGTGCACCCGGCGGTTGACGATGTAGTGCTGGCGCACCGGGAAGAGGGCGAGCACCTGGGCCAGCCAGTCGGCGACGTCGCCCGCGCCGCCCTCGATGCCCCCGGAGGAGCGGTAGTCGGCGCGGCCGCCCGCGGTGAACAGGGCGCGGTACGCGGCCCAGTCGGCGTCGTCCACGGCCACGGCGTAGCCGGTGATCAACTCGTCGATGGCGAGCCGGTCCATCACGGTCGCGAGGTCCACGCGCTGCGTCATCGGGTCAGTTTCGGGCAGCGGGCGCGCGAGGCCAAGGGGCGTGCACGCGCCACGCGCCCCCGGCGCGCGTCGGCGACCCGCCCCCGGCGCGCGCGGGGGGCGATCAGAATGGCCGGGAAAGCGATCAAGAATGGCCGAGAGTGATCTCGGGGTGGGCCGGGCGCGGCCCCTGCGGGCGCCGTCCGCAGCGCCGGGAACGCCTCCGCGGACCCGCTCCGGCCGGGCTTCGCTCAGGCCGCCTCGACGACCTCGCGGCCGATGGCCTCCGCCCACTCCGAGAGCAGCCGCTGGTACTCGGCCTCGCCCGCGGGCGTCAGGGAGCCGCCCGAGCGCAGCCAGAGGTCACGGATCTGCTCGTTGACGTCAGCGGCAGACCGCACGGAACCAGGCTCTCGGGAGTTCGGGGACATGGGGCAAGCCTACGGGTCCGGTAGGACAATCGGCAGACGCCGAACCACCGGCACTTGAACACCCGGCTTCCACCTGCGCTTTCGCGGAGCCCTTCGCCACGTCGTGGGGGATGTCACATTCGTGGCCCCCCGTGTACCGGGAGTGACGGCCCCCACGGCTCGGTCTGAGGGCCCACGCGCGCGGTGGACGCGTACCTCCGCTGGACGAGGACGGGCCCCGACGGCCCGTGGTAAGCCATGTGGGGGACCGAGTCCCGCACCCGCAGCGCCCCTTCGCGAGGGCCCGCCGGGCGCCCCCGTCCGGCCGCCGCCCCGGCCGGAACGCCGACCCGAGGAGAGAGTCCATGCCCTTCCACGTGGAGCCGTCCGGCAGTCGCTTCGAGCAGTGGCTGACCAGCACGGCGCGCAGCGCCGGGTGGTCCGTCGACCAGCCGGCGACGCGGCAGCAGATCGCGTTCCTGGCCCGGCTGGCGCTGGAGGACTGCTACGGCCCCGAGGACTGGGAGCAGATCGCCCAGTCGCTGAAGGTGGACGTCGACGCGTTCGTGGCCGCGTACACCCCCGAGATGCGCCGCCGCAGGCTCGACGGGATGCGCCGGGACCCGGTGATGGCGGACCTGGAGGCGCACCTGGACGACGCCGCACGCGACTGAGGACGCGCGCGGATCGTACGGCGGCGCGTCAGCCGGCCGACTCGCCCGCGTGGGGGCTGAGGACGCCCATGCCGACCAGGATGAAGAGGACGATGCCGAGCAGGACGCGGTAGATCACGAACGGCATGAAGCTCTTCGTGGTGATGAACTTCATGAACCATGCGATCACGGCATAACCCACCACGAAAGCGATGACCGTCGCGAAGATCGTCGGGGCCCAGGAGACGTGCCCCTCGCCCGCGTCCTTCAGCTCGAACACGCCCGAGGCGAGCACCGCGGGGATGGCCAGCAGGAACGAGTAGCGGGCCGCCGCCTCGCGGGTGTAGCCCATGAGCAGGCCGCCGCTGATGGTGGCGCCGGACCGGGAGACGCCCGGGACCAGGGCCATCGCCTGGCAGAGGCCGAAGATCAGGCCGTCCTTGACGCCCAGCTCCTTCAGGGTCTTGCGGTCCCTGATCGCGCGGTGCCGGCCGCCCGTCTCGTCGCGGGCGGCCAGGCGGTCGGCGATGCCGAGGACGATGCCCATCACGATGAGGGTGGTCGCGATCAGGCGCAGGTCGCGGAAGGGGCCCTCGATGTGGTCCTTCAGCGTCACGCCGAGCACGCCGATCGGGATCGAGCCCACGATGACCAGCCAGCCCATCTGGGCGTCGTGGTCGGAGCGCATCGACTTGTCGAACAGCGACCGCGCCCACGCCGACACGATCCGCACGATGTCCTTGCGGAAGTAGATCAGCACGGCGGCCTCGGTGCCGATCTGCGTGATCGCCGTGAACGCCGCTCCGGGGTCCTGCCAGCCCGCGAACGCGGCGGTCAGGCGCAGGTGCGCGCTGGAGGAGATGGGGAGGAACTCCGTCAGCCCCTGGACGAGTCCGAGGATGAACGATTCGAACCAACTCATGGGGCCTGGGCCGTCCCGGATGTGCGCGTGCGGTCAAGGGCAAGGGGAGTAAACGGTGCAAAGGGTGTGACGGGCGCCGTAGTGATCAGCGGCCGGACGCCCGCAGCGTACCGCCCCCGGGTGAATGACCTGCCGTCAGGTGCCCGCGCGCGCCCGGCGACGCCCTCGAACGGACCGCTCGACGCCCCCGGCCGGACCGCTCACGCCGCCCGGACCGCTCACTCCGCCGGACCGCTCACTCCGCCGGACGCGCGGCGAGCCGGTGGCGCTTGCGCCACGCCACGACCGCCGCGCCCGCGCCCGACAGCACGATGAACCCCATCGCCGCCAGGAACGCGGGAGAGGTGGGCGAGGACGCCGTGCTGCCCGCGACGACGTACGCGGCCGTGTTCGGGACCGAGCCGAGGCCGGTGGCCACCAGGAACGGGACGTAGCCCATCCGGGACACCGCCGCGCAGTAGTTGGCCGCGGCGAACGGCACCCCCGGGAACAGCCGGATCGCCATCATCGAACGGAAGCCGTGCCGGCTCAGCTGCCCGTCCGCCGCCTTCAGCCACCGCCCGCGCACCAGCGGGCGCAGCGCGTCCTGGCCGAGCACCCTGCCCAGCGTGAAGGCGATGCCCGCGCCCAGCACCGTCCCGGCCAGCGAGGACGCCAGGCCCGCCTGGGTGCCGAACAGGGCGCCCGCGGCGATGTTCAGGATCGGGCGCGGCACGAACGCCGCGGTGCACAGCCCGTACGCGAGACCGAACAGCACCACGGCCGGGCCGCCCGCCGACTGCGACGGCCAGCCCGAGGAGAGCATTCTCTGGGGTTCGAAGAGCAGGACGGCCGCGGCGGCGGACGCCAGCAGCAGGACGAGCAGCGACAGCCGGGACCACGGTGAGAGCAGTGCTCGGCCGCAGCGGAGGACGAAGCCGTCCTGGGGCCTGGTGACGGAGTCGAGCATCCGGGGAGGGTAACCGAAGAGGGTGTCTGATCGCCGTAACGCACACCTCGCCGACGAACCGGAACCAATCGGGCCGCGCGGACGTCTCAGGCCCCGGCGCCGCGCCTCGGCCAGGTCCCGTCGCGCCCCCATGGGTTCTTCAGCGCCTCGCGTCTTCACAGGTTCTTCAGCGCCTCGCGCACCGACAGCGGGGACAGGCGCGCCTCGTTGCGGGTCACGAACGCCCGGACCTCCGCCGGGTCCGTCTTGGCGTACTCCCGCAGGCTCCAGCCGATCGCCTTGCGGACGAAGAAGTCCGGGTGGTCCGCCCGCCGCAGGCAGTACCCGAACAGCCGCCCGGTGTCCGTGTCCGCCTTGAACCGCAGCTGGTGCAGCAGCGCGGTGCGGGCCGTCCACAGGTCCTCGTCCCCGATCCACTCGTCCATCCGCTCCGCGAGCGCCGGGTCCGCGCGCACCAGGCCCCCGACCACGTGCGCGGCCAGCAGGTCGACCGTGTCCCACCACGACACGGTCCGCACGAGCGCGCGGGCGACGGGCAGGAAACCCGAGGAACAGCGGCCCACGTGCCGGCGCAGGTAGTCCACGGCGAAGTAGTGGTACTCCCGCTCCGGCAGCGCGAAGCAGCGCAGGGCGATCGCCGCGCAGTCGGCCTCGGCGGGACGTGCGGTGCCTTCGAGGACCGCACGGGACAGCGCGCGCCGCTCGGGCGTGCGGATGCCCAGGAACGGGGCCGCGCCCTTCATGTACGCGACCATCTCCTGCGCCCGGAAGGGGTTCCCCGCGGGCGGGTACGCCGCGGTGAGCCGCCGCATCACGTCGTCGGCGAGCACACTGTCGGGCGGTGCGGGGGACGGTGGCGCGGAGGACATGGGGCCACGGTACGGCGGGACGGGACGACTACGCGCGCGTACGCGTGCCCACATCCACCACTACGCGCGTACGCGTGCCCACTCCACGCCCCCCGGCGCGGTCGTCCGCAGCGGCCGTCGGCGGTGCGCGGAAAATCGTTCGACGCCGACGCGCGCGTGGACGAGGATCTGCCCCATGCCCCGGTACGCCTTCCCCTCAGCGCCGTCCGCAGTCGCGGACACGCCGAAGGCTGCCGTCACGGCGTCCACCGCATCCACCGCGTCCCTGGCGCCCACCGCATCCACTCCGTCCGCGGCATCCACCGCGGCCGCGGCGCCCCTCGGCGGCGCCCGAAGCTGACCCTTCCCGGATCGTCCGGCGGACCCCGCAGGGGGAGGGTCGGTCGGTCCAGGGGTCCCCGTCTCCGCACACGCCGGAGACCACTCAGCATCGAGCTCCGAGGAACGAGCCATGCCCAAGACCGCCTTCGTGCGCACCAAGCCCCACCTCAACATCGGCACCATGGGCCACGTCGACCACGGCAAGACCACGCTCACCGCCGCCATCACCAAGGTCCTCAGCGCGCGCGGCACCGGCGCCTTCGTGCCCTTCGACCGCATCGACCGCGCCCCCGAGGAGGCCCGCCGCGGCATCACCATCAACATCGCGCACGTCGAGTACGAGACCGACACCCGCCACTACGCCCACGTCGACATGCCCGGGCACGCCGACTACGTCAAGAACATGGTCACCGGCGCCGCCCAGCTCGACGGCGCGATCCTCGTGGTGTCCGCCCTGGACGGCGTCATGCCGCAGACCGCCGAACACGTGCTGCTGGCCCGCCAGGTGGGTGTCGACCACATCGTCGTCGCCCTCAACAAGGCGGACGCCGGGGACGACGAGCTCACCGACCTCGTCGAGCTCGAAGTGCGCGAGCTGCTCACCGCGCACGGCTACGGCGGCGACGCGACGCCCGTCGTACGCGTCTCCGGCCTGCGCGCCCTGGAGGGCGACCCGCGCTGGACGGGCGCGATCGAGGCGCTGCTCGACGCCGTCGACACGTACGTGCCGACGCCCGAGCGGTACGTCGACGCGCCGTTCCTGCTGTCCGTCGAGAACGTGCTCACGATCACCGGCCGGGGCACCGTCGTCACCGGGGCCGTGGAGCGCGGCACCGTACGCGTCGGCGACCGGGTCCAGGTCCTCGGCGGGTCCGCCGCGGAGACCGTCGTCACCGGCCTGGAGACGTTCGGCAGGACCATGGAGTCCGCGCAGGCCGGGGACAGCGTCGCGCTGCTGCTGCGCGGGGTGCCACGGGACGCGGTGCGCCGGGGGGACGTGGTCGTGGCGCCCGGCAGCGTCACCCCGAGCCGGCGCTTCACCGCGCGCGTGCACGTCCTTTCGGGCGCCGAGGGCGGTCGCGGCAACCCGGTCGCCACCGGCTACCGGCCGCAGTTCCACCTCCGTACCGCGGACGTCGTCGGCGAGGTCGACCTCGGCGCGGCGGGTGTCGCCCGGCCCGGCGACACCGTCGAGATGACCGTCGAACTCGGCCGTGACGTACCCCTGGAGGCCGGGCTCGGCTTCGCGGTCCGCGAAGGCGGCCGCACGGTGGGCGCCGGAACGGTCACCGAGGTGCTGTGACGCACCACGCACGACGCGCCGGGCCGTACGACCCCGTACGGCCCGGCGCGTACCCGTCCGTTCTCGGCAACCCACAGGGATCACCCACAGGGATCAGTCACGGGGATCAGCCACAGGGATCGCCCACAGGACCTTCAACAGGGGGGCATCCACAGGGGCAGACGGGCACGCGCGCGGTGGTGCACACTGCGCTCCATGACGGACACGGCGGACACGGCGGACACGGCATTGGTGCTCGGCGGCGGGGGACTCACCGGAGTCGGCTGGGAGATCGGCATCCTGCACGGCCTCGCACGGGCCGGCGTGGACCTCACCGACGCCGACCTCCTCGTCGGCACCTCCGCGGGCTCCGTCGTCGCCGCCCAGGTGCGCTCCGGCGTGCTCACCCTGCCCGAGCTGTACGAACGCCAACTCGCCGCCCCCGAAGGAGAGATCGCCGCCGAACTCGGCCTCACGGTCGTCCTGCGCTACGCGCGCGCTGCGCTCACCGCCCGCACCCCGGAGGCGTACGGCCGGCGCATCGGCCGGATGGCCCTGGCCGCGAGGACCGCTGACGAGTCCACCCGCCGCGCCGTCATCGCCGGGCGCCTGCTCTCCCACGACTGGCCGGAGCGCCCCCTCACCGTCACCGCCGTCGACGCCCTCACCGGGGAACTGCGGGCCCTCGACGCGGCCAGCGGCGTCCCCCTCGTCGACGCCGTCGCCGCCAGCTGCGCCGTCCCCCTGGTCTGGCCCGCCGTCACCCTCGACGGCCGCCGACACATCGACGGCGGCATGCACTCCTCCGCCAACGCCCACCTCGCCGCCGGGTACCGCCGCGTCGTCGTCATCGCGCCCCTCACCCTCGGCGGCGGGCCGCTGGCCACCCCGGCCGCCCAGGCCGCCGCCCTCACCGCCCGTGGAGCCCGCGTCCTGCTGATCACCCCCGACCAGGCCGCGCGGAAGGCCTTCGGCCGCAACGCCCTCGACCCCGCCCGGCGCGCCCCCGCCGCCCGCGCGGGCCTGGCCCAGGCACCCGCGCACGTCGAGCGGGCCGCCGCCCTGTGGGCACAATGACCGGGTGGACGACCAGATACCCGTGACCCGCGCCGTGGACAGCGGCACCGCCAAGCTCATGCCGGACGTGGACCGGGACCGGGCCTGGCTGCTCACCGTGGACGGCGCGCCCCAGTCGTACGTCGACCTGGACGACCCGGAGCACCTGGAGTTCGAGTACGCCCGGCGGCTGGCCCACGTCCTGGACGGCGCCGCGCCCGAGGGCGAGCCGCTGGACGTGGCGCACCTGGGCGGCGGGGCCCTCACGCTGCCCCGCTACCTCGCCGCGACCCGGCCCGGCTCGCGCCAGGACGTCGTCGAGTTCGACCGCGCGCTCCTCGACCTGGTCACCGAGCACCTGCCGCTGCCCGACGGCGTCCCCGTCACGGTGCACGCCGCGGACGCCCGCCAGTGGCTCGCGCGGGGGCTGGCCGAGCGGTACGACGTCCTGGTCGCCGACGTCTTCGGCGGCTCACGGGTGCCCGCCCACCTGACGTCCCTGGAGTACGCGCGCGCCGCCGAGCGCGTGCTGCGGCCCGGCGGGACCTACGCGGCGAACCTCGCCGACGGCGCCCCGTTCGACTTCCTCCGCTCCCAGCTGGCGGTCTTCGCCGCCGTCTTCGCGCACGTCGCCCTCGTCGCCGAGCCCGCGATGCTGCGCGGACGGCGGTTCGGCAACGCGGTGCTCGTCGCCTCGCACCAGGAGATCGACGTGGCGCACCTGGCGCGGCGGGCGGCGGCGGACCCGTTCCCCGCGCGCGTGGAGCACGGGGCGGCGCTGCGGGCGTTCACCGGGGACGCGCGGCCGGTGGGCGACGGGGAGGCGGTCGCGTCCCCGACACCGCCGGGAGGGTCGTTCGGCATCGGCTGAGGGCGTACGGGGCGGGGCATGCGGGGCGTACGGGCCGGGGTCCGAGCGGCGGTACGGGACGGAGCCCGCGCGGTCCTCAGCGCTTCGCGTCCCCCGGCGCGGGCACGGGCGCGTCGGCGGGCAGCGGCACCTCCAGCGGCGCGTGCGCGTCCGCCGGGGCCGGGAGGCCGGGCAGCTCCGGCGGGCCCGCCGACACCTCCCTGGTGCGCCGCGTCAGGTTCCGTACGTCCGGCACCAGCAGCACCAGCGCCGTCACCACCACGATCAGCGCCGCGCACCCCCACAGGGCCGTGCTCCGCCCGAAGACGTTCTCCGCGGGGCCCGCCAGGGCCGTGGACAGCGGCAGCATCGCCGTCGAGCCGAACCAGTCGTACGCCGAGACGCGCGACAGCTTGTCCTCCGGGATCTCCTGGTGCAGCGTCGTCATCCAGGCCACGCCGAACGCCTCCACCGACACCCCGCTGAAGAACATCACCAGGGCGAGGCCGGACGCCGGGAGCGGCACCGCGAGCGCCGCCGAGGGCAGCGCCAGCGGGAAGATCGACAAGGTGCCCACCAGCAGCATCCGCCGGGGCTTCCAGCGCATCATGACCAGCGCCCCGAGCAGCGTGCCCGCGCCGAACGCGGCCAGCGCCAGGCCCCACGGCCCGGGACCGCCCAGGTGCTCCTCGGCGACCAGCGGCCCGTACACCGACTCGGCGGCGCCGATCACGGCGACCACCACGGAGAACTGCAGCACGATCGACCACAGCCAGGGCCGCCCGATCACCTCGCGCCAGCCCTCGCGCAGGTCCGACAGCAGCCCGCCGCCCGGCTCGCGCGGGGCGATGTGGCTCACGTCCAGGAACGCCCGCAGCGCGCCCGCCACCGCGAACGCCACCGCGTCCACCGCCAGCACCCAGCCCGGTCCCACGACCGCCACCAGCGCCCCGCCCAGCGCCGCGCCGCCCAGGCCCGCGCCCTGCATCGCCATCCGGAACATCGCGAACGCCCGGCTGGCCTGCTCGCCGGACACGCTGGACATGAGCATGCCCTCGGCCGCCGGGTTGAAGAACGCCTGGCCGGTGCCGCCGAGCGCGGACAACAGCATCATGTGCCACAGCCTGGCCTCGCCGCTGAGGACGAGGACGGCGAAGACGCCCTGGGAGACGAAGTTCAGCGCGTTGGCCGCGACCATCACCCGGTGGCGCGGCAGCCGGTCGGCGACCGCGCCGCCGATCAGCAGGAACAGCACCAGCGGCAGCGTGCGCGCCATCGCGACCAGGCCGACGTCCCCGCCGTCGCCACCCGATTCCAGCACGGCGAACGCCGCCGCGATCAGGGCGCCGTGGGCGCCCAGGTTGGTGACGATCGCGGCGGCGGTCAGCAGCGTGTAGTTGCGCCCGGCCCAGGCGGGGCGCCGGGCACGGCGGGCGGGGGCGGCGGGAGAGGTCACTGGGGGACTATCGCCGCCCCGGGCCCGTCTTGACAAACGCTTTCGCCGCGCACCCGCTGCGGGCGACGGGCCCCGGGCGGTGGATCAGGAGGTGCCCGCGGGCGCGAGCCGTACGGTGCTCAGGATCTGCTGGATCTTGGCGTCCGGGAGCTCGTCCGCGACGCCGTCCGCCCCGTACAGCACGAAGGAGGCGAAGTCGCCCTTGGCGTTCTTGAAGGAGAACGCGATGGACTTGCCGTCCGTGACGCACTTGTTCGTCTTCTTGATCCCGGGGGCGACGGCCGTCGCGACGCTGCCGGCCAGGCCGGACTTGGTGGTGTACGGCACCGCCTTGGTGATCTTGATGGTGCCCTTGGGCATCTTCTGCGCGTACCCGGCCCACACCCAGTTGCCGGCCTCGTTGTAGGCCGCCTCGTCGGTGTTCTTGGCGCCCTGGCCGCCCTTGGTGCCGGCCGAGCTCAGGACGTAGTTCTCCTTGGAGCCGTTGGCGTCGGAGTCGACGGTGCACCACTCGCGCTTGAGGTACGACGGCGAGGACATGGTGACGACCGGGCTGCCGTCCTGCTTCTTCTCGTCCTCGAAGAAGGTGATGCTGCCGGTCTTGGCGACCTCCCAGTCCGGCGGCACGTCGAACTGCGTCCCGTACTTCGGGTTGTAGACGACCTTCCAGCCCGGGATCGTCGGCTTGGCGGCGGAACCGTCGCGCGGGTTGTCCACGGCGGGGGAGGAGCCGCCCGCCGCGGGCTTGGAGGCGGAGGAGCTCGCGGCCGGCTTGTCGCCGCCAGCGGTGTCCTTCGCGTCGTCCTTGCCGAGCACCAGGTAGCCGGTCACGCCCGCGGCGACCACGACGGCGGTCGCCGCGACGATCGCGATGACGGTGGTCTTCTTCTTGTCGCCGGACCCGCCGGGGCCGGGCGGGCCGGGCTGCGCGCCGGGGCCCGGGTACTGCGGAACGGTCGGCTGCTGGTACGGGTTGGGCTGCTGCGGGTAGCCGGGCTGCTGGTACCCCGCGCCGGGCACGGTCGGCGGCTGCTGGGGCTGGCCGGGCTGCTGCGGATAGCCGGGCTGCTGGTACCCCGGCTGCTGATAGGGGTTCGGCTGCTGGTACCCCGGCTGCTGGTACGGGTTCTGGTTCTGGTCCTGCGGGTTCTGCTCGCCCCCGGGCGGCTGCTGTCCTGGCCACATGGGGCGTAACGATAGAGGGGTGGCGGGAACAGTGCTACGCCCGGCCCCGGGAGGAGTGCGTGAAGGGATGGCCAAGACGTACTACTCATGGGTAACATCCGGGTGCATGACCGCAGATCAGTTCAACGTCGGCGAGTTCCTCACCGCCTCGGTCCCCATGGTCGCCACCCTCGGCCTGGAGTACCTCGAGACCACCGACCAGCGCGCCGTGCTGCGCATGACGGACCAGAAGGCGTACCACAACCACGTCGGCGGGCCGCACGCCGGAGCGATGTTCACCCTCGCCGAGTCCGCCAGCGGCGCCATCGTGATCGCGGCCTTCGGCGACCAGATGAGCCGCGCCGTGCCGCTGGCCGTCAAGGCCGAAATCGGCTACAAGAAGCTCGCCAAGGGCGACCTCCTCGCCACCGCGACCCTCGGCCGCGCCAAGGCCGAGGTCCTCGACGAACTCGACGCCGGACAGCGCCCCGAGTTCCCCGTCCACGTCGAGATCACCCGCGCCGACGGCGCCGTCACCGGCGAGATGACCATCACCTGGACGCTGCGCCCGAACTCCTAGGCAACCGCTCGCGCAAGGAGGGCCGCCGCCCGCACACCGGGCGGCGGCCCTTTCGCGTACCCGTCCCTCGCGTTCGCGTGCCTGTACCTCGCGCGGCGGCCCTTCCGCGTGCCCGGGCGTGCGCGTGTCCGTACGTTCGCGCGCCCGGTCCACGCGCGCGTACCCGCGTCGGAGGTGTCATCGGCGTGTCACCCGACAAGTGACGCATAGTGCGCTTGTAGCTCATTCCGTCTTTCACGTGACAAGAGCGACGCCATGCGCCCCCGCCCCTCCCTCCCCAAGGAGACGCCGCCGTGCCCGAGGTGACCCGAAGAACCGCACTGGCCCTGCTCACCGGCGCCGCCACCCTCGCCGCGGCCGCCACCACCCGGCTCACCACCACCGCCCGCGCCGCGAGCCCCGCCGCCCGTCGCCTCCGGCGCGCCCGCACCGCCCGCGTCGACGAACTCCTGCGCCGCCTCACCCTCGACGAGAAGATCTCCCTCCTGCACGGCGCCAAGGACCCCCAGGGCCTCGCCGGAGCCGGCTACCTCCCCGGCGTACCCCGCCTGCGCATCCCCCCGGTCCGCCTCGCCGACGGGCCCGCCGGCGCCCGCGTCGACAAGCACCCCGCCACCGCCCTGCCCGCCCCCGTCCTGCTCGCCTCCGCCTTCGACCCCGGCCTCGCCCGCCGCTACGGACAGGTCATCGGACGTGAAGGACGCGCACTCGGCCAGGACGTCCTGCTCTCCCCGATGGTCAACCTCATCCGCACCCCCTACGCCGGGCGCAACTTCGAGACGTTCTCCGAGGACCCCCTCCTCACCTCCGACCTCGTCGCCGAACAGATCCGCGGCATCCAGGGCGAAGGCCTCATCGCCACGGTCAAGCACTTCGCCCTCAACAACCAGGAACACGACCGCATGACCGTCGACGTCCACGCCGACGAACAGACCCTGCGCGAGACCGAGGCCCGCGGCTTCGAATCAGCCGTCCACGCGCGCGTGGGCGCCGTCATGAGCGCCTACAACAAGGTCAACGGCACCTACGCCGCCGAGAACGCCCCCCTGCTCACCCGACTCCTGCGCGACACCTGGCACTTCGACGGCTGGGTCATGAGCGACTGGTACGCCGCCCACTCCACCGCCGCCGCCCTCGCCGCCGGACTCGACATGGAGATGCCCGAGGGCCTGCGCTACGGCGCCGCCCTCGCCAAGGCCGTACGCGACGGCAGCGTCCCCGCCGCCCACGTCGACCGCGCCGTCCGCCGCGTCCTCACCACCCTCGCCCGCTTCGGCCACCTCGACGACACGCCCCCCGCCCGCCCCGGACGCGACCCCCGCGCCGGCGCCCGCGTCGCCTACGACGTCGCCGTCGCCGGAGCCACCCTCCTCCGCAACGAACAGCACTTCCTGCCCCTCACCCCGGCCGTCAGCAGCCTCGCCGTCATCGGCCCCACCGCGACCCAGCCCTTCGTCAGCGGCGGCGGCAGCGCCCACGTCGTCCCCGACCACGCCGCCGGCCCCCTCGACACGCTGCGCGCCCGCGCCGGACAGCCCGTACGCGTCACCCACGCCCTCGGCGAGGACCTCTACGGCAAACCCCTGCCCCCCACCGCCCTCGCCCCCGCCACCGACCTCGACGCCCAGGGCGTCGCCCCCGGCGCCACCTTCGACTACCGCGGCACCCTCACCGCCACCGAAGGCGGCGAATGGACCTTCACCGTCCACTACAGCGGCGAACGCCCCACCGTCCGCCTCGACGGCACCGACCTCTTCCCGGTCCGCCTCGGCGTCAACGAGTTCTTCGCCGGGGGCCTCACCGCCAACGCCCCCGACGGCCTCGACGTCCGCCGCGCCACCCTCGCCCTCACCCCCGGCCCCCACCGGCTCACCGTCACCGCCAAGGGCGGCGCCAAGGGCCAGCTGTTCCGCCTGCGGCACACCACCGGAGCCACCCGCGCCGCCGACGTCGCCGAGGCCGTACGCGCCGCCCGCGCCGCCCACACCGTCGTCCTGTTCGCCCACGAGGACGCCACCGAGGGCCAGGACCGCACCACCCTCGCCCTGCCCGGCCACCAGGAAGCGCTCATCGACGCCGTCACCGCCGCCAACCCGCGCACGGCCGTCGTCCTCAACACCTCGTCCGCCGTCACCATGCCCTGGCTCGAACGAGCCCCCGCCGTTCTCCAGATGTACTACCCCGGCCAGGAAGGCGCCGCCGCCACCACCGCCGTCCTCTACGGCGACGCCGACCCCGGCGGCCGCCTCACCCAGACCTATCCCGCCGACGAGGACAGCCACCCCGTCGCCGGCGACCCCCGCCGCTACCCCGGCAGCCACGGCACCGAGGAGTACGGCGAAGGCATCCACACCGGCCACCGCTGGTACGACGCCCACGACGTGCGGCCGCTGTTCCCCTTCGGCCACGGACTCTCGTACACCACCTTCGCGTACGAACACCTCACCGCCACCCGCGTCCCCGGCGGCGTCGACGTCACCCTCACCGTCCGCAACACCGGCGGGCGCACCGGCACCACCGTCGCCCAGGTCTACGCGGGACCCTCCCCCCACCTCACCCTCGACCAGCCCCGCCGCCTCCTCGCCGGATACCGCCGCCTCGAACTCGCCCCCGGGGACGGCCGCCGCGTCACCCTCCGCGTCAACGATCGCACCCTGTCCTCCTGGGACCCCCACGCCCACCGCTGGACCCTCGGCACCGGAACGCGCACCCTGCACGCCGGAACGTCCTCGCGCGACCTGCCCCTCACCACTCGCGTCGACATCACCCCGGCGGACGCCCCCGCCGACGCCGAAGGACCCGCGGACGCCCGCAGGCCCGCGGACCGGACGGCTCCCGGGCGGGCATGACGCCCGCACCGAACCGGTAGGCTTCCCCGGCGTGCGCGCACCGCACGCGCACGCCGGGGAAGCCCGCGCCCGCCGGACCACCACCCGTCGGCGCACACCCCGGCGCACTTCCCGCCGGGGGAGCGCAACGCGAACGACCCCGCACGCGTCTACACCCACGCGTCCGCACCCACGGCGCCAGGGCGACGCCGCACCCGCGGGCGCCGCCCGCACCACCACACACGGGAGGAACTGCCTTGCACGTCCAGGAGTGGCTCGAGACCGTCCCCGCGGTCAGCATCTACCTCCTGGTGGGGGTGGTCATCGGACTGGAGAGCCTCGGTATCCCGCTGCCCGGCGAGATCGTCCTCGTCAGCTCGGCCCTGCTCGCCTCGCAGCACGGCGACATCAACCCCTACGTCCTCGGCGCCTGCGCCTCCGCCGGAGCGATCATCGGCGACTCCATCGGCTACGCCATCGGACGCAAGGGCGGCCGCCCGCTGCTCGCCTGGCTCGGCGGCAAGTTCCCCAAGCACTTCAGCGAAGCCAACATCTCCATGGCCGAACGGTCCTTCGAGAAGTGGGGCATGTGGGCCGTCTTCTTCGGCCGCTTCGTCGCCCTGCTGCGCATCTTCGCGGGCCCCCTCGCCGGCGTCCTGCGCATGCCCTACTGGAAGTTCCTCATCGCCAACGTCCTCGGCGGCATCCTCTGGGCCGGCGGCACCACCGCCGTCATCTACTCCGTCGGCGTCGTCGCCGAAGCCTGGCTCAAGCGCTTCTCCTGGCTCGGACTGCTCCTCGCCGTCCTCATCGGCGTCGTCTCCATGCTGGTCCTCAAGAACCGCGCCAAGAAGGCGGCGGCCCGCCACGAGAGCGCCCAGACGGCCGCCGGCGCGGCATCCGCGGCGGCCGAGTAGGGCCTCCTCATTCGGCTGTCCGGTGTGACCGGGGCCGGTACGGAGGGCGTACGCACGCACACGCGTACGCCCTCCGTACCGGCCCCGCCGGTGTTTCTGGCACCCGGCGGCTCACACCGGCGCGGCTCGTCCCGGGGACGGCTCACCCGGAGACGGCTCACCCGGGGACGGCTCACCCGGGGACGGCTCACCCGGGGCCCGGCCGCCCGTCACCCCTCGTGCGCCGCCCGGTGGTCGCGCGCGAGCCCCAGGTACATCGCCGCGTTCAGCTTGATGCCCTCGCGCTCCTCCTCCGTCAGCTCACGCCGCACCTTCGCCGGGACGCCCGCCACCAGCGACCCCGGCGGCACCACCATCCCCTGCGGCACCAGCGCCTGCGCCGCCACCAGCGAACCCGCGCCGATCCGCGCCCCGTTCAGCACCGTCGCGCCCATGCCGATCAGACAGTCGTCCTCCACCGTGCAGCCGTGCAGCACCGCGTTGTGCCCCACGGACACCCGCTCGCCCACCGTCACCGGGAACCCCGGGTCGACGTGCACCGTGCAGTTGTCCTGGATGTTGCTGTCCGCACCCAGCACGATCGGACCGCAGTCCGCCCGCAGCACCGCGTGGTACCAGACGCTCGCGCCCGCCGCCAGCGTCACCTCGCCCAGCACCACCGACGTCGGCGCCGCGAACGCCTCCGGATCCACCTTCGGCTCCTTGCCGCCCACACCGCTGACCAACGCCCGCTCCGTCATCGCACCGCTCCTCATAGGGTCCGGGTCCACACAAGGGTCCGGAAAAGGTCCACCGGCCGGTCAGAGCGGCCGTGGGTTCCGTGTCGCGCCGTACGCACGTTAGTCGCACACCCGTTCAGCAGGCAGTACGGGCCGGGGTGGGGCGAACATCACAGCCCCGCCCGCTGATCGCCTCCCGCCCCGCCGACTACCGTGTCCGCGTGCCCAAGAAGCGGAACACGTTCTCGTCCCTGGCCGCCTGGCGGCGCCGCGCCCTCGCCCGCGCCGTCCAGGGCGGCTGGCAGTGGATCCAGAACACCGGCTCCGTCACCGCCGACCACCCCGGCCGCCTCGCCTTCCGCCGCATCGGCACCGGCACCCGGCTCGCCTTCCCCCAGGGCACCGTCTTCGGCGAACAGTGGATCGAGATCGGCGACCACTGCATCATCGCCGAACAGGTCACCCTCACCGCCGGAATGATGCCCGGCCTCGACCTCGGCCCCGACACCGTCCTCACCCTCGGCAACGGCGTCGTCCTCGGCCGCGGCAGCCACGTCATCGCCGACACCCGCGTCACCATCGGCAACGACTGCTTCTTCGGCCCCTACGTCTACGTCACTTCCACCAACCACAGCTACGACGACCCCGACGAACCCGTCGGCCGCCAGTGGCCCCGCTCCGCCCCCGTCGAGATCGGCCCCGGCTGCTGGATCGGCACCAACGCCGTGATCCTGCCCGGCGCCCGGCTCGGCCGGAACGTCGTCGTCGCCGCCGGAGCCGTCGTACGCGGCGACGTCCCCGACCACTCCGTCGTCGCCGGAGCCCCCGCCCGCATCGTCCGCAGCTACCACCCCGACCACGGCTGGCAGCCGCCCCTGCGCACCCCCGCACCCGTCCCCATCCCCGAGGACGTCACCCCCGAACAACTCGTCGCCCTCGCCGAATGGGAGGACGAGGAACAGCACGAGCAGCACGAGCCGCGGGGCCAGCACGAGCCGCGGGAACAGCAGGCACGGCCGGAGAACGCGGCCCACGGGACCGCGGACTCTCCCGCCCGCTGAGACGCCCGCGCCGCCGCCCCCACGCGCTGTTACGGTGCCCGCATGCGCGCACCCATCGGAGACTTCGACAACGCCCGCCCCTGCCCCGACTGCCTCGACGCACTCACACCCCCCGTCGCCGACGCCGTCCGCGCCTGGCAGGGTCCCGTCCCCGCGCAGCAGTTGCTGTACGTCGACACCGACCCCGACATCGCCGACACCGCCGCCTTCGTCGAGCACTACGGCAAGGACCTGATCGAAACCTCCGCCAACTGCGTCGTCGTCGCCGGCCGCCGCGGCGGTGAGACCACCCTCGCCGCCTGCCTCGTCCTCTCCCACACCCGCGTCGACGTCAACGGAGTCGTACGCCGTCAACTCGACGCCCGCAAAGCCTCCTTCGCCTCCATGGACACCGCCACCGGCGAGACCGGCATGGAGTACGGCGGCATCACCCCCATCGGCCTGCCCGCCGACTGGCCGGTCCTCGTCGACGCCGCGGTCGCCGACACCGAATGGGTCCTCATCGGCAGCGGACGCCGCCGGGGCAAGCTCATCGTCCCCGGCAAGGCCTTCGCCCAGCTCCCCGGCGCCGTCGTCGTCGAAGGCCTCGGCACCCCGGCGAACTGATACGAGCACGAGCACGAGCACGGGCACGCGGGGCGCCCCCTCACCCCGCCTCCCGCTCCAGCGCCGCCCGTAGCCACACGTCCGTCACCCCCGCCGTCACCTCCCCGGACAGCTCCGCCACCACCTCCCAGTAGCGGTCGAGCACCGGATCCGACACATGCACCATCAGCGCACTCAGCTCCCGCCGGAACGCCCCGGTGTCCCGCCGCCCCCGCGCCCGCGCGTGCGCCGCCACGTAGCAGTCCAACGCCTCACCCCCACCCGGCACCCGCCCCGCCCGCACCCCCGGCGACGCCAGCGCGTGCGCCTCGAACAACCCCTCGTACAACACCCCCGGACGACACGCCCGCGTACTGTCCGCCCCCTGGAACGCCACGTACGACAACGGCGACGCCCGCCGGGGACGCGCCACCAGGTCGTGCAGCCGCGCGAACCCCACCACCTGCTCGGGAGACGGATCCTCCGGCACCCCCGGCACCGCGTGCGCGAGCACCCGCGCCAACTGCCGCTCCGGCAGCCCCCACGGCAGCACCCGCCGCCAGAACCGGGCCAGAACCGACGCGTCCGGCGGTCCGTCCAGCGCCCCCACCAGGCGCAGCCGCTCCACCCGCTCATCCGCCGGGCAGTCCCGCAGCGCGCGCAACCCGGCCTCCCGCCACCGCAGGGCCACCACCTCCGCCCCCACCTCGCGCAAGCGCCCCGCCAGCACCCCCTCCAACGCCTCGTGCCCCGCCAGCGCCCGGCCCACCTCCGCCACCGGCACCCCCAGCCCCCGCAACGACCGGATCAACCGCAGCCGCTCCAACGCGCCCTGCCCGTAACGCCGATGACCCCCGGCACTGCGCACCCCCTCCGGCAGCAGCCCCCGGTCCGAGTAGAAGCGCACCGCCTTCACGCTCACACCCGCCCGCTCGGCCAGCTCGCCGATGCTCCACACCCCGTCGCCCCCGACCACAGCGCCCACCCCACTTCAAGTCCGCGCTTGAACCTCCCGTTAAGGGAGTTCCTACGGTACGGCCCGGCACTGACACCCGCCGGGACCCGGCACCCGTGCCGAACCGCCCCACGGGCCCCACGAAGACACGAAGAAGGGCAGGCGCACCCCATGACGACGACCTTCGTCCTGGTCTCCGGGACCTTCACCGGAGGCTGGCTCTGGCATGAACTCGCCACCCACCTGCGCGCGGCCGGAGCCGAAGCCCACCCCGCCACGCTCACCGGCATGGGCGACCGCCGCCACCTCGCCCACCCCGGCACCGGCCTCGACACCCACATCGAGGACCTGGTCCAGCTCATCGACCACCTCGACCCCGCAGGGACCCCCGAGGCCGTCCTGGTCGGCCACTGCTACGGCATCTGCCCCACCGTCGGCGCCGCCGACCGCCGCCCCGAACGGGTCTCCCGCGTCGTCTACCTCGACTCACCGCTCCCCGAGGACGGCCGCTCGCTCCTCGACCAGATCCGCGAGGACATGCCCGACAGCGAGCCGCGCACCCGCATGCTCACCCGGATCGCCCAGGCCGAGGACGGCTGGCGGATACCCGCGCCCGCCCCCGGGGACTGGGACGCCTGGGGTGCGGCCAACGACCTCCCGGCCACCGCCGGCGCCCTCCTCCAGCGGATGGCCGCCCCGCAGCCCGCGCGCACGTACACCCAGCCGCTCGGCCTCACCGGCGCGGCCCGCACCCTGCCCGCCACCGGCATCTTCTGCACCGCCGGCGGCACCACCGTCGACACCGTCCAGACCATGGCCGACACGGGCGACCCGCGCGTGCAGTGGCTCATCGACGAACGGACGACCTTCTTCGACCTCCACACCGGCCACTATCCGATGCTCTCCGCCCCCGCGGAACTGGCCGCACTGCTGCTGCGCGCGGCAGCCGGGGAAGGACGCCGCCTCACGCGCGCGTGAGCGCGGGGCGGGGCCGACGGGTCAGCCGAGCTTGGGGATCTCGATCGCCGGGCAGCGGTCCATGACCATGTCCAGGCCCGCCGCGCGCGTACGCGCGTACGCCTCCTCGTCGACCACCCCGAGCTGGAACCACACCGCCTTGGCCCCCTTGGCGACCGCCTCGTCGGCGACGGCACCGGCCAGCTCCGAGTTCACGAACACGTCCACGACGTCCACCGGGAACGGGATGTCGGCGAGCGAGGCGTACCCCTGCTCCCCGTGCACCGCCTCCGCCTTCGGGTGCACCGGCACGATCCGCTTCCCGAACCGCTGGAGCACGGCCGCCACGCCGTAGGCGGCCCGCGACTGGTTGTTCGACAGTCCGACCACCGCCCAGGTGTCGCCGTCGGTGGTGAGGATCTTCCGGATCGTCTCTGCGTCTGCGTACATGCCCGGACAACGGACGGCCCGCACGGTCCATTCCCACCCCGCCCACCTGGGCGCATAGGGTGGAGGGCATGCAGGAGCAGTACCGGACGATCGCCCAGGCGGGCGTGCACGAGACCGAGGTCAACCGCTCGCGCTTCATCTGCTCGCTGGCCCCGGTGGCCACGGAGGAGGAGGCGCAGGAGTTCATCGCGGGGGTGCGCAAGGAACACCCGACGGCGACGCACAACTGCTTCGCGTACGTGATCGGCGCCGACGCGTCGGTCCAGAAGGCCAGCGACGACGGCGAACCCGGCGGCACGGCGGGCGTCCCCATGCTCCAGATGCTCACGCGCCGCGAGATGCGGTACGTCGCCGCCGTCGTCACGCGCTACTACGGGGGCGTGAAACTGGGCGCGGGTGGGCTGATCCGCGCCTACGGCGGCGCGGTCGGCGAGGCCCTCGACGCCCTGGGCGCCGTCACCCGCCAGCGCTTCCGCCTGGCCACGGTCACGGTCGACCACCAGCGCGCCGGGAAGCTGGAGAACGATCTGCGCGCGACGGGCCGCGACGTGCGCGAGGTCACCTACGGCGAGGCGGTCACGATCGAGATCGGCCTGCCGGACGCGGACGTGGACCTGTTCCGCGCCTGGCTGGCGGACACCACCGCGGGGACGGCCAAGCTTGAGCTGGGGGGCGAGGCGTACGGGTGAGGCGCGGACGTCCGGCACCGGACACCGTCGCACCGGGGCGATGACGGCTGACCACTGACAGCTGACGGGTGACGGCTGACAGATGGTGCCTGACGGATGTCAGATGACCAGATGTCCGATGCCAGATGTCAGGTGACGGATAGCGGGCGACAGATAACAGATGGTGATGTCTGTCAGCTGTCAGCTGTCAGCTGTCAGCTGTCAGCCGTCAGCCGTCAGCCGTCAGCCGTCGTCTGTCGTCTGTCGTCTGTCGTCTGTCATCCCCACCCCGACCGCCCGTCATCGCCGACCCGGTTGCGGGGTCCGTGCGGGAGATGGGGCTCGGCGGCGTTAGCGTGGTGGGTGCTGTCGCACGGGCCCAGGTCATCGAAGTGAGGTATCCGTCCCTTGAGAGTGCTGCACACCTCGGACTGGCATCTGGGACGGTCGTTCCACCGGGTCGGCCTGCTCGACGCGCAGGCCGCCTTCCTCGACCACCTCGTGGCCACCGTGCGCGAGCGCGAGGTCGACGTGGTGCTCGTCGCCGGTGACGTCTACGACCGGGCGGTGCCGCCGCTGGCGGCGGTCGAGCTGTTCGACCGGGCCCTGCACCGGCTCGCCGAGGCGGCGGTGCCCACCGTGATGATCTCCGGCAACCACGACTCGGCGCGCCGCCTGGGCGTGGGCGCGGGGCTGATCGAGCGGGCCGGGATCCACCTGCGGACGGACCCGGCCGGTGCCGGGGTGCCCGTGGTGCTGGCCGACGCGCACGGCGACGTCGCCCTCTACGGGCTGCCCTACCTCGAACCCGCCCTGGCCCGTGGTGAGTTCGGCGTGGACCGGGCGAGCCACGAGGCGGTGCTCTCGGCCGCCATGGACCGGGTGCGCGCGGACCTGGCCCAGCGCCCCTCCGGCACCCGCTCCGTCGTCCTCGCGCACGCCTTCGTCGCGGGTGGCGAGCCCAGCGACAGCGAGCGCGACATCACCGTCGGCGGCGTCTGCGCCGTACCGGCCGGGGTCTTCGACGGGGTCGACTACGTCGCCCTCGGCCATCTGCACGGCAGCCAGCGGGTCAGCGAGCGAGTGCGCTACTCGGGCTCCCCGCTGGCGTACTCCTTCTCCGAGGTGGACCACCGCAAGAGCATGTGGCTGGTCGACCTCGGTGCCGACGGGCGGATCGAGGCCGACGAGCGCGTCGACTGCCCGGTGCCCCGGCCGCTGGCCCGGCTGCGCGGCCGTCTGGAGGACCTCCTGGAGGACGAGCGCCTCGCCCCGCACGAGGGGTCCTGGGTGGAGGCCACGCTCACCGACCCGGTGCGCCCCGCCGAGCCGATGGCGCGGCTCGCGGCGCGCTTCCCGCACGTCCTGCACCTGGTCTTCGACCCCGAGCGGTCCGAGGACGACCCGGAGGCGTCCTACGCCGAGCGGCTGCGCGGCCGCACCGACCAGCAGATCGCGGAGGACTTCGTGGCGCACGTGCGCGGCGGCTCAGGGCCCGACGAGCGCGAACGGACCGTGCTGCGCGGCGCGTTCGACGACGTGCGGGTCGACTCCGCCGAGCGCGAGGTGGCCACGCCGTGAGACTGCACCGCCTGACCGTGAGCGCCTTCGGGCCGTTCGCGTCCGCCCAGGAGATCGACTTCGACGAGCTGTCCGCCGCCGGGCTGTTCCTGCTGCACGGGCCGACCGGCGCGGGCAAGACGTCCGTGCTCGACGCGGTGTGCTTCGCGTTGTACGGGGCGGTGCCCGGGGTCCGGCAGGGCCCGGGGACCTCGCTGCGCAGCGACCACGCCGCCCCCGGGACGTACACCGAGGTCACGCTCGAACTGACCGTGTCCGGGCGGCGGATGGAGGTGACCCGGCGGCCCGCGCAGCCGCGCCCGAAGAAGAAGGGCGAGGGGTTCACCACCGAGAAGGCGCAGAGCTGGCTGCGCGAGTACGACGCCGAGGGCGCCCAGTGGCGCGCGGTGAGCCGCTCCCACCAGGAGATCGGCGAGGAGATCGGGCAGCTGCTCGGCATGAGCCGCGAGCAGTTCTGCCAGGTGGTGCTGTTGCCGCAGGGCGACTTCGCGCGGTTCCTGCGGGCCGACGCGGAGGCGCGCGGCCGGCTGCTCGGGCGGCTCTTCGACACGCGGCGGTTCGCGGCGGTGGAGGACCGCCTGGTGGAGTTGCGCCGCGCCGCCGAGAAGGAGGTGCGCGCCGGGGACGAGAAGCTCCTCGGCCTCGCCCAGCGGATGGCGCAGGCGGCGGGCGGTGCGGCCGATCCGTGGCCGCAGCCGGAGCAGCGGCCCGGTGATCCCGGGCTCGCCGAGGCGGTCCTTGTGTGGGCGGCGGTGGCCCGGGCGGGCCTGCGCGAGCGCCGCGACACGGCGGCGCTGGCCCTGTCGGCGGCCGAGGGCCGCCAGTCGGCGGCCCGGCTGCTGCTCGACGAGGAGCGGGAGCTCGCCGAGCTGCAGCGGCGCCACCTGGACGCGCGCCGTCGCGAGGGCGAACTGGAGGCGCGCAGGCCGGAGTTCGAGCGGTGGCAGGCCCGGATGGCGCTGGGCCGCAAGGCCGAGCGGGTCGCCCCGGCGCTGGCCCTGCGGGACGACGCCGAGCGCGCGCACCGGGAGGCCGACACCGAGCGCCGCCGCGTCCGGAGCGGTCTGCGGCCGGACCTCGCCGACGCGGGCGTGGAGCAACTGGCCGCCCTGGAACGGTCGTTCCGCGAGGACCTGGGCCGCCTGGACGCGGCGCGCCGGGCCGAGGCGCGGGCCGCCGAGATCGACGAGGAGCGGTCCCGGCTGGACCGGCAGGCCCGCGCCGACGACGAGGTGATCCAGGAGGCGGCCGGGTGGCTGGACGGCTGGGACGCGGCCCGGGCGCGCCTGGAGGAGCGGGTGGAGGAGGCCAGGTCGTCCGCGACGCTGGCCGAGCAGCTGGCGGGGCGCCTCGATCCGGCGCGCCGCAGGCTGGCCGCCGCCCGTCGCCGCGACGAGCTCGAAGGCGAGGAGCGCGCGGCGGGGGAGCGGCTCGCGGCGGCCCGGGAACGGGCTGGCGACGCCCGTGAGCACTGGCTCGACCTGAAGGAGCGCAGGCTGCGCGGCATGGCGGCGGAGCTCGCGGCCGGACTGGTGGACGGCGAGCCGTGCGCGGTGTGCGGCGCGGTCGGCCATCCGGACCCGGCGCGGGCCGAGGGCGCGCGGGTGGACCCGGCCGCCGAGGACGCCGCCTACGCGGCGCTCACGGGCGCGGACGCGGACCGCGCGGAGGCGGAGCGCCGGCTGGCCGTGGTCGGCGAGGCGCTCGCGGCGGCCCGCGCGGAGGCGGCGTCCGGCGGCGGAGCCGACGCGTCCGAACGGGAACTGGCCGACGCCGTCGAGGAGTTGCGGCGCGCCCACGCCGGGGCCCATGCCCTCGCGGCGGGTGCCCACCCGGCGCGCGAGGCGCTGGCCCGGGCCGAGCGCGAGCACGCGGAGCGTCTGGAGGCCCGGCGCGGTGCCGAGCAGCGGGTCGCCGCCCGGCTCTCGCGCCGCGAGGCCCTGGAGCACGAACGGGCCGCCCTGGAAGAGGAGTTGGGCCGGGTGCGGGACGGCGGCACCGGCAGCGTCGCCGAGCACGCGCACCGCCTTGAGCGGCGCGTCGCGATCCTGGAGGAGGCCGCGGAGGTGGTGCGCGGGGCCGAACTGGCCGCGCAGCGCCTGAAGGAGGCCGACGACCGGCTGGCCGACGCGGCGTTCCGCGCCGGGTTCGACACCCCTGCCGCCGCGGCCGGTGCGCTGCTCGACGACGCCGCGCACCGGGACCTGCAGCACCGCGTCGACGCCTGGCAGGCGGAGGCCGCGGCCGTCTCCGACCGGCTCGCCGAGCCGCGCACCCGGGAGGCCGCCGAGCGCGCCCCGGCCCGCCCGCAGGAGGCGCTGGCGTCCTACGAGGGCGCGGAGCGGGCGGTGCGCGAGGCGGCGTCCGCGCTGTCCTCCGTACGCGACCGTGGAAGTGAACTGGCCCGGCTCTCACGGCAGTCGGAGGCCGAGGTGCGCAGGCTCGGGCCGTTGCGCGAGGAGTACGACCGGGTGGCGCGGCTGGCCGGGCTTGCGGCGGGCACCTCGGTGGACAACGAGCGCAAGATGCGCCTGGAGTCGTACGTCCTGGCGGCGCGCCTGGAGCAGGTGGCCGCCGCCGCGACGGTGCGGCTGCGGCGGATGTCGGCGGGCCGCTACACGCTGGTGCACTCCGACGCGCGCTCCGGCGGGCGCCGCGCGGGCCTGGGGCTGCACGTGGTGGACGCCTGGACGGGCAGCGAGCGGGACACGGCGACGCTGTCGGGCGGCGAGACGTTCTTCGCCTCCCTGGCGCTGGCGCTCGGCCTCGCGGACGTGGTGACCGACGAGGCAGGCGGCGTGCGCCTGGACACGCTCTTCATCGACGAGGGCTTCGGCAGCCTGGACGACCAGACGCTGGACGAGGTGCTGGACGTGCTGGACTCGCTGCGCGAGCGGGACCGCTGCGTGGGGATCGTCAGCCACGTCGCCGACCTGCGCCGCCGCGTCCCGGCACAGCTGGAGGTCGTGAAGGAGCGCGGGGGCTCGGCGGTGCGGCTGCGCACGGGCGGCGGCTGACCGGCCCGCGGCCCGCCCCGGGCGGCCGGGGACGCCGGCCCGGGGTGTCAGTGGCCGATCGCGCGGCGCGGCAGCGGCGAGGAGTAGACGACGCTGGTGGTCACCGAGCCGAGGGCGCCGATCCGGCCCGAGACCTCCTCCAGGTGACCCATCGAGCGCGCGGCGACCTTGAGGACGAAGCAGTCGTCGCCGGTGACGTGGTGGGCCTCCAGCACCTCGGGGGTGGCGTCGAGCAGGTCGTGGAACGGCTTGTAGTTGCCGTTGGGGTAGCGCAGTCGGATGAACGCCAGGATGGGCAGGCCGAGGCGCTCGGGCTCGACCACCGCCGTGTACCCGGCGATCACCCCGGCCTCCTCCAGCCTGCGTACCCGCTCGGTGACGGCGCTGGGCGACATCGAGACGGCGCGCGCCAGCTCGGCGAAGCTGGCCCGGCCCTGGGCCTGCAGGGCTTCGAGGATGCGCCAGTCGGTGGCGTCCGGGGAATATGCGTTCATGGGGCAGGAATAGCAGGGGATTCCCCGGCAGATCAAGAGGAGGGCCGGGGATCGTCCCTTCAGTTCCCTGCTTGATGATCATAGATTTTCAGCCATGACGACGACGCAGACCACCACCGCCCAGCTCCCCGTGAACCCCGTCCTGCGGGTGCCCCCGGCCTCCCCGGCCGCGGCCGCCGCCTACTTCTCCGCGAGCCTCGCCTTCCACGCCGACGTCTCCGACGTCGCGGGCGCGCTGGCCGCCGAGGGCGACCCGGGCTTCGTGGTGATCGACTCCCGCTCCACCGCCTCCTGGGACCAGGGCCACGTGCCCGGCGCCGTGCACCTGCCGACCGCGCAGATCGCCGAGCAGGCGGAGAAGCTCCTGGACAAGTCGGTTCCGGTGGTCACCTACTGCTGGGGCCCGGGCTGCAACGGCGCGACCCGCGCCGCGCTCGCCCTCGCCGAACTCGGCTTCCAGGTCAAGGAGATGCTCGGCGGCTTCGAGTACTGGGTCCGCGAGGGCTTCGCGTACGAGACCTGGGAGGGCCCGGCCCGCTCCGACGCCGACCCGCTGACCGCCCCCGTCGACTCCGACGACTGCGGCTGCTGAACGAGGCCCCGGAGCGCGGACGTTGATCGTCCGTCGCCCGAGGTCCCGTCACCGTACGACCGTCGGCGTCCGCCGTACGAAACGGGCGTCGGCCCCCGTGACCCGGTCGCGGGGGAGGGCCGCGCGCAGGACGACGTCGAGCGCGGCGTCGTCGTCACAGGCGTAGTGCCCGCTCGCCCAGGCCGCGTTGGCCTCCACGACCGCCCACCGGCCGTCGACGAGGCCCACGTCCACCACGATCGCGCCGGGCAGCCCGGGCCGGGCGGCCACGCGCGCGGCGAAGTCGAGCACGTCCGCGCGGCGCGGGTCGGCGTCCAGCGGGGCCACGTCGAGCTCGCCGCGCACCGCGTAGCGGCTGCCGGTGGCGACCTCGCCGTCGAGCAGGAAGAGCCGGTACTCGACCGAGAACGCCACGACCTCGCTGACCAGCACCGGGGTGGCGTCGTCGGCCGCGTCGGGGCCGGGCAGTCCGCTGCCGTCCGGGTAGATCCGGGCCGGGAAGCTCTTGTCGTTGGGCGGCTTGACGAACGCCGGACGGCGCAGCTGCCTGGCCCGCCCCAGCGTGCTGAACTCCACCTCGCGCAGCGTCAGTTCGTACGGGAGCGTGGCCAGCCAGTCCTCCGGCGCCTCCAGCAGCGCGAGCCCCAGGTCCGCGCCGACGGCGTCGGCGAAGAGCGGCCCCGCGTACAGCGAGGCGCCCGGGTCGCCGACGCGGCCCTCGGGCACCCGCCAGTCGCGCAGGGTCAGGGCGCTCATGCCGCGGCGCCGGGCCGCGGCGGCCAGGGCGTTGCCGGTGGCGGTGGTCCTGGGGGAGAGGTAGAGCGTGCGCATGGCAGCAGAGACTGCCGTACGCGGACGTGCCCGGCACCTGCTTTTCGCGCGGGCCCTTCGCGCGGGCGGCCGTCGTGAGGCGGTCGCCCGCGGTCGTCGCCGCGCCGTCGCCGGGTGCCGACGGCGAGCGCGTCCGGTCGAACGGCGGCGGTCGGCCGTGGTCGTGGAGCGGCACGCGCGGTCGCCGGTGTGCCGATGGCGACCGCGGCGGACAACTGCCCTCACAGCCGCGCCAGTTCCTCCACCAGGTCGTCGAGGCCGAGCGGGCCCTGGGAGAGTGCCGCCATGTGCCACGCCTTGGCGTCGAAGGCGTCCCCGTGGGCCGCGGCCGCCTTCTCGCGGCCCAGCAGCCAGGCCCGTTCGCCCAGTTTGTAGCCGATGGCCTGGCCCGGCATCGACAGGTAGCGGGTCAGCTCGCTCTCGATGAAGTCCGCCGGGCGGCTGCTGTGCCGCTGGAAGAACTCCTGGGCCAGCGCGGGCGTCCAGACCTCGCCCGGGTGGAACGGCGAGTCGTCGGGGATGGTCAGCCCCAGGTGCATGCCGATGTCGATGATGACGCGACAGGCACGCATCATCTGGCTGTCCAGGTAGCCCAGCCGGCGCTCGGCGTCGGGCAGGAAGCCCAGTTCGTCCATCAGGCGCTCGGCGTACAGCGCCCAGCCCTCCAGGTTGGCGCTGACGCCGCCGATCGTCGCCTGGTAGCGGGAGAGCCGGTCGGCGACGTGCGCCCACTGGGCGAGCTGGAGGTGGTGGCCGGGGACGCCCTCGTGGTACCAGGTGGACACCAGGTCGTACACCGGGAAGCTGGTCTCCTCGCCGACCGGCAGCCAGGTGCGGCCGGGGCGCGAGAAGTCCTCGCTGGGGCCGGTGTAGTACGGGGCGGCGGCGCCGCCGGGCGGGGCGATGCGGGACTCCACCACCTTGACCCGCTCGGCGAGTTCGAAGTGGGTGCCGTCCAGCGCCTCGATCGCCCCGTCCATCAGCTCCTGCAGCCAGACCCTGACCTCTTCGACGCCGTGGATGCGGGTCCCGTGCTCGTCGAGGTGGGCCAGCGCCCGCCAGGGGTCGGAGCCCGGCAGCACGCGGTCGGCCTCGGCGCGCATCTCGCCGATGAGGCGGTGGTACTCGGACCAGCCGTACGCGTACGCCTCGTCCAGGTCCAGGTCGGTGCCGTTGAAGTAGCGCGACCACCGGCGGTAGCGCTCGCGGCCGACGGTGTCGGGGGCGCCGGCGACGGCGGGCGCGTACACCTCGCGCATCCAGTCGCGCAGCGAGGCGTAGGCCTCGCAGGCGATCCGGGCCGCCTTGTCCAGCTCGGTGCGCAGGGACTCGGGCCCGGGGGCGACGAAGTCCTCGAACCAGTTGGTGCGGGTGCCGTCCGCGCCGGTCCACTCGGTCAGCTGCTCGATGAAGGTGGCGGTGGGTCGGGGTCCGCCGAACAGGCCCCGCTCCAGGCCGAGTTCGAGCGAAGCGCGGTAGCCCTCCAGTGCCTGCGGGACGGCCCGCAGGCGCTGTGCGACGGCCGTCCAGTCCTCCGCCGTGTCGGTCGCCATCACGGTGAACACGATCCGCGCCGCGTGCGCGGGCGAGCGCATGTTGCTCACCGCGCACAGGCCCTCCTGCGCCTCGTGCACCGCGAGTTCGGCGTTCAGGCGCTCCCGCAGCAGCCGTCCGCACCGGCGCTCCGCGTCGCTGTCCGCGCCGGGCCGGCGCTCCGCCTCGTCGAGCGCGGCCAGGGTGCGGCGCGCGAGTTCGGCCACGGCCTCCTGGCCGGCGGGCGTGAAGTCGGGGAGCCGCCCGGCGCTTTCCTTGACGCCGAGGTAGCTGCCGGTGATCGGGTCGAGGGAGATGAGGGCGTCGACGTAGGCGTCGGCGACCTGGCGGGGAAGCGGGGTGAGGGTGTCTGGCATGGGGTCATCCTCGTCTGGGCGGTGCGACGGCGCCATCCTCATTCGATCTCACTCGGCTGACAAACGAGCGCCCTGGGCGGGTGGCAGAAGCGGACCGCAGTCCCACTGCTGGAAAATCAGGTTGGTCTCCACGCGGGCCACCTCGCGGCGTGAGGTGAACTCGTCGAGCACCAGTCGTTGCAGGTCAGCGGTGTCGGCGACGGCGACGTGCACCAGGTAGTCGTCGGGGCCCGCGAGGTGGAAGAGCGCGCGGGACTCCGGCAGTGCGCGAATGCGTTCGACGAATGGCCCGACGAGCTCGCGCCGGTGGGGCCTCACCTGCACCGAGAGCAGCGCTTCCAGGCCACGTCCGAGTTTGGCCGGATCCAGTCGGAGCTGGTGCCCCAGGACCACCCCGGAGCGGCGCAGCCGGGCGACCCGGTCCAGGCAGGTGGAAGGCGCGACCCCGACGGCCGCGGCGAGCTCCCGGTAGGTGGTCCGGGCGTCGTTCTGCAACAGGCGCAGAATGTGCAGATCCACCGGGTCCAGTGCGACAGAATCGGCCATCGGGCGAACGTAGCACGGGGATCTGCCGCTACCGTCCGGTAGTTGTTCAGGCTGCGGGCCATGGAAGCCGACAACGTGACGCATGCGGGCCAGGAGTACGCGGGCCAGGGGTACGGGGACGGGGAGTACGCGGACCAGGGGTACGGGCGCGAAGGGTACGGCGACGGGGCCCGCGGCGGCGACCCGTGGGCGCTGGCCACCGCCGCCGTGCACGCGGGCCGCGAGGACCTGGTCGCCCTCGGCGTGCACGCCCCGCCGCTGGACCTGTCCACCACCTACCCCAGCGCGGACGCGGCCGGTGAGGCCGCCCGGCTCGACGCGTTCGCCGCGACCGGGGCCCGCCCGGACGGCCCCCCGGTGTACGGGCGGCTGGACAACCCGACGACCGCCCGCTTCGAGGACGCCCTGGCCCGGCTCGAAGGGGCGGGCGCGGCCGTCGCGTTCGCCAGCGGGATGGCCGCGCTGTCCGCGGTGCTGCTGGCCCGCGCGAGCCTCGGCCTGCGGCACGTGGTGGCCGTGCGCCCGCTGTACGGGTGCAGCGACCACCTGCTCACCGCCGGACTGCTCGGCACCGAGGTGACCTGGACCGACCCGGCGGGCGTCGCGGGCGCGCTGCGGCCCGACACCGGCCTGGTCATGGTGGAGACCCCGGCCAACCCGACGCTCGCCGAGACCGACGTGCGGGCCCTGGCGCTCGCCTGCGGCGAGGTCCCGCTGCTTGTCGACAACACCTTCGCCACGCCGGTGCTCCAGCGGCCCCTCGAGCAGGGCGCGCGGATCGTGCTGCACAGCGCCACCAAGTACCTGGGCGGGCACGGCGACGTGCTCGGCGGGGTGGTGGCGTGCGACGAGGACTTCGCCCGGACACTGCGCCTGGTCCGGTTCGCCACCGGCGGCGTACTGCACCCGCTGGCCGGCTACCTGCTGCTGCGCGGCCTGTCGACGCTGCCCGTACGGGTGCGCGCGGCGTCGGCGACCGCCGCCGAACTGGCCCGGCGCCTGGCCGCGCACCCGCGCGTGGCCCGGGTGCACTACCCGTCCGTCGGCGGTGCGATGGTCGCCTTCGAGGTGGACGGGGACCCGCGCGCGGTGATCGCCGGGGTGCGGCTGGTCACCCCGGCGGTCAGCCTCGGCAGCGTCGACTCGCTGATCCAGCACCCCGCTTCGATCAGCCACCGCATCGTGGGCGAGGCGGAGCGCCGCGAGGGCGGCTTCGGCGAGCGGCTGCTGCGCATGTCGGTCGGCCTGGAGGACGTCGAGGACCTGTGGCGGGACCTGACGCGGGCGCTGGACGGCGCCCGGCCGCCCGGCGCGGCGGGCCGGGGCGCCGCCGGTGCGCGGGTCGGCGCCGAGGTCGCGGTCGGTTAGGGCGGCGGGCCCCGGTCGGCGGGCGCCGTGACGGCCGGCCGGGGTCAGCGCGTCCGGCGCGGGCGGTCGGCGCGCTCGGACGGCTCCGCGGGGGCCTTGGTCCGTACGGGAGTCGAGCCCAGGCGCGCGGTGATGACCAGGGTGCCCTCCTCGATCTGGTAGTCGAGCGGCAGGTTCAGCCCGCGCATCGCGGCGACCATCCCGGTGTTGGAGGACTGCGTCACCGCGTACACGCTCTCGCAGCGCGCCTCCACGGCCATCTCGACCAGCCGGCGCAGCAGTTCGGCGCCGATGCCGCGGCGCTGCCAGTCGTCCTCGATGAGCAGCGCGACCTCTGTCTCGTCGCCGTCCCAGAGCAGGTGGCCCAGGCCGACGAGGCGGCCGGATGCGGTCTGCACGGCGAGGGTGCGGCCGAAGCGCGGGCTGAGCAGGTGGGAGAGGTAGCGGTCGGCGTCGCCGACCGGGCCGTGGTAGCGCAGGCCCAGGGTGCGCTCGGAGCAGCGGTCGTGCATGGCGCGGGCGGCGACGAGGTCGCTCTGGTCGGCGCGGCGCAGGGTGATCTCGTTGCCCTCGGGGAGGGTGAGGACGTGCTGGCCGTTCGGCACGCGCGGGCCCAGCCGGGCGTCCAGCTCCACCAGGGCGCGGGCTCGGGCGAACTCGGTGGGCGTGAACGGCAGGTGCGGGCGCTCCACCGTGATCGCGCCGCCGCGCGGGTCGCGCAGCCGCATCACGGTCCCCTCCAGGACGCCCTCGACGGGGGCGGTGGCGCCGGTCGGGCGTCCGCTGAGGGAGACGGCGGGCAGCGAGTGGATGGTGCAGCGGCCCAGCAACTGGCGCAGGGCGAGCGGGAGTTCCGCGGCGTCCAGGGCGGTGCGGGTGGCCAGGCCGAGGACCCGGGTGGGGGTGTCGACCAGGTCGTGGGCGTCGGCGCGCTCCATCCAGGTGCCGGTGCCGCCGGCCTCGCCGACGGCCCGGCTCAGCTCGGTGCTCTCCAGGGCGGCGGGGGCGCGCAGCAGGAACTCGTCGACGGTGCCGTCGGCCAGCGGGTGCGTCTGCAGGGTGAGGATGTCGACGCGGTGGCGGGCCAGTGCGGTGCACAGGGCGGCCAGGCTGCCGGGCTGGTCGCGCACGGTGGTGCGCATCCGCCACAGGGCGGTGGCGCCCCGTCCGCCGTCCTCGGATGCGGCGGGTGCGGGGGTGGACGAGGTGCTGCCGGACGCCGCCCGTCGGGCGGCGCCGGTATCGGTGCGTGGCGCGGTCGGCGGTTCCAGGCCGTGGCGCCGTGACCACCACAGGTGGAAGGCGACCGTGGCCATCAGGGCGGTCGCCGAGGCGACCAGCAGGAACGGCCCGTCGGGGCCGTGCCCGATCATGTTCGCGATCGCGTCGGCCACCGCCACGGCGATGAACAGGGCGGCCAGCTCCACGGCGTCCCGCCGCCAGTGGTGGCGGCGGGCGCGCTTCGCGGCGTGGGTGTCGGTCTTCTCCGTCAGGTCTGCCATGGCATCACTGTGACGGAGCGGTGTTGCGTGATCACAAACGCTTTGTGACTGATGGGTTAAGCGACAGTCTGAACCGTTAGGAGTTGATTTCTTCCGTTTGTGCCGTCCGGTGATCGGCGTACTGACCGGTCGCGTTCAGCAGCCTGCGCGCTTGTACGACCAGCTGCGAGCCGCCCCGCCGAGCGGCGGCTTCCGCAAGGCCCGGCAGCGGGCCCGGGCTGCCGCTGCGCTCGGCGCAGTCCGCCGCCACCGCGAGTATCTCGCCCAGGCCCCGCACGGGCGAGTCCCCTGCGAGCAGAACCGGGAGCGTGGAGCCCAGTACCCCGCCCACCGTCGCGTACGCCCCCGTGGCCGCCGCCGTGCGCAGCGCGTCCGCCAGCCGGTTCGGCTTCACCGTCCCCAGCCGCACCAGCTCCGCCAGTTCGGCGCCCAGCACCCGCACGTCCAGCTGCCCGCGCACGGCCAGCACGAGCAGCGCGTCCACGGCGACCAGCCGGTCGTCCGCGCGCCGCGCGCCGAACCCGGTGGCCAGCGCCAGGTGCAGGGCGGGCCCGGCCGGACCGTCCCCTACCCCGGCCTCGCCCTCGGCGAGCGGCAGCAGGCAGGTCGTGCCGCCGTCCCACTCCGCGTCCGCCGTCGCGGTGACCCGGCTCAGCAGCCAGGCCGCCAGGTACTCGCGGTCGTACGGCAGGACCGCGAGCCAGTGCGCGTCGTTCTGGAACCAGTGGTGGCAGTCCGCCGACGTCGGCGAGTGCGGGCGCCCCAGCCAGTGGAACGAGCGCGGCATGTCCCGCTGGAAGGCGAGGCGCTCACGGGTCTCCAGGACCACCCGGGCGGTGCCGGGCCGCCGCCAGGACCAGGTGGTGCGGGCCGGGTCGTCGGGCGCGCTGATCCGGCGCAGCGCGGGCGGCGCCGGATCGTCCCCGGCCAGCCAGGCGGCCAGCCGGCCGCCCTCACGCGTCCCGATCCGGGCCGCCTCGGCCGCCGCCTCCGGCTGCCCGCGCCGCACCCGCAGCAGCGCCTGGGCGAAGTCCACCGGACCGGGCTCCACGCCCCGCTCCGCGTACCCCCGCAGCCGGTCCACCAGTTCCCGCGCGTCCAGTGCGCCGGTGTGCCAGGTCGGCGTGGCCAGCAGGAACGGCGGCGCGTCCGTCACCACCCGCGCGGCCGCCTCGCGCGCCCGCGCCGCGGGTATCCGCGCGAGCGCCTCGTGCACGCAGCGCGGCCCGTCCTGCCGCTTGGCCCGGTACTCCCGGGCGACGGCCTCCCCGGGCTCGGCGCGGGTGAGCGCCGCCACCACCGAGGCCACCGGCCCCAGTTCGTCACCGGGCCCGTGGGCGCGGCGGTACCACCAGGTGTGCGAGGCGATCTCGTCCAGCTCGCGGGCCAGCGCCGCGCGGTCGCGGTGCGCCTGGCGGACCAGCCCGTCCAGGATGCGCTCCACGTCGGCCACGCTGCCGTGCGCGGAGTCCCGCCAGAAGGCGCTGTCCGAGCGCAGGTGCAGCGCCACCTCCTCGACCAGCTCGGCCAGATCGGTCAGCGGCGGACCCAGCGGGCGCGGCACCGGCAGCGGCGGCAGCACCTCCTCGTAGGGCGCGTCGCCGCCCCCGACGACGTCCGCGCCGAACACGTCCGCGGCGGCCGGCTGGTGCGCCGGGCTCAGCAGCGCCGCCGCGCCGGCCAGTTCGGCCAGCACGTCCGCGTCCACGTCCCGCGCGTGCCGGGCGACCAGCTTCAGTGCCCGCTCCTGCACGGTGGTGTCCTCGTGCCCGAACGCCTCCGCCACGGCCGGCAGCAGCTCCGCCGCCGACCCCGGCTCGCGCCGCAGCACCTTGCCCAGCAGCGTCAACTGGGCGCGCACCAGCTTCTTCTCGGTACGGAACAACAGCGCCGCCGACGCCTCGGCGAGGGTCCGCGCGGGCAGCTCGCCGGCCTCCGCGAGCCGCGCCAGCGCCTGCTGGGCGCGGGCGGCCACCGTGGACGGCGCGTCCGCGGCCATGCCCACCCAGTCCGCCGTGTGCGCCCGCTCCTCCTCGGCGGTCAGCTCCAGGCGCTCGACGAGGACCAGGAAGAACTTCAGGTCGGCCGGGCGCCCGCCGCGCAGCAGCCGGGCCACTGCCGCGTCCACCAGCAGGGAGCGGGCGACCACGCCCTCCGCCGCCAGGGCCACCAGGGCCCTGGGCCAGCTGTCGGCCGACTCCGAGGACGCCGTCCAGGCCAGCGGCCTGGCCAGCTCCGCGGTCTCGAACAGGCGCGGTACGAGCAGCGGTGTCTGCGGGTCGGTGCGCAGCTCGCGCAGCAGCCCGCCGCGACGCTCCGCGCCCGCCCAGCCGCGTACGTACCCGTCGGTCAGCGGCACCTCGGCGCGGGCCATCCGCACCAGCTCGCGGACCACCGGGTAGTCGTCCTCGGCGGTGGAGGCGCGGGCGGCGAGCCGGTGCGCGACGTCGCCCAGCCAGGCCGGGTCGCGGTCGGCGAGCAGCGGCAGGAGCAGTCCCCTGGGCAGCCGGTCGCCCTGGCGCAGGTCCCGGGCGCCGAGCCAGGCGGCGGCCGCGGCCGCGCCGGTGTGGCAGGCGGCGCCCGCGAGGAGCACGGCCCGGCCCACGCTGGTCGATCCGCTTGCAGTTGATCGTCATCGTGCGCACCCCGAGGTCGACCA
>NZ_JBEOYE010000060.1:0-58068 GCF_040296945.1 Streptomyces sp. NPDC001941 | reverse complement strand
GTGCGCCCGGGGGGCCCGCCGCGGCGGCGGGGTCGGCGAGGGCCTCGCGCGCGCGGGCGATCCGGGAGGCCTCCATGGTCGTGTCGTGGCGCGCCTCGGAGCGGCTCCAGGCGCGCTCGGCCAGCTCCCACATGGTGGTCAGGTGGCCGACGTGGGTGCCGGTGACCTCGGCGAGCGCGACGACCGCGCCCCGGGGCGCCAGGAGGCGGCCGTTGAGGTAGCGCTCCCAGGACGTCCTGCTGTAGCCGGTGCGGTCGGCGACGGCGGCCAGGCTGAGCCCGCTGCGGTCCACGAGCCGGCGCAGCTGCCCGGCGAACTCCCGCACCTGCGGGTCGAGTTCGTCCGGCAGCGCCTTCCAGCGAGGCATGGTGTCCCCCCTCGTTCGCGCACCCCCGTCGGGAGGGGTGCGCCCCGCCAGGATGGCAGTTCCCGGGGCGGGGGCGCACGGGTGCGTCGAGGGCCGCGGGGCCCCTCGCCGTGCGCCCCCGGAGCCGGGGCGCCCGCCGTTCCACAGCCGTTGCCCGACCCGGACACGGCACCGGAACGGTCACCTCCGTGCTACGGGGACGGGCCGCGCCTTGAACGGCGTTGGCGAGTGCATGACGCTCTTACCTGCACGGACCGATGGGGCCCGTCCTCCTCGGGGGAGGGGATGGTCCCCACCGGTCCGTGCCCGCGCGCCGGTCCCGCGGCGGTACGCCTCCGGGGGCCGCGGCCCCGTACGCCTCGCGCGCCCCACGCCCCACTCGGGGGCACTCAGGGGGGCGCGCACCCGCCCCGCGCGCCCCTTCAGGCACCAGGGCGCCCCTCGCACCGGGGGTCCCGCGCACACGCGTGCGGACGCGCGAGGGGCCCGCACACCGTGCGGGCCCCGTCGTACGTGTCCGTACCCCTCAGCGCACCGTGAAGCGGACCAGGTCCTCCAGGAACGGGATGTGCAGCCACGGCTTGGGCTGCACCGTCAGCGCCAGCAGCACGATCAGCAGGCCGAGCAGCCCGTACGTCACCATGTCGGTGAAGCGCGAGCGCACCGCGAGCATGCCCACCGACGGCAGCGTGCGACGCATCACCGCGCCCGTGAGCAGCGCGACGCCGATCAGGATGGTGCCGATCCGGAAGGCCTCGGTGAACGGGTCGAGGCCCACCACCAGCAGCCCCAGCGCCGCCAGGCCCAGCACCGTGAGCAGCGGCCACTGGCGCGCGGGCGCGGGCGCGTCACCCGGCGCGGCCCGGCCGCCGCCCTCGGGGCGCGCGGTGTCCCGGGTGACCGTCGGCGGCCGGCGCGAGCGGCCGGACCTGGCGGGCGCCTGCCCGTCGTGGTCGTCCTGCTCCTGCCGCCCCCCGGCGTCCTCCCCCGCGCGGGCCTCCATCAGCGCCCGGCGGCCGCGCGCTCGGCGGCCTCCACGACGTTGACCAGGAGCTGGGCGCGGGTCATCGGGCCGACGCCGCCCGGGTTGGGGGCGACCCAGCCCGCGACCTCGGCGACACCGGGGTGCACGTCGCCGAGGATCTTGCCGCTCTCGTCCCGGCTGACGCCCACGTCGAGGATGGCCGCGCCCGGCTTCACGTCCTCGGGCTTGATCAGGTGCGGCACGCCCGCGGCGGCCACGATGATGTCGGCGCGCTTGAGGTGCGCGGACAGGTCACGGGTACCGGTGTGGCACTGCGTCACCGTCGCGTTCTCCGACTTGCGGGTCAGCAGCAGCGGCATCGGGCGGCCGATGGTGATGCCGCGGCCGACCACGACGACGTGGGCGCCGGCGATCTCCACGCCGTGCCGGCGCAGCAGCGCCACGATGCCGGCCGGGGTGCAGGGCAGCGGTCCGGTCTGGCCGATGACGAGGCGGCCGAGGTTCATCGGGTGCAGTCCGTCGGCGTCCTTGTCCGGGTCCATCAGCTCCAGGACCCGGTTGGTGTCGATGCCCTTGGGCAGCGGCAGCTGCACGATGTAACCGGTGCAGGCCGGGTCCTCGTTGAGCTCGCGGACGACCGCCTCGATCTCCTCCTGGGTGGCGGAGGCGGGCAGTTCACGCTGGATGGAGGCGATGCCGACCTGGGCGCAGTCGCGGTGCTTGCCCGCGACGTACTTCTGGCTGCCGACGTCCTCGCCGACCAGCACGGTCCCGAGGCCGGGGGTGATGCCCTTGGCCTTCAGGTCCGCCACGCGGGCGGTCAGATCGGACTTGATCTCGGCTGCGGTGGCCTTGCCATCGAGAATCTGGGCGGTCATGGCCCCATCCTCCCGGATGCGGGTGCCGGGTTCCAATTCGGCCCGGCCCCGGGCCGGAAGGGGCCTTCGGGGAAGATTGCACTTGCACAACGCATCGGGTGACCGACTGGACAAAAAGTCGACCGCCCGACCACGATGAGCCGCGCAGTGCAGCGGGCAGCGGCAGGGGGGCGCGGGGCACACCGCCCAGGGCGGGCACATCGACACGTTCTTTCCTCCGCGGGTCCGTGCCGTCCCCAGTACCTGTACGCAACGGAGGAACCTCGCCATGAGTTTCGGCGATCCCCAGAACCCCTACGGGCAGCAGCCCCAGAATCCGTACGGCCAGCAGCCCCCCTACGGGCAGCCCCAGGACCCGTACGGCCAGCAGGCCCCCTACGGGCAGCAGGCCCCGCAGGGCGTGCCGCAGCAGGGCTACGGCTACCCCCAGCAGCCCGGCTACCCGTCCTACCCGCAGGGCCCCGGCGGCTACCCGCAGGGCCCGACCGGGATGCCCCCGGTGGCGGGCATGGGCCGCCGCCTCTCCGCCCGTCTGATCGACGGCGTCATCTTCTCCGTGGTGTACCTCGTCCTGATCGCCCCGCTGTTCGTGAATGGCATCAACTCGGCCGCGGACTGCGACGTGAACTCGGCGACGTACCAGACCTGCATGAACGACGCGGGCTCCAGCATCGCCTCCAGCGTCCTGCCGGTGGCCCTCGCCTTCGGGCTCGTCACCCTCCTCTACGAGGTCCTCATGGTCGCGTTCGTGGGCGCCACGGTCGGCAAGCTGGCCGTCGGCATCCGCGTGCTGCGCCTGGAGAACGGCCAGAAGCCCGGCTTCGGCAAGAGCCTGCTGCGCTGGCTGATCCCGATCGTGGGCAGCTTCGTCTGCATCGGCCAGATCCTGGTCTACCTGTCGCCGCTGTTCGACAGCTCCGGCCGCAAGCAGGGCTGGCACGACAAGGTGGCGGGCACGGTCGTGATCCACGGCCGCGGCTGACGCACCACGTGACGAAGGGCCCCTCCGGCGCGCTGCCGGAGGGGCCCTTCTTCGTTCAGGACGTCAGGACGTCAGCGCGTCAGCGCGTCAGTGGAAGAAGTGCCGCGTCCCGGTGAAGTACATCGTCACGCCCGCCTTGGCGGCGGCCTCCACGACCAGCTCGTCGCGGACCGAACCGCCCGGCTGCACCACGGCCTTGACGCCCGCGGCCGTGAGGATCTCCAGGCCGTCGGGGAACGGGAAGAAGGCGTCGGAGGCGGCGTACGAGCCGCGCGCCCGCTCCTCGCCCGCGCGCTCCACGGCGAGCTTGGCGGAGTCGACGCGGTTGACCTGGCCCATGCCGACGCCGACCGAGGCGCCGTCCTTGGCGAGCAGGATCGCGTTGGACTTGACCGCGCGGCACGCCTTCCAGGCGAAGGCCAGCTCGGCGAGGTCCGCGGCGGACAGCGCCTCGCCGGTGGCCAGCGTCCAGTTGGCCGGGTCGTCGCCCTCGGCCTGGAAGACGTCGGTGTGCTGGACGACCGCGCCGCCGGAGACGAACTTGACGTCGCCCGGCTGCGCCGGGGTGCCCTCGACCTTCAGCACCCGGATGCCCTTCTTGCGGGCCAGCACCTCGACCGCGCCGTCCTCGTAGGAGGGGGCGGCGATGACCTCGGTGAAGATCTCGGCGACCTGCTCGGCCATCGCCACCGACACCTCGCGGTTGACCGCGATGACGCCGCCGTACGCGGACAGCGGGTCGCAGGCGTGCGCCTTGCGGTGCGCCTCGGCGACGTCGGAACCCACCGCGATGCCGCAGGGGTTGGCGTGCTTGATGATCGCCACGCACGGCTCGTCGTGGTCGAAGGCGGCGCGGCGGGCGGCCTCGGTGTCCACGTAGTTGTTGAAGGACATCTCCTTGCCGTGCAGCTGCTCGGCGTTGGCGAGCCCGCCCGGCTGCCCGTCCAGGTACAGCGCCGCGCCCTGGTGCGGGTTCTCGCCGTAGCGCAGCGTGGACTTGCGCTCCAGGGTCTCGCCGATGAACTCGGGCAGGCCGTCGTAGCCGTCCTCGGGGGCGTAGGCGTTGGTGAACCAGGAGGCCACCGCGGTGTCGTACGCGGCGGTGTGCTGGAACGCCTCACCCGCCAGGCGCTTGCGGGCACCCAGCTCGAAGCCGCCGTCGGCGACCGCGGCGAGCACGTCCGCGTACCGCTCGGGGCTGGTGACGACCGCGACGGACGGGTGGTTCTTGGCGGCGGCGCGGACCATCGAGGGGCCGCCGATGTCGATCTGCTCGACGCACTCGTCCGGGGTCGCCCCCGACCGCACGGTCTGGCGGAACGGGTAGAGGTTCACCACGACCAGGTCGAACGGCTCGACGCCGAGCTCGGCCAGCTGGCGCTGGTGGTCCTCCAGGCGCAGGTCGGCCAGGATGCCGGCGTGCACGCGCGGGTGGAGCGTCTTGACCCGGCCGTCCAGGCACTCGGGGAAGCCGGTGAGCTCCTCGACCTTGGTGACGGGGACACCGGCCGCGGCGATCTTCGCGGCGGTGGAGCCGGTGGAGACGAGGGCGACGCCCGCCTCGTGCAGCCCGCGGGCCAGCTCTTCCAGACCCGTCTTGTCGTAGACGCTGACCAGGGCGCGGCGGATGGGCCTCTTATTCACCGAAATGGACCTTTCGTCCCTCAATGCGGTAGCCGTGACGGGACAGGCGCCCCACGACGTCGACGAGCAGCCTTCGCTCGACTTCCTTGATGCGCTCGTGCAGAGCGGCTTCATCGTCCGATTCCCGCACCTCGACCACGCCCTGGGCGATGATCGGGCCGGTGTCGACGCCGTCGTCGACGAAGTGGACGGTGCACCCGGTCACCTTCGCGCCGTACGCGAGCGCGTCGCGCACGCCGTGGGCGCCGGGAAAGCTGGGCAGCAGCGCGGGGTGGGTGTTCACGAACCGGCCCCCGAAGCGGGCCAGGAACTCCTTGCCCACGATCTTCATGAACCCGGCGGACACCACCAGGTCCGGCGCGTACGCGGCGGTGGCCTCGGCCAGCGCCAGGTCCCACTCCTCGCGCGACGCGTGGTCCTTCACGGAGCACACGAAGGTGGGCAGCCCGGCGCGCTCGGCGCGCTCCAGGCCGGCGATGCCGGCGCGGTCGGCGCCGACGGCGACGACCCGGGCGCCGCCGAGGGCGGCGGGATCGGCCTCGACGGCGTCGAGCAGGGCCTGCAGGTTGGTACCGGAGCCGGAGACCAGGACGACGAGACGGGCGGCGGCCACAGGGGACTCTTTCCGTGATGCGCTGCGATTTGTACGGTCGTACGAACGGATCGCGTCCCCGGATACGGGGAACCCTACGAAGGCGCCGACCGTCAGCAACGATACCGGCACACCGGACGGCCCCCACGGGACGGGGGCCCGCCCGGGAGGTAGCGTCTGGGGACAGGGCCGCCCCACCGGCCTTCCAGCAGCTCTCCACCAGCCTTTCCGCCGGGCTCCCCCGACCGGCACGGAACGACGACAGAGGACACCTTCAGCAGATGCTCTTGCAGCGGGAACGCCAGTCGACGGACGACAACAATCCGTTCGCGCCTCCCCCCGAGGGCAGGCCGGACCAGCCCTGGCAGCCGCGCCGCCCGGAGAACGAGGGCCCGGAGAGCCAGGGGGAGGGCGAGGGATCGGGGTCGTCCGGCTCCGGTTCCGACGGCCGCGGCCGCGGGCGCCAGGGCTGGGGCGGCCAGTGGAGCAGCCGGCAGCCCGGCCGCTCCTCGGGCGGCTTCGGCGGCGGCCAGTCCGGCGACCGCGAGGGCCGCCAGGGCCAGGGCGGCGGCGGCAACGGCCTCGGCGGCCCCGAGGGCACCGGGCTGCGCTGGGACCCGACCGACCCGGCCCAGCGGCGGGCGCGCTACGCGCTGCTCGCGGGCATGTGGGCGTTCTTCTTCTCCATCTTCAACTTCCCGGAGATCGCGCTGCTGCTCGGCGCCCTCGGCGTCTACTGGGCGATCAGCGCCCTGCGCGCCAAGGCGCAGCCGCCGCAGGGCGAGGCCGCCGGGCGGCCCGCCCCCGCACCGGTCCCCGCGGTCGGCCGCCCGCAGCGCACGGCGGCGGTGAGCGGCCTGGTGACGGCGGGGCTCGCGCTGGTGATCGTGGCGGCGACCTTCACGATCGAGATGGCCTACAAGGACTTCTACACCTGCCGGGACGACGCCCTGACCCAGTCCGGGGCGCTGGCCTGCAACGACAAGCTGCCGAAGCCGCTGCGGCCGTACTTCGGCGTCCAGGAGTAGCCCCGCGCGGGGTCGCGTCCTTCTTGCGTTCCGTCCCGTTCCGTCCGCCCCTCGTCCCCGTCAGGGGGCGGGGGGCGGCGGCGTTCCGGGGGCGCCGCCGGACTCCTCGGCCGACCCGGCGGGACCAGCGGGCCCGGCGGGCGGCACCTCGGGGGTACGGGGCGGGAGCGGGGACGGGTCGGGGTTGCGGGGCGGGAGCGGGGACGGGGACGGGGACGGGTCGGCGAGCGGGGTCATCAGGCCGCCCGACGCCTCCTTCAGGGCCGCCCAGCGGGCCTCGCGTCCCTCCTCGCTGTCCCAGGGCGCCGGGGCGGGCGGGGGTGGCGGCGGCAGGAAGTCGTACGGCTCGAAGGCGGACTCGAAGGCGGCGGAGTCGTAGGGGGCGGTGCCGAAGAGCGCCTCGGCGGGCTCGCCCGGGAGCGGGGCGGCCGGGAGCGGGGCGGCCGACGCGGCCGGGGGGCCCTCGCCGTCCGGGGCGGCGGCCCCGTCCCCCGTCGTGGGCTGCGCCTGCGGGGCGGACGGGGCGGACGGGCCCGGCGCGTCCGGCAGCGGGTCCGCCGGGCGGCGCCGCAGCGAGGGCAGGCGCGGGGTCGGCAGGCGCAGGCCGCCGCACAGCTCGCGCAGGGTGCGGCGGGGGCGCCGCTCGCGCAGCCGCCAGGCCCGCAGGCCCAGGGCGCCGGGCACCCCGACGGCCGCCGTCCACAGCAGCGCGGCCAGGCCGGTGCGCCACCACACGGGGCCGAACGAGGCGAGGGCCCCGGTGCCCAGCGGACCGGCCGACGCGGCGGTGAGCAGGGCGGTGGCGAGCGCGCACAGTCCGGCGGCGCCCAGGGCGGTGCGCACGGTGGAGCGGACGCTCCAGGCGGTCGCCCGGTCCCCGTAGGCCGGTGCGGCGGCCCGGACCGTGCACCAGGCGACGGCGAGGCCCGCGAGCAGCGGCACCCCGGCCGCGGCCCAGTTCGCCCAGCCGCCGCGCCCGGCCTCGGGGACCGCGGCGAGCAGCGGGAACGCGGGCAGCGCGGGCACGGCGGCGACCCCGAGCGGGGTGGCCGTGACCGCCGTGCCGAGGGCGAAGCCGGGGCCGAGCCCGTAGGCCGCGCCCCAGACGGCGGCGTTGGGCACCAGTGCCAGGCAGAGCAGCAGCACCGCGACCCGGCCCGACCAGACGCCCGCGAGCTGCAGGAACGACTCCTGGGCGGCGCCCGCGTGCCACATCAGGGAGGCCCCGACGAGCAGCGCGCCGCCGCCGAGCAGCGTGACGACGGCGACGCCCCCGGCCCGCAGCGAGGCGACCGTGGTCGAGCGGACCAGCTCGACGCGCACCCGGTCGGGCAGCCACCCGGGCAGCGGGCCCGTGGGGCGGCCGGAGGCGTTCCACACCCCGGCGGCCGCCCCGAGCGCGGCCACCAGGGGCAGGTGCAGGGCGGCGGAGACCGGGGCGGGGGCGAGCGGGCCGCCCCCGGCGTAGGCCACCGCGGCCACCGCGACCAGCAGGTAGCCGCCGGTGACCGTGGCCAGGGCGCCGCGCGCGGAGGGCCGGGGGCGCCCCTCGTCGGGCTCCAGGGCGTCGCGCGCGGCCCGGTGCGCCAGCCAGAGCGGCAGCGTGACGAGGAGCAGCGGTACGACGGCGACGGGCGCGGGCGTGCCGGAGAAGGTGTCGTCGCGCACCAGGGCGACGCCGTGGGCCAGCAGCCACAGGCCCGCCGCGACGTGCAGGGCCCCGCCGGGTCCGCTGTCCGGGTACGGCGAGCTGATCCACATCACCATCACGAGCACGGCGAGCGCGCCGAGGCCGAGCCCGGCGGCGATCGCCCCGCGCACGAAGGAGGCCGCCAGGGCGGCGCCCCGGCCGCCCTGGACCAGGGGGGTCGACGACGCCGAGGGCAACGACGGGGTCTGCTCGGTCACTTGGGTCACGCCGCCATGCTGCCTTCGACACGCGCTTTATTCGCGTAACAGGCGAATGGCCGCTGTGTCGCTCAATATACGTTTATGTACTTTTTCGCCCGGTTCGCCGATCGCCGCGTCGCGGGGAGTCCTGCGGGGAGTAGTCCATGACCGAGACCAGGCACGAGAACGCGCTGCCCTCCCCCAAGGAGCGGCGCCGACTGCGCGAGGCCGGCGGGCTGAGCGAACAGCAGGTGGCGGAGGCCGTGGGCGTCACGCGCGCCACCGTACGGTCCTGGGAGACCGGCCGCACCAGCCCCCGGGGCCGCAAGCGCGACGCGTACGCGAAGCTGCTCACCGAGCTGGGCGCGGGCCCGGACCGGGCCCGGAGCCGTACGGAAGACCATGCCGGACGCGCGCGTCCCGCGGACGCGGAGCGTACGCGGACTCGTACCGCAGCGGCCTCGGGGACCGACGGGGCCGACCTGACCTCCGGGACCTCCGAGTCCCCCGGGGCCGACGCGACCTCCGGGGCTTCCGGGGCCGACGTGGGCGATGCGTCCGCCCGGGACGGGGCCGAGCGCGCTGGTGGCGAGCGGTCCGGTGCCGGCCACGGCGGGCGCGGCCACGGCAAGGCCGACCGGCCCGGCAGCAGGCCCCGGCCCGCCGCCAAGAAGGCCGCGAAGCCGCCGAACGGCCCCGCCCCCGTCGGCCTGCCCGTCCCCGCCGCCCACCTGATCGCCTTCACCGGGCCCGCCCAGCGCGCCCTGCCCGCCAGGACCGCGGCGCCCGCACTGGCCTCCGCGCCCCGCAAGGCGGCCATCTCCGCCGCCCCGGCCCCGCGCAGGCAGACCGCCGGGGCCACCGCGACGGCCGTGCGGGAGCGCGGGGACGCCGAGAACGCGGGCGCCCGGGCCGCGGGCACCGCCGACGAGGCGTTCGACGCCCTCTACTCCCGGGCCGCCCCCGCCCTCGTACGGCAGACCTACCTGCTGACCGGGCGGCGGCGGCTCTCCGAGGAGTCCGTCGAGCACGCCTTCCTGCTCGCCTGGCAGCGCTGGCCCGAGGTCGCCGTGGACCGGGACCCGGCGGGCTGGGTGCGGGCGGCGGCGTACGAGTACGCCCTCTCCCCCTGGCACCGGCTGCGCCGCGCCCACCGGCACCCCGACGGCGGCGACGGCGACGCCCGCTCGCTGCGCCGCGCCCTGCTCGACCTGCCGCCCGCCTACCGGCGCTCGCTGCTGCTCTACGACGGGCTCGGCATGGACCTGCCGGAGACCGCCGCCGAGACCGAGGCCAGCACCCCCGCCGCCGCCAACCGCATCCTGCACGCCCGCGCCGCCCTGGCCGAGCGGGTGCCCGGCCTCGGCGGGGACGAAGAGCTGTCCGAACGGCTCGGCTCGATGGTCGGCGACGTCACCCCGGTGAAGCTGCCCAGCGCCGCATCCGTGCGCGGCAGCGGCGAGCGCCGCGCCAAGGTCTGGACCCGGGCGGCGATCGCCTTCACCGCGCTCATCCTGGGGGCCACCGCCTTCACCCTGGCGACCGCGCCCACCCGCTACGAGGCCCCGCAGTCACCCCCGGAGACGGTGGGCGGCGTCCCGCCGCGGATGGGGCCCCAGCCGCTCACCCCGGACGACGTGCGGCTGCGCGAGCTGCTGCGCTCCGAGACGGCGAACGGGCCCGAACGGCTGGTCCCCGACGGCCGCTGAACCCGGCGGCGCGTACGCGGAAGGGCCCGCACCCCCAGGGGGTGCGGGCCCTTCGCCGTGCGTACGGACGCTCAGCCGTTGAGGATCTCGCGGGCGAGCTTGGCCGTCTCGGTCGGGGTCTTGCCGACCTTGACGCCCGCGGCCTCCAGGGCCTCCTTCTTGGCCTGCGCCGTGCCGGAGGAGCCGGAGACGATGGCGCCGGCGTGGCCCATCGTCTTGCCCTCGGGCGCGGTGAAGCCCGCGACGTAGCCGACGACCGGCTTGGTCACGTGGGCCTTGATGAAGTCGGCCGCGCGCTCCTCGGCGTCGCCGCCGATCTCACCGATCATCACGATCAGCTCGGTCTCCGGGTCGGCCTCGAAGGCCTCCAGGGCGTCGATGTGCGTGGTGCCGATGACCGGGTCGCCACCGATGCCGACGGCCGAGGTGAAGCCGATGTCGCGCAGCTCGTACATCATCTGGTAGGTCAGCGTGCCGGACTTCGACACCAGACCGATCTTGCCGGGCTTGGTGATGTCGCCCGGGATGATGCCGGCGTTGGACTGGCCCGGCGTGATCAGGCCGGGGCAGTTCGGGCCGATGATGCGGGTCTTGTTGCCCTTGGACTTCGCGTACGCCCAGAAGGCGGCGGAGTCGTGGACGGCGATGCCCTCGGTGATGACCACGGCGAGCGGGATCTCGGCGTCGATGGCCTCGACCACGGCGGCCTTGGCGAAGGCCGGCGGCACGAAGAGGACGGAGACGTTGGCGCCCGTCTTCTCGATCGCCTCGGCGACCGAGCCGAAGACCGGGATGTCGTTGCCGTCGATGTCGACGGACGTGCCGGCCTTGCGGGGGTTGACGCCACCGACGACGTTGGTGCCGTCGGCGAGCATGAGCTTGGTGTGCTTCATGCCCGTGGCGCCGGTCATGCCCTGGACGATGACCTTGCTGTCCTTGTTGAGGAAGATAGCCATGGGGGTCTGGTTCCCTCGATCCCTACTTCGCCGCGGCGAGCTCGGCGGCCTTGTCGGCCGCACCGTCCATGGTGTCCACGCGCTGGACCAGCGGGTGGTTGGCGTCGCTCAGGATCTTGCGACCCAGCTCCGCGTTGTTGCCGTCGAGACGGACGACGAGCGGCTTCTCGACCTTCTCGCCCTTCTTCTCGAGCAGCTCCAGGGCCTGGACGATGCCCTTGGCGACCTCGTCGCAGGCGGTGATGCCGCCGAAGACGTTGACGAACACGGACTTGACGTCCGCGTCGCCCAGGATGATCTCCAGGCCGTTCGCCATGACCTCGGCGGAGGCGCCGCCGCCGATGTCGAGGAAGTTGGCCGGCTTCACGCCGCCGTGGTTCTCACCGGCGTACGCGACGACGTCCAGCGTCGACATGACCAGGCCCGCGCCGTTGCCGATGATGCCGACCTGGCCGTCGAGCTTGACGTAGTTGAGGCCCTTGGCCTTGGCCGCCGCCTCGAGGGGGTTGGCTGCGGCCTTGTCCTCGAGCGCCTCGTGCTCCGGCTGGCGGAAGTCGGCGTTGGCGTCCAGGGACACCTTGCCGTCGAGGGCGATGACGTCGCCGGAGGCGACCTTGGCGAGCGGGTTGACCTCGACGAGGAGCGCGTCCTCGGCGACGAAGGTCTTCCACAGCGTCACCATGACCTCGGCGACCTGCTCGGCCACCTCGGCCGGGAACTTCGCCTGGGCCACGATCGCGCGGGCCTTCTCGATCGTCACGCCCTCGTTGGCGTCGACCGGGACCTTCGCGAGCTTCTCGGGGGTCGTCGCGGCGACCTCCTCGATGTCCATGCCGCCCGCCACCGAGGCCATGGCCAGGAAGGTGCGGTTGGTGCGGTCGAGGAGGTACGAGACGTAGTACTCCTCGAGGATCTCGGGAGCGGTCTCGGCGATCATCACCTTGTGGACCGTGTGGCCCTTGATGTCCATGCCGAGGATGTCCGTCGCGCGGGCGACGGCCTCGTCGGGGGTGGCGGCCAGCTTGACGCCACCGGCCTTGCCACGGCCGCCGACCTTGACCTGGGCCTTGACGACGGACTTGCCGCCGAGGCGCTCGGTAGCGGCGCGCGCCGCCTCAGGCGTGTCGATGACTTCACCGGCCAGCACCGGTACACCGTGCTTGGCGAAGAGGTCCCTCGCCTGGTACTCGAACAGGTCCACGCGCGTCCGTCCCTTTTCTGGTGATCGCGGTTCGTTGTCTGCGTGGGCGTGCCGCGAAGGGCAACGTGACTGCGCTGTCACAAGGGAGGCGTACACGGTGACCGTGGACGCGGCATGTCCGCCTCGCAGGTTATCCCCGTGGGACGTAGGTCCCTAAATCGCAGATCACACCTGAGCGGTGATACCGGTCACAGATCGCGACCACGCGGTGCCGCGGACCGCGTGCCGGTGTCGGGGGCGGGAGTCCTCGGAGGGCGTGCTGGCGACGCGCCCCGGGCTGGGAGCGGGCGCCCCTCGGGCTGGGGGCGGGTCTCCCTCGGGCCAGGGGCGGGTCTCCCTCAGGCCAGGGGCGGGTCTGCCTCGGAGGTCTCCCGGCGGCACGCTCCGGGACCGGGAGCGGACGGCCCCTGTCACGGCCCCGGCACCGGGAGCGGGCGGCCCTCCAGGGCTGCGGCCATCACCTCGGGGAACAGCTCCGGGGTGCAGGCGAAGGCCCGGACGCCCAGGGCAGCGAGCGCCGCCGCGTGCTCCCGGTCGTAGGACGGGGCGCCCTCGTCGGACAGCGCGAGCAGCACCACGAACTCCACCCCCGCCGCCTTCATCGCCGCGACCCGCTTCAGCAGCTCGTCGCGTATCCCTCCCTCGTACAGGTCACTGATCAGCACCACCACCGTGTCCGCCGGACGGCCGATCCGCTCCTGGCAGTACGCCAGCGCCCGGTTGATGTCCGTCCCGCCGCCCAGCCGGGTCCCGAACAGCACGTCCACCGGGTCGTCCAGCTGGTCGGTCAGGTCCACGACCGCCGTGTCGAAGACCACCAGCCGGGTGTCCAGGGACCGCATCGAGGCGAGGACGGCGCCGAACACCGACGCGTACACCACCGACGCCGCCATCGAACCCGACTGGTCCACGCACAGCACCACCTCCTTGCGCAGCCCCTGCGCGGCCCGCGCGAACCCGACCAGGCGCTGCGGCACCACCGTGCGGTGCTCCGGCAGGTAGTGGCGCAGGTTCGCCCGGACGGTGCGGTCCCAGTCGATGTCCCGGTGGCGCGGGCGCCGGGTGCGGGCGCCGCGGTCCAGGGCGCCGCCGAGCGTGGCGCGGGTGCGGGCGGCCAGCCGCTCCTCCAGACCGCGCACCACCGTGCGCACCACCGCGCGGGCCGTCTCCCGGGTCTCCTCGGGCATCGCCTGGCCGAGCGAGAGCAGCGTGCCGACCAGGTGCACGTCGGGCTCCACCGCCTCCAGCATCTCCGGCTCCAGCAGCAGCGCGGCCAGGCCGAGCCGGTCGATGGCGTCGCGCTGCATGACCTGGACGACGGGGGCCGGGAAGTAGCGCCGGATGTCGCCGAGCCAGCGCGCCACCGACGGCGCGGAGGCCCCGAGGCCTGCGGTGCGCTCCCCTCCCCCGGCGCCCGGCGCGGCCCCGCCGCCGTCCCCGTGCGCCTTCCCGTACAGCGCGCCCAGCGCCGCGTCCATCGCCGCGTCGGTGCCGCCCAGGGCGCGGCCGGTGCCGTCGGCGTCACCCCCGCCGAGCACCAGGCGCCAGCGGCGCAGCCGCTCGTCCCCGGACAGCCCGCCCTCTCGCTGACGTTCCGTCACACCGCGGTGCATCACGCCCCCACCTCCTCGGGCTCGTCCTCGTGTCCCAGGCCCGCCCGGTCACCCGGGCCGGCCGGATCGCCCCGGTCGCCCGGGCCGGCCGGATCGCCCCGGTCGCCCGGGCCGGGCGGATCGCCCCGGTCGCCCGGGCCGGGCGGACCAGCCATGTCGCCCAGGAGCAGCCGCAGCACCGGGAGCACCGCGTCCGCGCGCTCCCGGTCCAGCCCCGGGCCGAAGCCGGGCGCGCCCGGCTCCCGCCCGGCCGGACGGCCGCCCGCCCCTGCCGGACCGCGCCGCACCAGCTCGCCCAGGGTGCGGCGCACCCCTGGTTCGTACGCGGAGAAGGTGCGGCGCAGCAGCGGCAGCACCCCCGCGAATGCGTCCGCCGGAACCCCCGCGAGCCAGCCGTCCAGCAGCCCAAGCAGCCGCTCGTCGTGGACCAGGAGCATCCCTCCGCCGGAGGCGCCGCCCACGAACCCGTCGATCCATTCGGCCGCCTCGGCGGGCGGGACGGCCGGCGACAGGGCCAGGCCCATCAGCCGGGCGGCCTCGTCCTCGCCGAGCCTGCCGTCGTCCAGGAGCAGGCGCGCGGCCCGGCCCCGGATCCCCGCCGCCACCGCGTCCCGGACGGCGAGCGCGCGCAGCACCCCGCCCCAGCGCCCGGCCGGCACCGCACCGCCGGGCAGCAGTCCGATCGCGGTGTGCACGCCGTCCAGGTGGGTCCGCATCTCGGCGGCCCCGTCGGCGTCCAGCCGGACGCAGGCGGGCGGCAGGCCCACGCAGATCCGCTCGGCGAGCCCGGCCGCGACCCCGCCGAGCGCGGCGGTGTCGGTGCCGCGCACGTCCCCGTACCGCAGGGAACGGGCCAGCGCGGGCAGCGCCTGCGCCAGGTGGCCGACGTCGGCGTCGAGCGCGGCCCGGTCGGCGAGGGCCCGCATCACCACCGGCAGGGCCTCGGTGAGCCCGGCGAGCAGGCAGTCCTCGGCGAGCCCGGTGACCTCGGCCAGGGTGTCCGCCGCCACCGCCCGCGCCTCGGCCCTCGCGGTGGCGGCGGAGAGCACGGTGGTGCCCCACACGCCCGCCTCGGCGACCCGCACGTGCAGTTCGGGCCGCCAGCGCAGCCGCCAGGTCTCCCGGAAGGTGCCGGTCGAGCCGCGCCCGGCGGCGGGCGCGCCCCAGCCGACGCCGAGCAGCCGCAGCCGGTGCAACAGGCGGCTGCGCGCGGCGTCGGTCTCCTTGCGCAGGTCCAGGGCGAGCTCCCGCTCGGCCGCCTCGGGCTTGAGCCGCAGCGAGCGCTGGAGCCGGGCGAGGTCGCGCTGGAGCGGTACGGCGGGGGCGGCGTCCGGCACCCGGCCCAGCACGTCCCCCACCACGAGCCGGTCACGCACCAGGTCGAGCGGCACGTCGGAGCCGTCGCAGAACACGGCCCGCACCGCGTCGGTGGTCTCGCCGAGCCCGGCGAGCGGCCGGCCGCGCAGCGCCGCCAGGGTCTCCGCGAGCCGCACCGCCTCGATGACGTGGGCGGGCGACACGAGCCGCCCCTCCTCCCTGAGCAGTCCCGCCACCCGGGTCATCCAGCGCTCCACGGGACGGTCGGGCGCGGTGAACAGGTGCCCGTACCAGCCCGGCGAGTCGACGCCCGCCCCGTATCCGCTGCGGCGGGCGAGCCTGCGGTGCGTCCAGGGCACCCAGGTGGCCTCGGTCCGCGCCTTGGGCAGCCCCTTGAGCAGCGCGCGGTCCGCGGCGAGCGTGACGCGGGCGGCCAGCGCGGGGACGTGCCAGGCGCCGCACACCACGGCGACCCGTCCGTCGAACTCCTTCACGGCCGCCCGCAGTTGAAGACGCATGTACGCCTCGCGGACCGGGTCCCCGCGGTTCCCCCCGTCCCCGTACTCCTCGCGCAGCACCGCCATGGCACCGCCGAGCGCGGCGAACGCGGCACGCGGGTCACCGCCGTCGCCGCGGTGCTCCACCACGTCCTCCCACCAGCGCTCCGGGTCGTCGTACCCCGCGGTCCCGGCCAGCACCGCGATCGGGTCGACCCGCATCTCCGGCTCATCCTCGTCGCCCTCCCCGTCCCCCCAGGTCGGGTCGGCGGCCATGGCCAGCGAATGCGCGGCCGGCAGGTCGACGAAGCGCACCGGAACACCCCGGTCCAGCGCCCAGCGCAGCGCCACCCACTCCGGCGAGAACTCCGCCATCGGCCAGAACGCGGCCCGCCCCGGGTCGTCCACCGCGTGCGCCAGCAGCGCCACCGGGGGCCGCATGTCCGGGTCCCCGGCCAAGGCGACCAGCGCGTCACCCTCGGGCGGCCCCTCGATCAGCACGACCGCGGGCCCGGCGGCCTCCAGCGCCCCCCGCACGGCCCGCGCCGACCCGGGCCCGTGGTGCCGCACGCCGAGCAACAGGGGCCAGGGGGCGGCGACTTCCGCTAAGGGGGCGCCTGCCGCGTCCGGTGTGCTGGGTGAGCGGGGCTCGGGCGCGGCGGATGCGGCAGGTACAGCGGGGGTGCGGGGTGAGTCGGGTGCGGCGGATACGGCGGGGGTGCGGGGCGAGCGGGGTGAGTCAGGTACGGCAGTGGCTTCTTCCCCCGTGACCACGTCGGCGGCCCCCGCCGTCGCGGCCCTCACGCGTCCACCTCGCGGCAGGCCCGGTAGAAGTCCTTCCAGTCGTCGCGCTCGCGGACTACGGTCTCCAGGTACTCCTGCCAGACGACCCGGTCGGACGCCGGGTCCCGGACCACCGCGCCGAGGATCCCGGCGACGACGTCGCCCGCACGCAGGACCCCGTCGCCGAAGTGCGCCGCGAGGGCGAGGCCCCCGGTGACGACGGAGATCGCCTCGGCCGTGGACAGCGTCCCCGAGGGGGACTTGAGCCGGGTGCGCCCGTCGGCGGTCACCCCGCCGCGCAGCTCGCGGAAGACGGTGACGACGCGGCGGATCTCGCCGATCCCGTCGGGGGCGGCGGGCAGTTCGAGCGAGCGCCCGATCTGGTCCACGCGCCGCGCCACGATGTCGACCTCCGCCTCGGCGGTCGCGGGCAGCGGCAGCACGACGGTGTTGAAGCGGCGGCGCAGCGCGCTGGAGAGGTCGTTGATCCCCCGGTCGCGGTCGTTGGCCGTGGCGATCAGGTTGAAGCCCCGTACCGCCTGGACCTCCTGCCCGAGCTCCGGTATCGGCAGGGTCTTCTCGGACAGGACCGTGATCAGCGAGTCCTGTACGTCGGCGGGGATGCGGGTGAGTTCCTCGACGCGGGCGGTCGAGCCCTGGGCCATGGCCCGCATCACGGGGCTGGGCACGAGGGCGTCGCGGCTGGGCCCGTGCGCCAGCAGCTGGGCGTAGTTCCACCCGTATCTGATCGCCTCCTCCGGCGTCCCCGCCGTCCCCTGTACCAGCAGCGTCGAGTCACCGCTCACCGCGGCGGCGAGGTGCTCGGAGACCCAGGTCTTGGCGGTGCCGGGCACGCCGAGCAGGAGCAGCGCCCGGTCGGTGGCGAGCGTGGTGACGGCGACCTCGACGATCCGGCGCGGCCCCACGTACTTCGGCGTGATCACGGTCCCGTCGGGCAGCGTGCCGCCGAGCAGGTAGGTGGCGACGGCCCAGGGCGAGAGGCGCCAGCGGGCCGGTCGTGACCGGTCGTCGGCGGCCGCGAGCGCCGCGAGCTCCTCCGCGAACGCGACCTCGGCGTGCGGGCGCAGAGGCTGGGAGGCGGTGGCGCCGGTGGTCGCTCCGGGCCCCGGGGCCGCTCCGGCTTCCGTGGTCGCTCCGGCGCCGGTGGTCGTTCCGGCGCCGGCTCGTGCCGCTGCCGCGGCGGTCGTCTCGGTGGTCGTCTCGGCGGTTTCTGACACGGTCATGGATCCCCCTCCAGATCGGTCGACCGGATGTGGTTCCACCGTGCACCATGCCACTGACAATCGGCCCCGGGCGAGGGGAAATTGCAGGTCAGAGCCGATTGTCAGTGGTGCGGCGTACGTTCGTTCCATGACTCAGCAGGGGGTGCGCTGGACGTCCGGTCAGGTGCTCGCACCGGCTCCTGACGACGTGTCACGCAAGACGGGAAAAGGGACGGGACCGGGGACGAGGACGGAATTCGGGACGGGGAACGGGGGACGGGCGATGACGGGGCGCGAGCGGTCCGGCGAAGACCAGAAGGACTGGGATTTCACGGGGGAGGCGGCCGGGCGGACCGCCGACCCGGAGGCCGCCCGCCGCCGCGCCGAGCGGCGGGCGGCGCGGATCACGGCGGGGGCCGTGGAGCTGGAGCAGCGCCTCGCCGACCTGCTCCGCGGCGGTCTCGCCGCCGCGGAGCAGGCGGGGCACGGGGCCTGGGAGGAGACGGCGGCCCGGATGGTCGACGCCCAGGCACCCGGACTCGCCGCGCGCACGAGGGAGTTGGGCGCGATACCAGGCTCGGGGCCGGGCTGGCCGGTGCGGCTCCTGGAGGAGTGCGCGCTGCTCCACCTGCTGGTCCGGGCCTGGCTCTCGGTGGACGAGCTGCCGGGGCCGCTGGCCGCGACGGTGCGCACCCGGGTCGGGCTGACCTCGCCCGCCGGGGGCGCGCCGGTCCGGGACCACTGGCTGGTCCTCGCGCAGTACGACGCCGCCGACGGCCGCCTGACCACGCGGCGCGCCTGGCTGCACGGCCGGGAGTCGGGCCGCCCGGCGCTGCTGCTCTCCTACGGAGCGGCGGGCCGGGCCCCCCAACTGGCCCTGCCGGTGGGCCGGGTGGTCGACGCCGAGCTCACCCCGCACCGGGGGGCGGGGCAGCTGCGGGCCGAGCTGAGCGAGGAGTTCGAGGTCCTCGAACCGTCCGGGGCGCCACCCCCGGGCGGCCCGGTCGCCGACGCGCTGGCGGGGTACGGGCGGGCCCTGGCCGAGGACCCCTGGCTCGACGCGTGGCCGGCGACGCTGGCCGACGTGGTCCCCATACCGGGCGCGGAGGGCTGGCAACTGGCCGACGCGAAAGGCGGGTCGGCGCTTCTGGTCTCGCCCTCCGCGCTGGGGCGGCCGTCCCTGTGGCGCCTGGCCGCGCTCTCGGGCGGCGGTCCCGTCACCGTCTTCGGCGAGTGCGGCCACCGGGGGTTCACCCCGCTGGCCGCCTGGGACCCGGACGGCGGCGAGCCGGTCGCGCTGACGTGACCGCGACCCGAGAGCACGGCAACGGCCGGTACGAGCAAGCGGATTCACACGAGTCGCACGAGTCGCATGACTCGTACGAGTAATACGAGTAAGAGGAATCGCGCTGCTCGCCCCATAGCCAATGGACACCAAATAGAAGGGGAGAGGAAGGGAGTGACCGTGGACACCACCTCCTGGGAGGACCTCGTGGCCTCGGCGCTGCTCGGCACCGACCGGCGGCCGCCGCCCCCGGGCGTCGCCGCGCCCGGCCGGGACGCTCCGTCGGCGCTGCTCGACGCCGCCGCCGCCCGGACCGTACGGCGAAGGGCGGGCCTGCTCCCGGCCGTGGCGGCCGAGCCGCCCGCGCCCGCCCCGGGCGACGAGCGGCGGCCGCTGCCCGGGCCCGCGCGACGCCGGCTGTCGCTGCTGCTCGCGGACCGCACCTCTCCGGCGCACTCGGGCGGCGGGCGGCGGGGCAGCGCGCCGGACCTCACCGAGCTGCTGCCGCAGTGGCTGGCGGCGGCCAACGCGCACGGCTACCGGGCGCCCGCCGCGGCCCTGCCCGCGCTGCTGGACGCAGCCCGGGCCCGTACCGATCTGCGGCCGCAGGCGATGGTGTTCGCGGGGGCGCGGGGGCTGTGGCTGGCCCGGCTCAACCCGGACTGGAGGTTCGCGCTGCGCGGGCTGCCCGGCGGGGCCGCGCTGCCCGGGCCGGACGAGGCGGAGGCGGTCGGGCGGCTGTGGGAGGAGGGCCTTTTCGCCGAGCGGGTGGCGCTGCTGTCCTCCGTACGGGAGCACGATCCCGCGGCGGCGCTGGGGCTGCTCGGGTCGACCTGGGCGAGCGAGCGGGCCGAGGACCGGCTGATGTTCCTGGACTCGCTGCGCACCGGACTGGACGACGCGGACGAGCCGTTCCTGGAAGCGGCGCTCGCCGACCGCAGCCGCAACGTGCGGGCGACGGCCGCCGAGCTGCTTTCCGCGCTGCCCCGGTCGGCGCTGGCGGGGCGGATGGCGGCGCGGGCCGCGTCGTGCATCGCGCTGGACCGGTCGGGGGACGGGCCGGCGGTGGTCGTGGAGGCGCCGCACGAGTGCGACGCGTCGATGCAGCGCGACGGGGTGATCCCGAACGCGCCCGCGGGCCGGGGTGAACGGTCTTGGTGGCTCGGCCAGTTGGTGGAGGCCGCGCCGCTGGGCACCTGGCCCGGGAGGCTCGGCGGGCGGGCGCCGGAGGCGATCGTGCGGCTGCCCGTGCGCGACGACTGGGCGGACGAGCTGCACGCGGCATGGTGCCGGGCGGCGGTGCGGCAGCGGGACGCGCCCTGGGCCCGGGCGCTGCTGGGGGCGCCGGCGACCCCGCCCGCGACCGGGCCGGGCACGTCGTCCCTGGCCGAGCGGGCCAAGCTGCTGGGGATCCTCCCGGCGGACGAACGGGCCTGCTGGGTGGCCGGGTTCATCGCGGCGCACGGGCTGTCGGAGGCGTTCCAGCTGCTCGGGGTGTGCGCGGTGCCGTGGGCCGGGGAACTGGGGCGGGCGGTGGTGGACGCGCTGGAGATCGCGCGGGACGCGGGGAGCTATCCGTGGAGCTTCAGCGGGGTGATGGGGCTGGCGGAGCGCTGCCTGGACCCGGTGGAGGCGGGCCGCCTGGAGTTCCTGACGGCGGTACCGGACGAGGGGGCGGAGGCGGCGCCGGGAGCTGGGGGGTACTGGGCGGAGGCGTTCCAGCGGCTGGTGTCGACGTTGCGGTTGCGGGGGGAGATGGCGGCGGAGCTGGGGGCCTGAGCCCGGACGGACCGTCGGTACCGGGGGGCCCGAGCCCGGACGGGCCCGTCGGTGCCGGGGGCCCCGCACGCACCCCGGTGCGCCGCAGCAGCCGTGGGCGGACCGGGGCAGGGGTTGGCGAGGCCCACAGGCCCGGGGCACGAGGCCCGGGGCACGAGGCCCGGGGCACGAGGCCCGGGGCACGGGGCCCTGCGCTCCGGTGCCCGCACCGGTGAGGGGCCGGGCCCTCGTGGCGCCGGGCCGGGCCGTCCCCGACCCGCCCCTTCCCGAAAGCCTCCGGCGGCTGGGGGCGGCACCGTTGGGTGCGGCACCGTTGGGTGCGGGTCGCGAAGAAGGGAGCCCGGGGCTCCGCCCCGAACCCAACACGGGGCTCCGCCCCTGCACCCCGGTAGGTGGCCCGGCCTCATCTCGGCGGAGCGCTCCGCCCTCGACCCGGCAGGGCTTCGCAGGCGAGTCGGCCGCACTCGAACAGGAGGACGCCCGACACCGCCCGGTGCGGGGCCAAGGGCTCCACACCAGGCTCATGGGACCGCGCGTCCCCGGACTAAGCCCCCGTAGCCGTACGGATGTTGGTGTTGACCCACTCCACGATCGCGCCCGTCGTCGCCCCCGGCGTGAAGATCGCCGCAACGCCCAGTTCCTTCAGCGGGGCGATGTCGTCCTCCGGGATGATGCCGCCGCCGAAGACCTTGATGTCCTCCGCGTCGCGTTCCTTCAGGAGCTCGATCACCTTGGCGAACAGGGTGTTGTGGGCGCCCGAGAGGATGGACAGGCCGATCGCGTCCGCGTCTTCCTGGATGGCGGTGTCGACGATCTGCTCGGGCGTCTGGTGCAGACCGGTGTAGATGACCTCCATGCCGGCGTCGCGCAGTGCGCGGGCGATCACCTTGGCGCCGCGGTCGTGGCCGTCGAGACCGGGCTTGGCCACCACGACGCGGATCGGACCAGTCACACCCATCACTGCCTCCACATGCGTCCCCCGTACTTGAGTGCCGGGGAGGTGAACGAACGTTATCCACAGCATCCCGCACGCCGCCGTTTCGCGGTGGACACCGAGGGGGAAATCACACGTGGGACATGTTCGCTCTGCGGCGTACCCGCACCAGGCGGCCCAGCGGTCGCGGCGGGACTCAGTCGCAAGGGGAGCCGCTACGAGGTCGCCGCATTCCCGTGCCGCCAGCCGCGCGGCGCGGAGGTGCGGCCCTTCGGCCATCGCTCGATCGCGTGCGCGCGGCTCCCTGTGAGGGCGCACGGGGGACAGAGTCGTCCTTCCGCGCGCCGTTGGGGAGGTCGACGGTGTCGGTGGCATCGGTGGGGTTGACGGGTCCGGTGGGGTCGCTGGTGGCGGCCGCGCGGGGAGCCGGGGCAGCGGGAGCCTTCAGGGCCCTGTGCCGGTTCCAGCAGTACCTGCCCGGGCCCCCGCCCGCCCTGCGCCCCTGGCTCTCCGCCGCGCTGCTCAAGGCCACCGCGCTGGAGGCCGCGATCCTCGCCGGGCACCTGCTGCTCTACCCCTCGGGCGTGCTGCCCGAGCGCCGCCCCTCGGGGCCGCCCCGGGACGCCGCGCCGCAGCGCCGGCCCGTCCTGCTGCTGCACGGCTTCATCGACAACCGCTCGGTGTTCGTCATGCTGCGCCGCTCGCTGACCCGCAACGGGTGGCGGCACGTCGAGTCCCTCAACTACTCGCCCCTCACCTGCGACCTGCGCACCGCCGCCGAACTGCTCGGCCGCCACGTGCAGGACGTCCGGGAGCGCACCGGCCAGGACCGGGTCGACATCGTCGGGCACAGCCTGGGCGGGCTGATCGCCCGCTACTACGTGCAGCGCCTGGGCGGCGACGCGTACGTCCGCACCCTGGTCACGCTCGGCACCCCGCACGCGGGCACCGCCGTGGTCCCGCTGGCCAGCGCGCACCCGCTGGTGCGGCAGATGCGGCCCGGCTCGCCGGTGCTCAGGGAGCTGGCGGAGCCCGCGCCCGGCTGCCGCACCCGCTTCGTCAGCTTCTGGAGCGACCTGGACCAGATCATGGTCCCGGTCGAGACGGCCCGGCTCGACCACCCGGACCTGGAGGTGCACACCGTGCGCGTGAGCGGCATCGGGCACCTCGCCCTGCCGGTCCACCCGGCGATCGCCGGCGGGATCCGTGAGGCGCTGGAGGCGGACGAGACGGCGGCGCACGGCGCGCGTGCGGCGTTCTCGGTCGCCTGAGCGCCACCGGAAAGGGTTACGTGGCGTCCATACGCCTCGAAACGTCGAACACCCGTCGAACGTAGGGCCAAAGCTGGGCCGGGCCTCCGCCGAAAGGCGGCCGAATGCCCGTTTCCCCCGGACCCGAAACCTTCGGAAGATTGTCGCCGTCGCGTACCGCCGGGTACAGTCGCGCCACTGTCCTTGCTCCCGAGGCGAGAGAGAAGTGGGTGAACGACCAGCCACCCCGCGCCGGGTACACCGCCGGAAACGACGGCTACTCGACTGGAAGCTTCGCCACCGACCCGCTCTTCGGTAGCGCACCGAACGGGTTCCCCGCGGACCAGAGCGGGCAGTACGAATCCTCCCCGTGGTCGGACACCGCGACCGCGCAGTGGGACACCGGGGGGTACGACACCACCGGGGCCTTCGCCGCCGCTCCCCCGTACGAGGCCACCGCGCAGTGGGACTCCGGAGCGTGGAGCCAGGTCGACCAGACCGGGAGCAGCCCCCTCCAGACCCAGCAGTTCCAGCCCGGGCAGTTCGCGCAGTTCGCCCAGCCCACGCAGGCGACGCACACCACGCAGTTCCCGCAGTTCACCGACGGGCAGTTCGACGCGACGGGCCGGTTCGACACGACCGGGCAGTTCGACACGGCTGGTCACTTCGATACGACCGGTCAGTTCGACGGCGCGCAGTTCCAGCAGGCCGGACAGACCCAGGAGTTCCAGCAGCTCCAGGAGTTCCAGGACCTCCAGCAGTTCCACGACGTGCGGACCGGTCAGTTCGACACGACCGGGCAGTTCGACGCGACCGGCCAGTTCGACACGACCGGCCAGTTCCCCGCCGCCACCGCGCAGTGGGACACCGGGGCGTACGACACCGGCCAGTGGACCACCCCCGGCTTCGCCGGTGAGACCGGCGCCTACGACGCCACCCAGTGGAACCACGCCGAGCCCGGCCCGGCCGGCCCGGTCGTCCCCGAGCAGTACGCGCCGGACCACGGCCACGAGGACCTCTCCCTGCACGAGCAGGCCACCCAGACCTTCCAGGTCCCCGACGACCTCGCCGGGCACGCCGGGTCCGAGCAGTACGAGGGCGGCGAGGACGGCGAGGACGACGGCGAGGGCGATGACGCGCCGCACGCCGGTCGCACCCCCGCCCCCGGCCGCCCCGTCAGCCGCCGCGCGGGCACCCGCCGCCGCTCCCCCGCCAAGCGCTCCGCGCTCCTCACCGTCGCCGTCCCCTCCGTGTGCGTGCTGGGCGCGGCCGGGATCGCCGCCGCCTCCGTCACCGGGGGCGCCGAGAAGAAGGACGACACGACGACGATGGCCGCCGCCGACCCGTCGTCGGTGAAGCCGGTCGCCGCCAACAACCAGCTGGACACCCAGCTCGCCGCGCTCAGCGCCGACGCCCGTGACTTCGGCGACCGCGCCAGCCGCACCCAGGAGCGCCTCGACCTCAAGGCGCGCCAGGAGGCCGACAAGAAGAAACGTGAAGCCGAGGCCGCGCGCAAGGAGGCCCTGCGCCCCAAGTTCGCGCTGCCGGTGAAGCTGCACCAGCTCAGTGCGTACTACGGCCAGGCGGGCGTCAACTGGCTGTCCGTGCACACCGGCATCGACTTCCCGGTGCAGACCGGTACGCCGGTGATGTCCGCGACCGACGGCACCGTACGGACGCAGTGGAACAGCGCGTACGGGAACATGGCCATAGTGACGGCCCCCGACGGCACCGAGACCTGGTACTGCCACCTGAGCAGCACCAAGATCCGGTCGGGCGAGGTCAAGGCCGGTGACGTCATCGCGTACTCCGGCGACTCCGGCAACTCCACCGGCCCGCACCTGCACTTCGAGGTGCGCCCCGGCGGCGGCTCGGCCATCGACCCGCTGCCGTGGCTGCGCAGCCACGGCCTCGACCCGACGTCCTGACCCCCGGTCCCGGCCACCCGGTCGGGACCGTCCCGGTCGGGACCACCCTCGGTCCCGAGTGGCCCCGACCGTCCGACGCCCCGGCGCTACGGGCCCGGCGCTACGTCGCCGCGCGCCCTACAGCTTCTCCACCGGCGCATACCGCAGCAGCAGCCGCTTGGGCTTGGGCTCGCCGAAGTCGATCGTCGCCTGCGCGTCCGAGCCCGTGCCCGTCACGGCCATCACCGTGCCCAGGCCGAACTGGTCGTGCGTGACGCGGTCGCCGACCTGGAGCGCGATCACCGGCTTGTCGCTGGTGCGCCGGGTGGCGAAGCCCGAGGGGCCCGAGCGGGAGCGCGAGGACGACAGCGACGAGGTGATCCCCGACGTCGGCCCGGCGGGCTTGGCGACCGGGCCGGTGCGCTTCCACTCCAGGTGGGTGGCCGGGATCTCCTCCAGGAAGCGCGAGGCGGGGTTGTACGAGGGCTGGCCCCAGGCGCTGCGCAGGGTGGAGCGGGTCAGGTAGAGCCGCTCGCGGGCGCGGGTGATCCCCACGTACGCCAGGCGGCGCTCCTCCTCCAGCTCCTTGGTCTGGCCGAGCGCGCGCATGTGCGGGAAGACGCCGTCCTCCATGCCGGTGAGGAACACCACCGGGAACTCCAGGCCCTTGGCCGTGTGCAGCGTCATCAGCGTGATGACGCCGGAGCCGTCCTCCTCCTCGTCGGGGATCTGGTCGGAGTCGGCGACGAGCGCGACCTTCTCCAGGAACTCCGCGAGGGTGCCCGCACCCTCCTCCTCGCCCCGGTCCTGCTCGAACTCCAGGGCCACGGCGGCCAGTTCCTGGAGGTTCTCGATGCGGGTCTCGTCCTGTGGGTCGGTGGAGGCCTGGAGCTCGGCGAGGTAGCCGGTGCGCTCCAGGACCGCTTCCAGGACGACGGCGGGTCCGGCGCCGGAGTCGACGACGGTGCGCAGCTCCTCCATGAGGGTGTTGAAGCGCTTGACGGCGTTGGCCGAGCGGGCCGCCATGCCGTACGCCTCGTCGACGCGGCGCAGCGCCTGCGGGAAGGTGATCTTCTCGCGCAGGGCCAGGGCGTCGATCATCGCCTCGGCGCGGTCGCCGATGCCGCGCTTGGGCACGTTGAGGATGCGGCGCAGCGGGACGTTGTCCTCGGGGTTGGCGAGGACGCGCAGGTAGGCCAGGACGTCCCTGACCTCCTTGCGCTCGTAGAAGCGGACGCCGCCGACGACCTTGTAGGGCAGGCCGACGCGGATGAAGATCTCCTCGAAGACGCGGGACTGCGCGTTCGTCCGGTAGAAGACCGCGACGTCGCCGGCCTTGGCGTCGCCCGCGTCGGTGAGCCGGTCGATCTCGTCGGCGACGAACTGGGCCTCGTCGTGCTCGGTGTCCGCGACGTACCCGGTGATCTGGGCGCCCGCGCCCGCGTTGGTCCACAGGTTCTTGGGGCGGCGGGACTCGTTGCGCTCGATGACCGCGTTGGCGGCGGACAGGATCGTCTGCGTGGAGCGGTAGTTCTGCTCCAGCAGGATCGTGGTGGCGTCCGGGTAGTCCTCCTCGAACTGGAGGATGTTGCGGATGGTGGCGCCGCGGAAGGCGTAGATCGACTGGTCGGCGTCGCCGACGACGCACAGCTCGGACGGGCCGAGGTCCTCGTACCCGGTGCCGACCAGCTCGCGCACCAGCGTGTACTGGGCGTGGTTGGTGTCCTGGTACTCGTCGACCAGGACGTGCCGGAAGCGGCGGCGGTAGTGCTCGGCGACGTCGGGGAACGCCTGGAGCAGGTGGACCGTCGTCATGATGATGTCGTCGAAGTCCAGCGCGTTGGCCTCGCGCAGCCGCCCCTGGTACATCCGGTAGGCCTCGGCGAGGGTCTTCTCGAAGCCGTCGGTGGCCTGGTCGGCGAAGGTCTCCTCGTCGACCAGCTCGTTCTTCAGGTTGGAGATCTTGGCGTTGAAGGACTTCGGCGGGAACTTCTTGGGGTCGAGGTCCAGGTCGCGGCAGACCAGCGCCATCAGGCGCTTGGAGTCGGCGGCGTCGTAGATCGAGAACGACGAGGTGAAGCCGAGCTTCTTGGACTCGCGGCGCAGGATGCGCACGCACGCGCTGTGGAAGGTGGAGACCCACATCGCGTTGGCCCGGGGGCCGACGAGCTGCTCGACGCGCTCCTTCATCTCGCCCGCGGCCTTGTTGGTGAACGTGATGGCCAGTATCTGGCCGGGGTGCACGTTCTTCGTCGCCAGCAGGTGCGCGATGCGGTGGGTGAGCACCCGGGTCTTGCCGGAGCCGGCGCCCGCGACGATGAGCAGGGGCGAGCCGGTGTGGACGACGGCGGCGCGCTGCTGCTCGTTCAGCCCGTCCAGGAGCGCGGCGGCGTCCACGACGGGCCGGGGAGCGCCGTCGCGGTAGTACGCCTCGTGGGGCGCGGGCGCGTCGAAGGCGCCCCCGAAGAGGTCGTGCGGGACCTCCTCCGGACCCGGGTCGCCGGGCTCGGAGTCCTCGGGCGGCGGCGGGGGCTCCTCCGGAGCGCTGTTCTTGAGGCCCGCCAGGAAGCTGTCGTCAAAGAGGCTGCTCATCGTCATCCGAGTCTAGGCCGCTCCTCTGACAGCCCGGGGCCGTCCGCCGAGACAGCCTCCGTACGGTACGCGGCGCACCCCGCGCGACACGGTACGCAGCGCCCCCCACGCGACTACGCACGGTGAAGGTCACGGGAATGTATCGGGCCTGTCGGACATCAACCTTCCCAGCGGTCCCGGCAGTTGGCTAGCGTGCCCGACCAGCCGGAGAACGCCCCCCGTCGTCAAGGAGGTGTCGGCGGTGCCGACCCACCGGAAACCGCGCACGCCGCTGCGCCCGCACGGCCCCGCCGTCGGCGTCACGACGGCGGCCATCGCCTCCGTGACCCTGCTCTCCGGGCAGGCCGTGCTCGCGCCGTCCGCGCAGGCGGCCCCCGCCCCCTCGGTCGAGGAGGTGCAGCGCAAGGTCGACGAGCTGTACCGGCAGGCCGGGACCGCGACCCAGCGCTACGACCGGGCCAAGGAGGCCGCCGGGGCCCAGCGCGACGAGGTCGGCCGGATCCTGGACGACGTGGCCCGGCGCACCGAGTCGATGAACGCCACCCGCCGCGCCCTGGGCGGCTTCGCCGCGGCCCAGTACCGCGAGGGGGCGGTCTCCCCGACGGCCGCGCTGATCTTCGCGGACAGCCCGGGCGCGTACTTCGACCAGACGCAGCTGATGGACCGGCTCACCGCGCGCCAGCGGTCGGTGCTGGGCGAGTTCGAGGAGCAGCAGAAGGACGCCGCGGCCCGGCGGGCGAAGGCCACCGCGGCGCTGGAGCGGCTGACCGCCTCGCAGGCGGCGCTGCGCGACAGCAAGCGGGAGGTGCAGGACCGGCTCGGCGAGGCCCGGCAGCTCCTGGCGAGGCTGACCGCGAAGGAGAAGGCCCGGCTGGCGGAGCTGGAGCGCGAGCGCCAGGCGCAGGCCCGCCGCGAGGCGGAGGCGAAGGCCCGCGCGGAGGCGGAGCGCGCCCGGCGCGAGGAGGCCGCGCGCGAGGAGGCGGGCACCCCGCCGCCGGCGCGGGACGACGGCGCGTACGGGACGAAGGCGGAGAAGGCGCTGGCGTTCGCGCGCGCCCAGATCGGCAAGCCGTACGTGTGGGGGGCGACGGGCCCGGGGTCGTACGACTGCTCGGGGCTGACCCAGGCGGCCTGGCGGGCGGCCGGGGTGGACCTGCCGCGCACCACCTGGGACCAGGTGGAGGTGGGCACCCGGGTCGCCACGGCGGACCTGCGCCCGGGCGACCTGGTGTTCTTCTACGACGACATCAGCCACGTGGGGCTCTACATCGGCGGCGGGAGGATGATCCACGCGCCGAAGCCGGGGGCGTACGTGCGGGAGGAGTCGATCTACACGATGCCGGTGTACGGGTCGGTCCGGCCGGCCTGAGCGCGCGGACGGCCCCGCCCGGGCCCCGGATCAGGCGCGGATCAGGTCCAGAGCGTGGCGATGAAGATGTTGGCCAGGGTGAGCCCGCCGACCGCGCCGAAGACGGCCTTCTCCACCTTCTCCTCGTCGCGCTTCACGTAGACCAGGGCGAGGATCACGATCAGGACGGCCAGCTTCACGCCGATCTTGACGTTGTTGACCGTGTGGCCCTCGGCCTGGTGCACGCCCACCAGCGCCACGCCCGTGACCAGCATGGTCAGCGCACCGTGCAGCATCGCGGGCACGAAGCGCGCCGTGCCCGCGCCCATGGCCTTCATCTGGGTCAGGAACCCGCCCAGCAGGCAGGCGATGCCGATGATGTGCAGGGCGACGAGCACGTTGATGAGTACGTCCATGGGGCGGAGCCTAGCCGGGGCCGTACCACCCGGGTCCGGTCAGGGTGGGCGCCTCGGGCCCTTCGGTCAGGGTGCGCCGCCTTCCCTCGGGGATCCGGCCGGGCGCCCGGGCACCGAACGGTCGATGCCGGTCGTCGGCGGCCAATAGCGATCAGTACGGCCCTCCCCCGTGACCCCCAGGTTTAGCGTCCTCCCCCAGGTGGCCGACTCCCCACCGCCGCCGGGCGACCGGTGGCCGTCGGCCACCCCCGCCGGAGGAAGGTCCGGCGGCGGCCCGCTCCCCTGTGCGGCCGCCGCCGGACGGGGCGGGTCCCGGACGTACGGAAGGATGTGACCCGCCCTCGTGGCAGCGCACCGCAAACCCAGGCAGCGTCCGCTCACCGGGCCCGCCGCCCGCACCGCCGCCACGCTCGCGCTCGCCGGAGCGGCGACCGCGACCGCCTTCGAGGGCTCCGGGTACGCCGAGCCCCGGCTGACCCCGGCCCAGGTCAAGGCGAAGGTCGACCGGCTGTACCAGGAGGCCGAGGAGGCCACCGAGGCGTACAACGGCGCCAGGGAGAAGGCCGACGAGGCCCGCGCGTCCTACGACGCACTGCGCGGCGAGACCGCCCGCAAGGAGCGCGAACTGGGCACCGCCCGCGCCGCGCTCGGCTCGATCGCCGCCGCCCAGTACCGCTCCGGCGGACTCGACCCGGCGCTCCAGATCGCGCTGACCGCCGACCCCGAGCACTACCTGGAGGAGGCCGCGCTCGCCGACCGGGTGGGCGAGCGGCAGGCCCAGCAGATCTCGGCCGTGCGCGGGCGCCTGGTGGAGATCGGGCAGCTGCGCTCCGAGTCCGACCAGCGGCTGAGCGACCTCAAGGCCCGGCAGGACGAGCTGAGCCGCCACAAGGCCACGATCCAGGGCAAGTTGTCCGACGCGCGGGCGCTGCTCGACCGGCTGACCGCCGAACAGCGCGCGTCCTACGAGGCGCAGGGCACCGGCGACGGGCAGGCGCACGCGGACCGCTCGATGGAGCGCGGGGCGCTGCGGGCCCCGAACTCCCGTGCCGCGGAGGCCGTCGCGTACGCCTACGGGGCGCTCGGCAAGCCGTACGTGTGGGGGGCGACCGGCCCGGGGTCGTACGACTGCTCCGGGCTGACCCAGGCCGCCTGGAGCGCGGCCGGGGTGTCGCTGCCGCGCACCACGTACACGCAGATCAACGCGGGACAGCGGATCTCCCGGTCCCAACTGGCCCCGGGCGACCTGGTGTTCTTCTACTCCGGGATCAGCCACGTGGGCCTGTACATCGGCAACGGCCAGATGATCCACGCCCCGCACCCGGGCGCGCCCGTGCGGATCGCGCCGATCGACCAGATGCCGTTCGCGGGGGCGACCCGGGTGGCCTGACGGGTGCCCCCCTCCGGACGCCTCGGACGCACGTCCCGGCGGCCGAATCCCGCACCCCGGCGGACGGGTTGTGCCTACGATCCGGCGCATGGACCAGCTCGCGGTACCCCACGCCCTGCAGGACTCCGTCCGCACGCTCGCCCGGCGCTCGCCCGACCACCGGCGCGTGGGGCCCTTCACCCTGCGCTACAACCCCGGCTGGCCGATCCCGCCGGCCAACTACGCGATCCCCGACCGGGACGCGGAGCCCACCGCCGCGGAGGTGGCGGAGCTGGTCGGGGCGTTCCGGGAGCTGGAGCGGGTGCCGCGCCTGGAGTTCCTGCCGGTGTGCGCGCCCGCGGTCGAACCGGCGCTGCTCGCGGCCGGGTTCGCGGTGGAGAACCGGGCGCCGCTGCTGGCCGTGGAGCCCGGCGGTCTCCTCCAGCCGGAGCCGGTGGCGGGCCTGGTCGTCAGCGAGCCGGAGCGGGACGCGGACTACTACGCCGCCGCCGGGGTGCAGCACCTGGGCTACGGGCAGACCGGGGAGCCCACCGAGGGCGAGGTCGCGTGGCTGCGGGGCGCGCGGGAGAACGGCGGCGTGGCCGCGCTGGCCCGCGTCGCGGACGGCACGCCGGTCGCCGCGGGCGGCTGCTCGGCGCCGGTCGACGGGCTGACCGAGCTGGCGGGCCTGGCGGTCGCGGCCGGCCACCGGCGGCGGGGCATCGGCGCGGCGGTCTCCGCGTACCTGACGGCCCGGGCCTTCGAGCGGGGCTGCCGGGTGGTCTGGCTGGAGCCGGGGGACGCGGACGTCGAGCGGATCTACGCGAAGATCGGCTACCGGCGGGTCGGCGACAAGCTGGATATGTCCCTGTCCTGAGCGGCGGGGTCCTGGCCCGCCGGGTCCTGGCCGCCGGGGGTACCGGAGCCGGGGACCCGGGTGCCCTGGCCGTGCGAGCCCGTCTGCTGCTGCTCGGGGCCGCCCTGCCAGGCGCCGCCGCCCCCGTGGTGACGGCCGCCGTCCTGGCCGCCACCCTCCCGGCCGGCACCGTCCAGGCCACCACCGTCCTGGCCGCCGTGCCGGAACTCGGGGGCGATCCGGGCGGTCAGCCACTCGAAGACCGACTCCACCTGGCGCTTCCAGGTCAGCGTGGTGTGGCTGCCGTCCACCTGGCGGGCGTCGACGCGCGTCGGCGGCTTGGCCGCCCGCCGCAGGTCGAGGCCCTGCTGGTAGCCGTCGCGGCCCTTGCCGGTGAAGAGCAGCGAGATGCGCGGCGGGGCGGCGGCGGCCTTCAGCATGTTGAGCGGGTTGTTCTCGCGGCGCAGCTCGGGCGTCTTGGCGGTCAGCGAGTCGCGCTCGGCGGCGGGGTCGTTGTAGCCGGACATGGAGACGGCCGCGGCGTACCGGTCGGGGTGGGCTATCGCCAGCTTGGCGGCGCAGTGCGCACCGGCCGAGTAGCCGGCGACGGCCCAGTCGGAGGCCTTGTCGGAGGCGCGGAAGGTGTCGGTGACCATCTTGCGCACGTCGACGCTGAGCCAGGAGTCGGCGTTGGCCTTGCCCGGTATGTTGGCGCAGCCGGTGTCGGCGCCGGGCAGCAGCGTGGTGCGCGGGGCGACGAGGATGAACGGGGCGACCTTGCCCCGCTTCATCAGCGGGGCGAGCTTCTCGTTGGCGTGCAGGCTGCCGAACCAGGCCTTCGGGGAGCCGGGGTAGCCCGAGAGCACCTGGACGACCGGGAACTTCTTGTCCTTGTACGCCGGGTCGTCGTACTGCGGGGGCAGCCACACGTACACCTCGGCCTTGATCCCGGAGACCTTGCCGTCGAGCGTGGTCTTCAGGACGCCCGGGCCCAGGTCGCCGTCACCGGCCGGGTCGAAGGCCTGCTTCATCCGGGGCAGCTGGTCGAGCTTCTTGCCGCCGGTGCCGTCGGGGCCGAGGTCCTTGGCCTGGCCGACGTTGTCACTGGTGCCGAGCAGGTCGCCCCAGCTGTCGTACAGGCTGTTGGAGTTGTTGACCGCGACGAACACCACGGTCACCGCGGTGACCTGGACGAACCCGACCATCAGCAGCCGCGCGAAGCCGCGCACCAGCGCGGGGCCGCGCACCCGGCTCCACAGCGCCAGGGGCAGCAGCACCGCGAACACGGCCAGCACGATCGCGGTCACGAAGAACGGGGTTCCGGTCAGGCTCATCACGGACCGTAAGAGGGGATCCGGCCTGTCCGGGTTGTCGTTCTTGTGTACCAGTCACATCACAGTTGGCCTTACGGATCGTCTCGGCGACCCGGCCGCGGCCCGTCCCGGCCGGGCGCCGGGGCGGGACCGGGGCAGCCGGGGCGGGCCGCTGTGACGGCGTCAGACCAGGCGGCGGGCGGTGGCCCAGCGGGTCAGCTCGTGCCGGTTGGACAGCTGGAGCTTCCTGAGCACCGCGGAGACGTGCGACTCGACCGTCTTCACCGAGATGAAGAGCTGCTTGGCGATCTCCTTGTACGCGTACCCCCGGGCGATCAGCCGCAGCACCTCGCGCTCACGCTGGGTGAGCCGGTCCAGGTCCTCGTCGACCGGCGGCGCGTCGGTGGAGGCGAACGCGTCGAGCACGAAGCCCGCGAGCCGCGGCGAGAACACCGCGTCGCCCTCCTGCACCCGGAAGATCGAGTCCACCAGGTCGGTGCCGGTGATCGTCTTCGTCACGTACCCCCGGGCACCGCCGCGGATCACGCCGATCACGTCCTCGGCCGCGTCGGACACCGAGAGGGCCAGGAAGCGGACCGGGTCCTGGGCCGCCGCCATCAGGTTCGCGCACCGGCGCAGCACCTCGACGCCGCCGCCCCCGGGCAGGTGCACGTCGAGCAGCACCACCTCGGGCCGGGTGGCCGTGATCACCGTGACCGCCTGGTCGACATCGGCGGCCTCGCCGACCACCTCGACCCCGGTCTCGTCGGTCCGGCCGATCTCCGCCTGCACGCCCGTGCGGAACATCCGGTGGTCGTCGACGAGCACGACCCGGACCCGCCGGTCCACCGCGTCCGTGCGCTCCGTGGCCTGCTCCGTCATGCGTCCGCCCTCTCCATCTCAAGCTCCACTTCGGTCCCCCCGCCGGGCACCGTCCGCAGCCGGGCGGTGCCGCCGTTGCGCTGCATCCGCCCGATGATCGATTCTCGTACGCCCATCCGGTCGTCCGGCACCGCGTCCAGGTCGAAGCCCGGCCCCCGGTCCCGCACCGACACGAAGACCGTACGCCCCTCGACCTCAGCGAACACCTGCACGGCCCCGCCCTCGCCACCGTACTTGGCGGCGTTGACCATGGCCTCGCGCGCGGCCTGCATCTGCGCGGACAGCCGCTCGTCGAGCGGGCAGTCGCCCACCACCACGACCTCCAGCGGGACGCCGTGCTTGTCCTCCACCTCGGCGGCGGACCGCTTCACGGCCTCGGCCAGCGTCTCCGGCTCGTCGGACTCCTCCTTGCCGGTGCCCTCCGGCTTGTACAGCCAGTTGCGCAGCTCGCGCTCCTGGGCGCGGGCCAGCCTGCGCACCTCGCCAGGATCGTCCGCGTTCCGCTGGATCAGCGTGAGCGTGTGCAGCACCGAGTCGTGCACGTGCGCCGCGACCTCGGCCCGCTCCTGGGCGCGGATGCGCATGGTGCGCTCCTCGCTCAGGTCCTGCGACATCCGCACCAGCCAGGGCCCGGCGAGCAGCGCTATGCCGGCCAGCACCGCGACCGAGGCGGTCAGCGCCGTGCCCAGCTGGGCGGCCGAGCCGCGCACCACCATGAACACCGTCAGGCCGGTGCCGACCAGGGCGATGCCGCCGACCGCGCGGGCCAGCTCCAGGGTGCGCCTGCGGCGGGCGTCCTGGCTCCAGCGGGCCCGGCGGGAGTTGTCCACCTGGCGCCAGAAGAGGATCAGGCCCACGCCGATCAGCAGGGTCGGCCAGATGTAGCGGTTGGCCGAGGAGCCCATGTCCACGTTGACCACGAAGACCGCGGCGCCGACGCCCAGCGCGATCAGCGCGAAGACCTGGCCCTTGTCGGGCTTGCGCAGCCGGCGGCGGCCCTCGGCGGTGGTCTCGAACACCGAGCGGGACGCGGCGGTGGTGCCGCCGACGCCCAGCGGGACGACGATCCAGAACACCGCGTACAGCAGGGCGCCCAGGCCGTCGGCCAGGAACAGCCCGAGGAAGACCAGGCGCACCCACACCACGGGCAGCCCGAGGTGGCCGGCGAGGCCCCGGGCGACACCGCCGAGCATCCGCCCGTCGGCGCTGCGGTACAGCTTGCGCACGGGCGTCTCGTCGGTCTCGGGGACTCGGGCGGCGACTGGCATGCCCCGATCGTCACACGGCCGGGCCCGCCCGGGCATCAGGGTCCCCACCGAATCCGACCCTGGTGAATATCAGGGTCCGGCCAGGGTGGCGCCGGATGTCCCGGGCGCGGCGGGCCCGTCACCATGGAGGCATGACGAGCAGCCCGCCCCCCTCCCAGGCTCCCTCGCCGGCCCCGCCCCTGCGCCGTGCCCCCCGGCAGAAGGTGGTCGCCGGCGTGTGCGGCGGCCTGGGACGCCACTTCGACCTGGACCCCGTCATATTCCGGATCGTGGTCGGCGTGCTCTCGGTGACCGGCGGACTCGGCCTGATCTTCTACGGGTTCGCCTGGCTGGTGCTGCCCGCGGACGGCGAGGAGGAGAACGAGGCCCGCCGGCTGCTGACCGGCCGGGTCGACGGCGCGGCCCTGGTGGCCGTGCTGATGGCGCTGGTCGGCTGCGGCCTGTTCCTGTCCATGCTGCGCAACGGCGGGACGCTGGCCTTCTCGGTGCTGCTCGGCCTGGCGGTGGCGGGCGCCTCCGTGTGGTCGCAGCGCCGCCGCCTCGCGGTGGACCCGGAGGGCCCGGGGCCGCTGGACGCGGCGACGGCCGGGGCGGTCGCCGACGCCCCGCCCGAGACGATGGCCCCGCCGCCGCCCGGCAGCCCGTCCTGGTGGCGGGACCCGATCGTGAAGGACGGCACCACGGGGCCGGTGACCTCCGGTTATCTCTGGGGCCCGGCGGACTCGGTGGCCGTCGCCGACCCCGCGCGGCCGGTCAGCGACCCGGACCACCCGTGGCGGGCGGGTGGCGCGGTGGCTGCCCGCGCGCCCCGCGGCCCGCGCGGCATCGGTGGCGTGACGTTCCTGCTGGCGGTGGTCGGCGGCGCGCTGGCGACCGCGGGCGCCTGGGGCCACCAGCCGCTGGGCACCAGCCTGCAGATCGGCCTCGCGGTGGCGCTGGCGGTCTTCGGCCTCGGCCTGGTCGTGGGCGCGTTCCTGGGCCGGATCGGGTTCGGCACGATCGTGCTGACGGTCCTGACGGCGGCCCTGCTGGCGGGCGCGTCCGCGGTGCCCGACCGGATCGGCACCGACTGGGAGCACCGCGCCTGGCGGCCGACCACCGTCGCCTCGGTCCAGCAGAAGTACGAGCTGGGCAGCGGTGACGCCACGCTCGACCTGTCGGCCGTCGCCGTACCGCCGGGCTCGACGCTGCGCACCCGGGCCGACGTGGGCGCCGGACGGCTGCGGGTGGTCGTGCCCAGGGACGCGACGGTGCGGGTGCGGGCCGACGTGGGGCTGGGCGACCTGCGGCTGCCGGGCGAGCCCGCGGACGACATCGACGTCTCCCCCGACCAGAGCCTGACGCGGACGCTGAAGCCGCCCGCCGGGGCGGAACCGGCGGGCACGCTGGAGCTGTCCCTCGACGTCACCCTCGGACAGGTGGAGGTCACCCGTGCTGCGTCATGAGTTCCGTCCCGGGCGCCTGATCGCCGGGCTGACCGCGCTGGGCATCGCCGCCGCCTTCGCCGGCGACGCCGCGGGCGAGTGGGACACCCCGTGGTTCGTGGTCGTGCCCGTGCTCACCGGCGGCCTGGTCCTGGCGGGCACGGCGACCTGGATCGCCTACGGGATGCGCAGGCGCCGCGCCCTGCGGGCCGCGTCCAGGGAGAGCACCGAGGCACCGGCGAGCACCAGCGGCAGCCAGGCCATCAGGTAGGCCAGGTCGTTGCCGTAGTAGTACGGCGACACCTGCCAGCTCACGGTCAGCCACAGGCTCAGCGAGATCAGCGCGCCGCCGAGCGCGGCGATCCTGGTCCACAGCCCGAGGAGGGTGCCGAGCCCGACCAGCAGCTCGCCGACCGCGATGGCGTACCCGAAGCCGACCGGGGCCCGCAGGGCCAGGTCGACCAGCCAGGGCAGCGCCGCGCCGTCGCGGGCGAAGCGCATGGTCTCGCCGATGGAGCCGGTGCCGCTCGCCGACATGAAGGCGCTGTCGGTGAGCTTGTCGAGCCCGGCGTAGACGAAGGTGACGCCGAGGAAGAGGCGCAGCGGCAGCAGGGAGTAGCGGGACGCGGTGGCCTTCCAGCCGCTCTCGCCGCCCCCGGTGCCCGTGCCGTGCACGGCCGTGGTGGTGGGTGTGTGTGCCATCGTCGTCCTGCCTTCCCGCAGTCGTCCGGGATCCGGTCGTCCGGGTTTCAATTGTCCCCGGTCCCCCCATGGAGGGATACGCGGGGAACGGACGCGCGGCTCATCGCACAGTGATACGGGAAACGGGACGCGGGGAACAGGGGTACGAGAACGGGGTACGGGAAGCGGGCCCGGGAGGACCGGGTCCGGCAGGACCGCTACTCCAGGACGTCGATGGCGACCCGGTTGGACTCGGTGCCCGCCGCCGTCACCACCTGGACCTCCACCCGCCCCGGCTCCACGTCCGCGGGCACCGGCAGCACCAGCGAGGTGTCGGTCGGGTTGGTGAAGCCGCCCTCGACCGGGACCAGCGGCACGTGGACGTGGACGGCGCCGATGCGGGCGACCAGCCGGGTCAGCCGGTCGGGGTCGCCCGCGCCGGGCGGGACGAAGCCGGTGCCCCGGATCTCGATGTCGTCCCCGGTGCGGATCGGCCCGTCCAGGTCGCCCGCCTCACGGGCCCGCACCACGGAGAGGATGACCGGCCGGCCGCCCTCCGCGTACTTCCCGGCCCCGTAGGTCAGCGCCGAGACGCCCGCGAGCACCACCAGCGCCCACGGCAGCCCGGGCAGCCGCTCCGGCTCACGGGCCAGCCGGGCGCAGGCGAACACCAGGACCGCCGCGTTGACCAGGACGTACTGCACGTCCCCGAAGCTCGCGCGCCCGTCGTCGTCGCACAGCAGGTCCGCCGCCCCGGGCCGCCGGGCCCGCACCTTCTGCAGCCGCTGGGCGTGCACCCGTACCGCCACCACGCGACGCGTCAGCACCGCCACCGCGCAGCCGGCGCCTGCCACGGCCAGCAGGGTCGCGTCCCGGCGCAGCTGGAGCACCGGCTCGGCCCGGAAGGCCAGGAACACCACGGCGTACGCGAGGAACAGCACCCAGCCGACGGCGACCGCGCGGGAGGTGGAGAGCCGGTTGTCCTCGCCGGTGACCACGGCGAGCAGCCCGCCCGCGCCCCGGTGCAGGTGCGCGCCGCCGACCAGCAGCGCACCGAGGAGGACCGCCGTGACGAGGGCGGCGGTGCGGGCCCCGGTCCAGCCCGCCCAGAAGGCGGTGGCCCCGGTGCCGGCGGCCAGGGCGAGGACGGCGCCGGCGGTCCCGTACAGCGAGCCGCGCCAGGCCCGTTCCAGCCGGCCCGCGTCGGCGGACCGGTCGTGCGCGGCGGCCCGGGCGGACTCGGTCAGCTCGTCGGAGACCCACTGCCGGGATGCCCCGGCGGACCGCTCGACGCTCGCGGGCAGGCCGTTTCCGGCCGCCAACTCGTCGCGCTTGGCCAGGAATTCGGACTCGCGTGCATCCGACACCGCCACGATGCCCCCTCCGAGACCCGGCAACTCCCGTGTCATTCCAGGGAATTGTGCCGCACGAAAGGGCTCCCGGGACACACGGGGCGCCCTCTAGGGGGTGGTTGGCGCGCCACCCCGTTGACCGATCACCTGCGCGACCAGCCGGAGGTCGTACGGGAGGCCGGTCACGAGCACCGGTTCGGCGCCGTCACGGCACTCCAGGACGTGCCGGGCCCCGGACACCGCCGCCGGGTCACCCGGGCGCCACGGCCGGGTGCCCTCGATCCGCAGCCGCTCCAACGGAGCGGCCCGCCGCCCCGGCTACCCGAGCCCCTCGCCGCAGTATCGGCGCCACAGCGGCTGGTAGCTCACCCAGGCCACCAGGTCGCTGCCCAGCTGCTCACGGGTGGCCACCGCGTCCCGGTGGTCGATGCGCAGCGGCTTCCCGGCCGCCCGCGCGGCCAGCTGCACCTCGCTGCACCGCTCCATCGCCACGAACCACCAGGCCGCCGCGTCCACCGAGCCGCCCACCGTGAGCAGCCCGTGGTTGCGCAGCACCAGCGCCTTGCGCTCCCCCAGCGCGGCGGCGACGCGACGGCCCTCGCCCGGGTCGACGGCGACGCCGGTGTACGCGTCGTACAGCGCGTGGTCCTCGTAGAAGGCGCACGCCTCCTGGGTGATCGGCTCCAGGAGCTCGCCGAGCGCGGCCAGCGCCCGCCCGTACGTCGAGTGGCAGTGCGCCACGGCCACCGCGTCGGGCCGGGCCCGGTGCACCTCGGCGTGCACCACGAACGCGGCCTGGTTGACCCGGCGGGTGCCCTCCCGGACCCGGCCGTCGCCGTCGACCAGGAGCAGGTCGTCGGGGCCGAGCGCCCCGAAGGGCTCCCCGAACGGGTTGACCCAGTAGCAGTCGGCGAACTCCGGGTCCCGCGCGGTGACGTGACCGGCCACCCCGTCCTCGTACCCCAGGCGCCCGAAGAGCCGCAGCGCGGCCGAGAGCCGCTCCTTGCGGTACGCGCGCTCCTCGGCCGCGGATCGGTGCACCGGCGGCATGGCGAAGCCCAGCCGCTCGACGGGGACGGGGTCGGGCGGCGAGGCGGGCGCGGGAGGGGGCGGGGGCCCGGGCGTCTGGGCTGTCATGGCGGGAAGGTAACCGCGCGTCCGTGAACTGGCCAGAGAGATCACAGGAGTTCGGTACGGAGGCGGGCGCTGCGGGGATACGACGAAGCCGCCGCCCCGGAACGGGAACGGCGGCTTCGCTCAGCACGCGGCAGGCCACACGCATGGGCCTACCGGTCGCGTGCTACTCCCACTCGATCGTCCCCGGGGGCTTGCTCGTCACGTCGAGGACGACCCGGTTGACGTCCTTGACCTCGTTGGTGATCCGGGTCGAGATCTTGGCCAGGACCTCGTACGGCATGCGGGTCCAGTCGGCCGTCATGGCGTCCTCGGAGGACACCGGGCGCAGCACGATCGGGTGGCCGTAGGTGCGGCCGTCGCCCTGGACGCCGACCGAGCGGACGTCGGCGAGCAGCACGACCGGGCACTGCCAGATCTCGCGGTCCAGACCGGCCGCCGTCAGCTCCTCGCGGGCGATGGCGTCGGCGTCGCGCAGCAGGTCCAGGCGCTCCTTGGTGACCTCGCCGACGATGCGGATGCCCAGGCCGGGGCCGGGGAACGGCTGGCGCTGGACGATCTCCTCGGGCAGGCCGAGCTCCTGGCCGACCATCCGGACCTCGTCCTTGAACAGCTGGCGCAGCGGCTCGACGAGCTCGAACTCGATGTCGTCGGGCAGCCCGCCGACGTTGTGGTGCGACTTGATGTTGGCGGTGCCGGTGCCGCCGCCGGACTCGACGATGTCCGGGTACAGGGTGCCCTGGACCAGGAACGCGACCTCGGGACCCTCCTCCTGGAGGATCTCCAGCTGCGCCTGCTCGAAGACGCGGATGAACTCCCGGCCGATGATCTTGCGCTTGGTCTCCGGGTCGGAGACGCCGGCCAGGGCGTCCAGGAAGCGCTTCTCCGCGTCCACGACGACCAGGCGCGCGCCGGTCGCGGCGACGAAGTCCTTCTCGACCTGCTGGGTCTCGCCCTTGCGCATCAGGCCGTGGTCGACGTACACGCAGGTCAGCTGGTCGCCGATGGCCTTCTGGACGAGGGCCGCGGCCACCGCGGAGTCGACGCCGCCGGACAGGCCGCAGATGGCGCGCTTGGAGCCGACCTGGGCACGGATCGCGGCGACCTGCTCCTCGATCACGTTGCCGGTGGTCCAGCTGGGCTCGATGCCGGCGCCGCGGTAGAGGAAGTGCTCCAGGATCTGCTGGCCGTGCGTGGAGTGCAGCACCTCGGGGTGGTACTGGACGCCGTACAGCTTCTTCTCGTCGTTCTCGAAGGCGGCGACCGGGACGACGTCGGTGGACGCGGTCACGGCGAAGCCCTCGGGGGCGGCGGAGCAGGCGTCGCCGTGCGACATCCACACCGACTGCTCGACCGGGGTGCCCTCGAAGAGGGTGGAGCCGGCCCTGGAGACGTGCAGCTGGGTGCGGCCGTACTCGCGGGCGCCGTTGTCGTCGACGGTGCCGCCGAGGCTCTGGGCCATCAGCTGGAAGCCATAGCACATGCCGAAGACCGGGACCCCGGCCTCGAAGAGCGCGCGGTCCAGGCGCGGGGCGCCCTCCGCGTACACCGACGAGGGACCGCCGGAGAGGATGATCGCCTTCGGGTTCTTCGCCAGCATCTCGGCCACGGGCATCGTGGACGGGACGATCTCGCTGTAGACCCGGGCCTCGCGGACGCGGCGGGCGATGAGCTGGGCGTACTGCGCGCCGAAGTCGACGACGAGGACGACGTCGGGCGCGGCAGCGGGGGACGCTGATGACACTGGCGGCCTTCCGGCGGAGGGAGGGGGTCGGTTTTGTCGATTCTACCGGGGCGCCCGGGGCGCGCTTCGTCGCATCATCCGGAGCCGGTACGGGGACGGGGGTGCGGGACCGCGCGCACGGCGCGAGGGGGGCGCGCGGGACGACGGACGGGATGACGGACGGGGCGGGGGGCGGGGCGGGGGTCCGGCCCGGGTCCGCCGTCCGTCCCGGGTTCCACCGTCCCCGGTTCCACCGTCCCGGGTCCCATCGTCGCGGGTCCAGCATGCGGGCGGGTTTGCGCGGGCGGGCGGGGGCGGGGGCATACTGGGCCCATGCGCAAGCACCAGACCTACGTCTTTACCTATGGCACCCGGCCCGTCCGGTGCCATGGTCGTGCTGCTTGAGCAACTGACAAGCGACTTCCCAGGCGCCCCGGGCCGACAAGGCCCGGGGCGCCTGTCGTTTCCCGGTCCGCGCCGACCAGGGGCTCCCCCGCCGAACCGTCCGATCCGATCCGAACCGATCCGCATCGCACCGAGGAGCCCACCATGACCGCCACCACCACCTCTGCCTCCCCCGCCCCCTCCACCGCCGCGACCCCCGCCGAGAAGACCGGCGCCCGCACCGAGTCGGCCGCCGAGCTGATCACCGGCGCCCGGGAGCACATCGACACGCTGGACGACCGGATCATCGGCCTGATCCAGGAACGGATGGCCGTCTCGGCCGTCATCCAGGAGGCCCGCATCACCTCGGGCGGGCGGCGCGTGAACCTGGCGCGCGAGACGGAGGTCCTCACCCGCTACCGCCAGGCCCTGGGCAAGCCGGGCACCGCCCTGGCGATGACGCTCCTGGAGCTGTCGCGGGGCCGGGTCTGACGTCTCCGAGGGGGCTGGCGGCGTGTGCGGGGGACGGACGTTCGGACGCCGTCACCCGTACGGCGCGTGACCCGGCCGTGCGCGGCTTCGTTGGTGAGGTTGTCCGTGCCATCCAGGGGCGGGCCCGAAAAAACCACGCGTGGCTCCGCTGGAGCGTGTGACGCACCCCTGGTGCGTCGTGGGACCTCGCCCCAGCGCGCGTGACCGGACGGCAGGGGACAGCAGCCCGGTCACCCCATAAGGGCGGTCGGTTCCGGGGACGCCCGGGGCCGACCGCATCCGGTCCGGACGGTTGCGCGGTACGCAGCCGTCCAGCACGATGCGAGAAAAGCCCGAGTCCCTCCCAGCACAAGCCAGTTGACCGTACGGAACACCGCCCGGCGGGGTCCCGTGCGCACCCTCGGAACCAGCACCACAGAGCGGCGCTACCCCCCCGGCGCCGCCTCCGGCACCGGCGCAGCCCTGACGCCGGTGCTGACGGCCAGGGCCCCGCGGACGGGATGTCGGCGGGGCCCTCGCACGTGCTCCCGGCACCGGTCACGGAAGACCGGGGCCTCCGGCTGCGTACCGGCCCTCAGGTCCTCGTCAGCGTCCCGCACGCGTCGGGGGAGCCGGTCGTCGTCGGGAGCGGCTTGCTGCGGTCGTAGGGGTCGACCGGGGTGCCCGACGGGGTCGGACCGGTGGGGGCGTCCGAGGGGAAGCGCGGGTGCAGGAAGCCGTCGTGCGTGCCGCATTCGGAGTTGCCCGTGTCCTGGCTGACCTTGCCCAGCGCCAGCCTGCCGGGCGTCGCCTGGTACTTCGCCGGGTTCAGCGCCTCGAAGTCGATGACCCTGCGCACGATCGTGCGGGCCACCTCCGTGGCGCCCGGGGTCGACTTCACCAGCGGGTAGACGAAGGTGAAGTCGGTGTGGATCGTCAGGCCGCCCTTGCCGTCGGGGGCGTACGTCATCCGGCCGCGCGTCTTCACCACCGGGCCCGCCAGGGTCACCTGCGGGTCGAAGCGGCTGAAGTAGGAGAGCGGGTCGTTGTCCGTGGTCGGGGTGCGCAGCGCGCGGTTCATCCCGTCCAGCTGACCCCGCTGCTTCGGGTCCACCAGTGCCAGCGCCGTCTCCGGGCTGCCGCCGCGCAGCGTCTCCGGGTCCAGGTTCGCGTCGACCAGGAAGTCCTTGGCGCGGGCCAGGGCCTTGGCGACCTCGCCCGCGGACAGGGCGCCGACCGCGCGGGCTGCGGGCAGTTCGATGCCGGCCGCCCCGTCCGCGTACCGCTCGGCGGGCGAGCCGCGGAACGGCTCCTTGAGCGTGGGCTCCTCCGGGTCGTCCGACGGTGGCGGCGCCGAGGGCGCGGCCGTCTCGGGCGGCAGCGCGGACGGCCCGGCGGAGGGCCCGTCGGCCGACACCAGGTCCGTGACCAGCGACGGCTTCATCGCGATCAGCGCCGCCAGCGCGGCGAGCAGCACCCCGACGACCGCGAGCCAGCGGCGCCGGCGGCGCGGGCGGGCGGTCGGGCCGCGCCACGGCGCGGGCTGCTCGGCCTCCTGGCGGAGCCGTTCGGTGACCATACGGGCGCGGGCCGACGGCTCCTTGGGCGCCGACGCGCGGATGTCCCGCTCGCTGTCCTCCAGGAACCGCTGCCAGACGTCGTCCGGGACCGGCTCCTCCCCGGATCCGGATCCGCGCGCGTGCTGCTCGGGCATGGTCGTACTCCGTTCCTTCCCTACGCCCGGGCGCGGCGGCGCGCGGTCGCGAGGACCGCGGCGCCCGCGCCGAGCGCGGCCAGGCCCGCCCCCGTGGCGAGCAGACTGTCCGTGCCGGTGGCCGCGAGGGCCCCGGAACGCGGTGCGGCGCCGCCCGGCGTGCTGCCGGGCGACGGGGTGGCGGTGGCCACGGGAGTGGCCGTGCCGCCGGTCGTACCAGAGTCGCCTCCAGAAGTCCCGCCCTGTGCGGTGGCGTTGAGGAGGATGTACGCCGTGTCGTTGGCGGGGCGGCGGTCGAAGGGCAGTGGGCCGGTCACGGTGACCGTGCCGCGCGCGCCGGGCACCACCCGGTCGGCCTTCAGCGTGAAGGGGAGGCGGAGGTCCGCGTCCTCATGGACGGCGCCGGGGAGCGTACAGGTGTAGCGATTGCCCTGTACCGCGCGGCAGTTGGCGGGGCTCGCCACCGCCCGCGTGCCCTGCGGCAGGCGTACGTCGACGGTGGCGCCGCGCAGGTCCGCGATCCAGGCCGGGCCGCGGTTGCGCACGCCCACGGCGATGCGCACCGTCCCGCCCTCCCCCGGCAGTTCGGCCCGCGCGCCGTACGCCGCGAAGTCCGCCGTGTTGGCCGCCCGCAGCTCGTCGCGCTGCTCCCCGCGTCCCGCCGACTCGCGTGACGTCACCCGCGCCGCCTGCTTCTCGAGGGTGAGGGTTCCCGCACCCCCGCCGCCGGTGAAGCCGAGCGCGGAGCGGGACCGGGCGCCGGGCCCGAGCGCCAGTTCCTCGATCCGATAGACGAACTCCTCGTGGTACGCGTGCCGTTGGGCACGTACGGTCAGCGGCTCGGCCAGCTGGTAGGCGGCGCCCGCCTCGAACACCCCCTCCACCGCGCAGCGCACCGTGGTCCCCGTCGCGTCCTCGTCGTACGCGCAGTTGTCGTAGCGCTGCGGGACGTCCAGGCCGTGCGACCAGCGCAGCGTGAGGAGCACCCCCCGGGCGTCGGCCGCGCCCTCGTTGGCGAAGGTCAGCGCCGCGGGCTGGGACTCGCCGGGCTTCACGTCGCGCTTCAGCCGCAGCGGCTCCATCACCAGGTCGGGGGCGCCCACCGCGACCCGGGTCGAGAGCGGGGCGACGGCGCTCCCGCCGATCGCGCCGGTGGCCCGGACGGTTCCGGTCGCTCCGGGCAACGCGCCTCGGGCCGTGGCGAGTTCGAGCCGCGCCACCGGCCCCGTACCGCTGCCCGTGCACACGCCCTCGGTCCCCGTCAGGACGCAGTGGCCCACGCCCGGGGCGAAGCGCGCCTCGGCGACGCCCGCGAGTCCGCGCAGGTCGAAGGTGACGGTGTACGCGCCGTCGCCCGGCGCGTCGGGGGCGTCGAGGGCCACGTCGAGCGCGGCGCGCACGGGCTCGCCGCTCGCGGGGCGCGGCTGCAGGACGACCTCGGCGGGGCCGGTGAGGGCGGGGGCCGGGTCGGCGGCGTGCGCGGGGGCGGTGGCGGCCGTGGCCGCGAAGGCGAACAGCGCGCCGGCGGCGAGGGCGAGGGCGGGGCGGGTCATGGGGCGGGACCTCGGGCGTGTGGGCAGGTGCGGGGGGCCGGGTGTTCGACCGCGCCGGGCGGGCGGAGGTTGTACGGCGGAAGATCACGATGCGGGAACGGTCGGGGCGGGGCGGGGCGGCCGACCCCGGAGACGGACCCGCGCCGGGCACGGAAGGCGCGGATGCGCCCAAAAGCACCGAGTGACGCAGGCCACATAAATTCTGTGTGAGTTGATGTACAACCAATTGCGCAGGTCACGGGTCATGCAATGCGAAACACCGGCCCCACCCGTGACGCCCCCACCCCGGGGAGGGCCTCCGGAACCGTGCCGTGCACCCAACGGCCCGCCAGAACTCTCCCGAGGTCTTGATGAAGCTCCGCCGCGCGATAGCGGTCGCCGCCGCGACCGCCGCCATCGCCCCCGCCGCTCTGCTCGCCGCCCCGGCCGCGTTCGCCACCGAGGGCGCGGGCGCCGCCACGGTCTCCACCTCCGGGTCGGAGGGGACCCCGGAGAACCCGGAGACCGACAAGCCCGCCGACAAGCCCGCGGACAAGCCCTCCGAGGGCGAGAAGCCGGGCGACAAGCCGGGCGAGGACGCGGGGAAGCCCGGTACGGAGAAGCCCGGTGAGAAGCCGGGTGCGGAGAAGCCCGGCGACAAGCCCGGCAAGCCCGCCGACGAGACGAAGCCGAAGCCCGAGCCGAAGCCCGGGGACGAGGACGAAGAGGGCGACGACGAGCCCGTCTGCGAGACCGAGCCGGTCGAGCTGAAGCTCTCGATCACCGGCCTGCCCGGCAAGATCGCCGCGGGCAGCGGCTGGCACAAGTTCAAGGTGAACGTCTTCAACCCGTCGAAGACCACGACGGTCAAGAACATCGCGTACTTCGCCGGCGCCTCGGCCGACAAGGACGGCGTCGAGCTCTTCAAGACCAAGAAGGTCGAGCTCCAGGCGTACAACCCGGACGCGAAGAAGTGGGAGCGCCTCGACGAGGACGGCCAGGCCGTCGGCTACGTCGGCGAGAGCGACGCGCTCAAGCCCGGCTACGAGGTCGACATCCCGCTGCGCGTCAACGTCAAGGCGAACGCCCCGGTGGGCGACGGCTTCACGCTCGGCGCGGGCTTCGCCCTGGATGAGGAGACGGGCTGCGTCACGGCCGGCGGCCAGACCGCGTACCGCTTCAAGATCGTGAAGTCCGGCACGGACACCGAGGGCACCAAGCCCCAGGAGGGCGGCAAGACGCCCATTCCGAACAAGAAGCCCGCGCCCGGCACCAACAGCAACATGACCGGCAACCTCGCCGAGACCGGCTCCTCCTCCGCCCTCCCCGCCATCGGCATCACCGGTGGCGTGGCGGTCCTGGCGGGCGCCGGGGTCGTCTTCGCGCTGAAGCGCCGCAAGGGTGACGCGACCGCGTAACCCCCACAGACCGGAAGGGGCGCTGCACTCGGAGGGGGGTGCAGCGCCCCTTCCGCACGTCCGGCGCCCTTTCGCACGTCCGGCGCTCCTACTACTCCCCCGCCTCCGCCCGCCGCACCTGCGGCATCCCCAGGAACGGCAGCCGCAGGGCGCCGAAGGCGTCCGCCGGGACCGCCGGGGACTTCGGCTCGACCGCCGCCAGGCGCACGTACGCCCCGCCCTGCTCCGGGCGCTGGTCCGGCTCGCCCTTGTTGGGCCAGAAGGACATGGCCCGCTCGGCCTGCGCGGTGATCGTGAGGGACGGGTTCACGCCGAGGTTCGCGGAGACCGCCGAGCCGTCGACGACGGACAGGCCGGGGTGTCCGTACGCGCGGTGGTACGGGTCGATGACCCCGGTCTCCGCGGAGTCGCCGATCACGCAGCCGCCCAGGAAGTGCGCAGTGAGCGGGGTGCCCATCAGCTCGCCGACGTTGGACCCGGCGAAGCCGTTGATCTCGGCGGCGAGCAGCGAGGCCGCCCGGGTGCCCGCCTCGATCTGCTTGGGGTTGGGCGCGCCATGGCCCTGACGGGCCGTCAACAGGCCCTTGCCGATGCCGTCCTGCTTGCGGTAGGTGGTCAGCGAGTTGTCCAGGGACTGCATCACCAGGCCGATGATGGTCCGCTCCGACCAGCGGTAGTTGGAGAGCGAGCGCACCGCGAGGGTGGGGTGCCGGGCGACGTTGCCGAGCCAGGAGCGCACCCGGTTGACGCCGTAGGGGACCTGGAGGACGGAGAGGGCGCCCATCGCGTTGGAGCCCTTGCCGTAGCGCACCGGCTCGATGTGGGTGCTGGCGTCGGGGTGGATGGAGGACGTGATGGCCACGCCCTTCCAGAACTCCGCCTTCGCCGCGCCGTGCTTGTGCCGGTAGCGGCGGTCGGTGGTCTGCGAGCCGACCAGGGCCTCGGAGTTGGTGCGGGTGAGGTGGCCGAGCCGGTCCGAGAGCCGGGGCAGCACGCCCTCGTCGCGCATCCGGTGCAGCAGGGTCTGGGTGCCGTACGTGCCGGCGGCGACGACCACGTTGCGGGCCCGCAGCACGCGCGGCGCGGCCTTGCGCCGGTCGGTGGGGACGGTCACGACCTCGAAGCCCGCGCCGGTGTCGCGCACCGAGGTGACCGTGGTCATCGGGTGGACCACGGCCCCGGCCTTCTCGGCGAGGTAGAGGTAGTTCTCGTTGAGGGTGTTCTTGGCGCCGTGGCGGCAGCCGGTCATGCACTCGCCGCACTCGGTGCAGGCCCGCCGGGAGGGGCCCGCGCCGCCGAAGTAGGGGTCGGCGACCTCCTTGCCGGGGCGGGTCCTCGACGTGCCGTCGGCGTCCTCGCCGTCGCCGAAGAAGACGCCGACCGGGGCCAGGTGGAAGGTGTCCCCCACGCCCATCGCCTGGGCGGTGGCCTTCAGGTGGACGTCGGAGGGCGTCATGGTCGGGTTGAGCCGCACCCCGAGCATCCGCTTGGCCTGGTCGTAGTACGGGGCCAGCTCCTCCTGCCAGTCGGTGACGCCGGCCCACTGCGGATCCTCGAAGAACGCCTTCGGCGGTACGTAGAGGGTGTTGGCGTAGTTGAGCGAACCGCCGCCCACCCCCGCGCCCGCGAGCACCATCACGTTGCCCAGCAGGTGGACGCGCTGGATGCCGTACAGGCCGAGCGCGGGCGCCCACAGGTAGTTCTTCACGTCCCAGGAGTTGCGGGGCAGCGTGGCGCGGGTGAAGCGGCGGCCCGCCTCCAGGACGCCGACGCGGTAGCCCTTCTCGGTCAGCCGCAGGGCCGAGACCGAGCCGCCGAAGCCCGATCCGACGACGAGGACGTCGTAGTCGTACGAGGGGTCGTCCGCATTCTGGGCAGGGGGTACCTGCGTCATGGCTCTCCTTGAACGAAGCGCGTACGTGTACGGGTACGGGCACGACGGGCCGCCGCGGGTGCGGCGGGGCCTCAGCGCAGCCGCAGGGCCTTCATCGCCTTCAGCGAGCGGGTCATGAACGCCGCGTACTTCTCGTCGTCCATGCCGAACGACGGGGCGAGCGGGATCAGCCGCTGCTGGGCGACGGTCTGCGCCTCGGTGTACTTGAGGATGCCCTCGGAGCCGTGCCGGCGGCCGAGGCCGGAGTCCTTCATGCCGCCCATCGGCGACTGCACGCTGCCGTAGGCGGGCGCGTACCCCTCGTTGATGTTGACGGTGCCGGTGCGCAGCCGGGCGGCGACCGCGTGCCCGCGCCGGGAGTCCTTGGTCCACACCGAGGAGTTGAGGCCGTACGCGGTGGCGTTGGCGGCCTCGACGACCTCGTCCTCGTCGCTGAAGCGGTAGATCGAGACGACCGGTCCGAAGGTCTCCTCGCCGCACACCGCCATCGGCGCCTCGACGTCCTCCAGGATGGTCGGCTCGTAGAACAGCGGGCCGATGTCGGGCCGCGCCACGCCGCCCGCGACCAGCCGGGCGCCCTTGGCGACGGCCTCCTCGACGTGCCGGGTGACGGTCTCCAGCTGGCGCTCGCCGACCAGCGAGCCCATGTCGGCGCCGTACGCCAGGGACTTGCCCAGCCGCATGGCCCTGGTCCGGGCGGCGAACCGCTCCACGAACGCGTCGGCGACCGACTCGTGCACGTACAGCCGCTCGATGGAGATGCACAGCTGCCCGGCGGAGGAGAAGCAGGCCCGCACCGCGCCCGCTGCGGCCTTCTCCACGTCCGCGTCGGCCAGCACCAGCATCGCGTTCTTGCCGCCGAGTTCGAGGGAGACGCCGACCAGGCGGGCGGCGGCGCCCTGGGCGACCTCGCGGCCGGTGCGGGTGGAGCCGGTGAAGGAGACGTAGTCGGCGTGCCGGACGACCTCGGGGCCGACCACCGGGCCCTCGCCCAGGACGACCTGGAAGACCTCGGCGGGCAGGCCCGCCTCGACCAGCAGGTCGCGGGCCCACAGGGCGGTGAGCGCGGTCTCGGTGTCGGGCTTCATGACGACCGCGTTGCCCGAGACGAAGGCGGGCAGGGCGTCGCCGACGGAGAGCTCCAGCGGGTAGTTCCAGGGCGCGATCTGGCCCACCACCCCGCGCGGCTGGCGCAGTTCGGTGACCTTGGTCAGGGTCGGTACGACCCCGGTGTGCCGCTTCGGCTTCAGGTAGGCGGCGGCGCGGCGGCCGTAGTGGCGGGCGGCCACGGCGACGGCCTGGACCTCCTCGTGCGCGTGCAGCCGGGCCTTGCCGGTCTCCAGCTGGATCAGGTCGAGGACCTCGGACTGGCGCTGGAGGACCAGGTCGTGGAAGCGCAGCAGGACGGCGGCGCGCTCGCGCACGGGCAGGGCGGCCCAGACGGGCTGGGCGGCGCGGGCCCGCTCGAAGGCCTCCGCGACGTCCTCGGGCGTGGACTCGGGCAGGTCGGCCAGCTTCTCCCCGGTGAAGGGGGTGTGGTTGGCGGTGCGCCCGGAGCCGGTGACGCCGCCCGCGAGCCGGGCGACCACCTCCGGCGTGACCACGTCGGCGGCGGTGCGGGCACCGGCCGGGGCGGGGGCTATCGGGTTCGTACCGGGCGTGGCGGCAGCCTGCGAGTCCGTCATGGGGGCGAGCGTATGCCCCTCGGAGGGCCTTGGGTACCCGTCGGTAACGAGTTTTCGCCGACCCGCCGACCGCGCCAGCGATCGCTGGCTCCATAACCGCTGATCAGGGGCTCGTTCCCGGTCGCACCCGAATTCCGGCGGCGTGGCCGGGAAGCGGCCGGCCGGGTCAGGGACCCTGGATCGACAGCCCCGCGCGCACCTCGTCGAACAGCTTCCGACCGTCCTCGGCCGCCGTGCCCGCCGCGGGCGACTTGACCCGCATCTGCCAGTAGACGCCGTTCTTCCCCGGGATCAGCAGCTCGTGGTAGCGGTAGCGCACCGGGTCCTCGTCGCTGCTGCTGGTGTTGTACGGGAGGAAGTCGGTGACCAGTTCGCCGGCCTTCCTGCCCTGATGCTCGGTGGCCGTCAGGGTCACCTTGGCGTCCTTCATCTCCAGCTCGTTGCGCCCGCCCCGCTCGTAACGGGCCTTCCACGCCTCGCCCTCGGGGCCCGGGTCGTCCTTGCGGTTCCCGGCCCTGGTGTCGGTGCGCCAGAAGTCGATCTCGAAGACGCCGCTGGGGTCCCTGAACCAGACCGCCCCGTCGTCGGCGCTCTGCGCGCGCTTGTAGTCCTTCGGCACCGCCACGTCCGCCTGGAGCACCTCGCTCTCCGGCCGCACCTGCCAGCCGTCGGGGAGCTGGTGGCCCGCGAACGGGTTCGCCAGCAGCAGCACCAGCGCGACCGCCACCGCCACCACCCCGGCGAGCAGCCCGTACTGCCGCCCCCGGTGACCAGCCAGGACCGGCGGTACCCAGCGGCTGCCCCCGGCGCCCGTGGTGGCGCCCTGCAGCAGCCGGGTGGCGGCGGCCGACGGGGCAGGGTGCGCCACCGACTCCAGGACCTCGCGGGCCTCGGCCGCCGTCGGCCGCGCCGCCGGGTCCTTGCGCAGCAGCCGCATCACCAGCGTGCCCAGCGCGCCGACGGCCCGGGACGGGACCTGGGGCTCGGCGGAGAGCACCGCCTGGAGCGTAGCCGGCGTGTGCGAGCGGCGGTAGGGGGAGACGCCCTCCACGGCCGCGTACAGCACCACGCCCAGCGACCACAGGTCCGACTCGGGGCCCGGCCGCTGCCCCAGCACCCGCTCGGGCGCGATGTACTCGGGCGAGCCGACGAACGCCCCGGTCTCGGTGAGCCCCTGCTCGCCCTCCACCTGGGCGATGCCGAAGTCGGTGAGGACGACCCGGTCGCCCCGGCCCAGCAGTACGTTGTCGGGCTTGACGTCCCGGTGCAGCACGCCCGCCTCGTGGGCGGCGGCCAGCGCGCCGAGCACCGCCAGGCCGATGCGGGCGGCCTCGCGCGGGTCCAGGGTGCCCTCCTGGAGGCGGTCGCCGAGCGACTGGCCGCGCACCAGCTCCATGACCACCCAGGGCTTGCCGTCCTCCACGACGACGTCGTGCATGGTGACGACGGAGGGGTGCTCGATGCGGGCCGCGGCCCGCGCCTCGCGCTGCATGCGCAGGTGGACGTTGGTGCGCTCGCGCTCGCCCAGGTGGTCCGGCACGCGCGGCTCCTTGACGGCCACGTCACGGTCGACGACCTCGTCGTGGGCCCGCCAGACCGTGCCCATGCCGCCGTGCCCGAGCCGCGACACCAGCCGGTAGCGGCCCCCGATGGTCCGCCCCGGTCCCGCCTCCGGCACGGGGGACGCCTGGTGGACCGGGGTGTGCCGGGCGGGCTCGTGGGCGCCCGGCTGCGGCGGGACCGGCGGCTGGAGTCCGTAGCTGGTCGGCTCGTTCACTCGTCCCCCGTCATTCGTCATGTGCACATCCTCGCGAAGCACGGGTGCACCCGCCACCGGTTGCGACGGGTGTGGCAGCGGCCACTCGCGCCCCCTCCGCCACCCGCGCCCCGGCTCAGGACCCGACCCGGAAGGAGTCGAGGACGGTGTCGAAGTACCGCCGCGCCTCGGGCAGTCGGCCGGTCGGCGCGGACACCCACACGTCGTACATCCACCCTCCCTCGTCCCAGGCGATGTCCATGGTGTGCCGAGCCCCCTCGGCCTTGTCGTAGCCGTTCCAGGTGAACTCCCAGAGGGCGGCGGTCCGTCCGTTGTGCGTGGTGGGCGTGACCGATCCGTTGCGGTAACCGGGGTTCGTGTCCGCCCCGTTGGCATCGGAGATCCGCATCGCGCCGAGCGGCCCGCTGGAGACCTTCGGGTGCAGGCGGATGCCGATGCGGAAGGTCTTGCCCGCCGACATGTAGAAGACCCGGCCGTCCTTGTCGGTGGAGCGCCCGAACTCCTCGGGCACGGCCAGCGAGTAGCCCTGCTCCTCGCGCACCGCGCGGTAGCCGTCGGGGGCGTCGGCGGGCGCGTCCGTGCCGGCGGACGGCTCCGGCGCGCGCGAAGGGGGTGCGGAGGAGGGAGGCGCGGAGGACGGGGGTACGGAGCGGGCGGGCGCGGAGGAGGACGCCCGGGACGGCGTACCGCCGGGCTTGGCGTCCGTGCCCGTGCCCGTGCTCGTCCCCGGCGCGGCGGGAGTGCGTCCGCCGCCGCCGTCGTGCAGCAGCACCGCGGCCGACGCGCCCGCCCCGGCGAGCACCAGCGCCAGCGCCCCGGCCACCAGCGCGAGGCGGCGCGGGGGGCGGCGCTCCGGGCCGCCGGAGCCGTCGCCCGGGACGGTCGGCGAGGTCGGGGCCGTCGAGGCGACCGGGGTGGAACTCGTCGGCGCGTACGGCAGTGACACGGACGGTTGTGACACGGACGGCTGTGACCCGGAGGGATGCGGGTTGGACGGCTGAGGGGCAGGTGGTCGAGGGGTGGGCGGTTGGGGGACGTACGGATGTGGAGTGGACGGTTGCGAGGGGGGCGGCGGCGGGGTGTGCGCCGCAGGGGTGTGCGGTTCCGGCGCGTGCCGCCCGCCGCCGGGCGGTACGTACAGCGTCGGCGGGTGCGGCACCGGCTCCCCGGACCGCCCCTGCGCCACCTCCCGCAGCAGCCGTTCCGCCCGCTCCCCGTCCCACCTGGCCCCCGGGTCCCGCTCCAGCAGACCCCGTACCACGGGCAGCAGCGGTCCCGCGGCCTCGGGCGGCCGGATCTCGCCCTCCACCACCGCGTGCACCACCCCGCCCAGCGAGTCCCTGCGGAACGGCGACTCCCCGCTCACCAGCTCGCACAGCAGCACGCCGAGCGACCACAGGTCGGCGGACGCGTCGGCCGGGGCCCCCTGCATCCGCTCCGGCGCCGTGTACTCGGGCGTGCCGACGAACGCGCCGGTCTCGGTCAGGGTGGCCGCCCCGGCGAACCGCGCGATGCCGAAGTCGGTGAGCACCACCCGCCCGGTCGCCGCCTCCACCAGCACGTTGGCGGGCTTCAGGTCGCGGTGGAAGACGCCCAGCGCGTGCGCCGCCCGCAGCGCACCGGCCAGCGCGAGCCCGGTCCCGGCCGCCTCCGCCACCGGCAACGGGCCACGCGAGGCCAGCAGTTCGCCCAGGGTGGCGCCCTCGACCAGCTCCATCACCAGGTACGGCCGCCCCGCCTCGGCCACCACGTCGTGCACCACCACCACGTGCGGGTGGCGCACCCGGGCCACCGCGCGGGCCTCGCGCAGGATCGTGTCGGTCGCGTCGGCGCCCGCCCGCTCCACGTGCAGTTCCTTGACCGCGACGCTCCGGCCGAGCAGTTCGTCGTACGCGCGGCGGACCGTGCCCATGCCGCCGCGCCCCAAGGGGTCCTCGACGCGGTACCGCCCCGCGATCAGGCGCGCCCCGCCGTCCCCCGTGTGCTCGGACACTGCCACTCCCCCTCGTCGGGCCCGTCCCCGGGCCGCGTCAGGCGCCCTTGGGCCGCCAGCTGCGCAGCATCACGTCGAACTGCTGGCGCGTGGTGTCCCAGTCCTCCTGAGGACCGGACATGTAGAGCGCGTACTCGGTTCCGTCGTCCGCGTAGTAGACCTGGTCGATCGCGCGCCGCGGGCCCGGATGGTCCTTCTCCTCGGACCAGGTGAACTCCCACAGACAGGACTTGACCTGGTCGCGGAAGGTGTTGGAGTGCAAGGTCATCCGCTGGTACTGCGGCAGCCGCTTCCGCAGGCTCTTCTCCACGTCCAGCATGTGCACGTAGGGGTTCTCGAAGTCCGGCGAGCCGTCCACGCTGATCCGGATGCGGTGGCGGCCGTTGTCCGGGGTGTAGTCGATCTGGTTGCCGTCCAGCTGCCGCTTCCAGCCCTTGGGCACCAGCAGGCTGAAGCCCTCCGGGTCGCGCACCCGGTGCCAGCCGGCCGGCACCTCGTCGCCGCCCGCGGTGTCCGCGGTGTTCCCGGACGACTTCCGCGGCGCCGGGCTGGTCTCGCCGCCGCCGGTCGTCGCGCCGCCGGACGAGGCCGAACCGCGCTCCCGGTCGCGGTCGGCGTAGTACATGCCCGCGAGGCCCGCGCCGGTGCCGACCACCGCGGCGAGCAGCACCACGAGCACGGCGGTGCGCCAGCGGCGCCCCGGGCGCCCGGCGGCGGGAGCGGGGGCGGACGTGGTGGGCGGGCCGGGCAGCCGTCCGGTGGGCAGCGCGGCGCGCGCGTCCAGGTCGGAGAGGCGCTGGGTGGGCACGTACGCCTGCGCGGCCGCCGGCGCCCGGCCCTCCATCGCGTCCAGCAGCATCCGCTCGACCTCGGCCGCGCCGGGCCGCTCGTCGGGCTCCTTGCGCAGCAGCGCGGAGATGACCGGGCCGAGCGCGCCCGCCCGCGGCGCGACCGGCGGCTCCTCGGTCACCACGGCCTGCATGGTCTCGATCGGCGAGGTCCGCCGGAACGGCGACTCGCCCTGCACCGCCGCGTACAGCGTCGCGCCCAGCGACCACAGGTCCGAGGCCGGTCCCGGGGCGCCGCCGCGCACCCGCTCGGGCGCCAGGTAGTCGATGGAGCCGACGATCTCGCCGGTGCGGGTGATGGTGGAGTCGCCCTCGATGGCGGCGATCCCGAAGTCCGTGATCAGCACCCGGCCGTCGCGCGCCAGCAGCACGTTGGCCGGCTTCACGTCGCGGTGCAGCACGCCCGCGCCGTGCGCCGCGCGCAGCGCGCCGAGCACGTGCAGCCCGACCCGGGCGGCCTCGCGCGGGTCCAGGCTGCCGCGCTCCTTGGCCGCCTCGGCGAGCGAGGGCCCGTCCACGTACTGCATCACGATCCACGGCCGGTCGTCGTGCTCAAGGACGTCGTGGACGGTGACCACGCTGGGGTGCGTGATGCGGGCGGCGGCGCGGGCCTCCTTGCGCGTGCGCTCGACCAGGACGACCCGGTCGGCCTCCGACGCGTACCGACCGGCCGTCAGTTCCTTGACGGCGACGATCCGGTGCAGGACCTCGTCGTGCGCCCGCCAGACCTTGCCCATGCCACCGCTGCCGATGGACTCGCTGAGCCGGTAGCGCCCGGCGAGCACCAGGCCGTGACCCGCGCCCTGAGGTGTCGATGACTGTTCCACTTGCCCCCGCCCGTTCCTTCGACTGCCAGGTTACGGAGGACAGGGCGCGGGGCGGAACATCGGGGCGGCCAAGGAAACCTCACTGTGATGCGTCAGCGGGTCGCCTTGTACGAGTTCGTGGCCTGCGCATACGCCTCCGACACCTTGTCCCGTTGCGCGTCCGGACCGATCACCTGCACCACGTGGTAACGCCCTCCGACCAACATCGCCAGATTGCGCACGAAAACTTCACGCCCGCTCGCGTCCTGCCAGGTGAACTGCCCCTCAGCCATGTGCTGCTGGCCCACGTCGATGGTGCGCAGCCCGCTGGCGCTGGCCCAGGCCGAGTCGCGCCAGGGCTGCAGCTCGCGCTCCTTGGTGCGCTGGTAGGCCATCGGGTCGCTGCCACCGCTCTGCACGGTGTCCCGGCCGGGCACCACGATCAGCGTGAAGTCGCCGTTGGTGTAGCGCACTTGCCCGGCGTCGTTGATCGGGCTGCGCCGCCAGTTCTTGTCCACGGCCAGCTGGAAGCCCTCGGGGTCCTTGCGCAGCACGTAACCGGCGGCCACCGTCGGCGAGGGCCCCTGCGGGGTCGCCGCGGGCGGCTGCTCCGGCTGCGGCGAGCGCGTCGACTCCTGCGGCTGCGGCTGGGGTTGCTGCGACTGCCCGGGCCGGTCCGGCTGCTCGCTCCCCGCGCCACTGGTCCCCTCGTTCCTGGGCAGGAACAGCATCGCGTACGCCACGGCCGCCGCCAGGAGCAGCAGTATCAACAGGAGCAGCATCCGGCCCAGCGAGCGCGGCTTGCGGTTCGGCGGCCGCTCGGCGACCTCCCTGACCTCCCTGACCTCACGCTCGGCCCGCCGGGAGCGCTCCTTGACCTTCTTGTGCCGGTGCCGTCCGTGCGCGTCGGACGCTCCGGCCCGCCGCTTGCGCACCAGTTCGCCCCGGCGCCGCACGATCGGCAGCTTGCTGCCGTCGGTCGGCGCGGACGGCAGCGGTACGACCCCGATGCCCGCGTCCGGCTCCGGCGCCGAGCGGATCAGCGAGCGCAGCCAGCCGCGCAGCTCCTCGAAGTCGGGCCGCTCGGTGGGGTCCTGGCGCAGCAGCGACTCCACGACCGGGCGCAGCGGGCCGCAGTCCTCGGCGAACGCGGGCGGTTCCGCGCACACCAGCTGGACCAGCTCCGCCGCGTTCTCCTCCGGGTAGGGGGCGTGGCCCTGGACGGCGCGGTAGAGCAGCGCACCCAGCGCCCACAGGTCGGTGGCCGGGCCGATCGGCGGGGCCAGCTGCCAGGTGTCGTGCACCGGTCCGGCCTGTTCGGGCGCCCAGCGCTCGGTGACCGCGCCGACCACGGCGATCCGGGCGAGCCTGGCCCGTTCGGCCTCGCGCGGGGTGGCCGGGCCGCGGAAGGCCGGGGCACCGCCCGCGCCCACGACCTCGTCCCAGCGCCCGGTGGCCGGGACCTGGGCGGGCAGCGGCTGCGCGGGGGCGGGCAGGCGGCGCTGGGCGTCGGCGCGCAGGGCGTCCGTGCGGAAGCCCCCGGTGCCGCCGGCGGGGACGGGGCCGGCGCCCTCGGGTCCGCCGGGTCCGTCGCTCCAGGAGCCGGTCAGGTGGACGCTGCGGGGCGCCTCGCCGTCGTCGCCCCGCTCGTCGTGCTCCTCGTGCTCGTCGCCGTACGCCTCGTGCTCGTCGTACGCGCCGTCGGGCCCGGGCGCCCGGTCGGGCGCCTGCGACCACCAGGCGGGCTCGGGGGCGCCGGAGCCGGCGGCCGGGGAGGGCGGCGCCTCTTTCTCGTACCGCGGCTCGTCGTCATGCGTCTCGTCGTACGGCATCTCGTCGTACGGCGTCTTCTCGTACGGCGTCTTCTCGTACGGGTTGATGGCACCGCTGCCGTAGGAACCGGCGGCGGGCGGCCGGGGCACGGACGCGCCGGGAGCGGCGGGCCCGCGGTGGAGGCGCGTGGTGCTCTCGTCCTCGTCGCCGGGAACGCCACCGGGGGCGTACGGGTCCCGGGGGTACGGCTCTTGGGCGTACGGATCCGGGGCGTACGACTCCGGCCCGTAGGGGTCAGGGGCGTAGGGGTCCTCGGCGTACGGGTCCCGGGCGTGCGTGCCCTCCTGGCCCTCCGGCTCCTGCTGTCCGTACGGCTGCTCCGGCTCCTGCTGTCCGTACGGCTGTTCCGACCCGTACGGCTGCTCCCCCTCCGGGTACGGCTCCCCCTGCCCGTACTGCTCCTCCTGTCCGTACGGCTCGCGCGCGTACGGGACCGGGACGCCCGGCTGGTACGGGTCCCCGGCGTCCGGCGCCGCGCCCGGCTCGCTCGCGGCGGCGCGGGCCGCGGCCGCGCGGGCCCCGGCCCGGTAGGCGG